>JAPLKT010000069.1:6863-7882 GCA_026387895.1 Gemmatimonadota bacterium | reverse complement strand
CGCGTTGACGTAACTGACTCCGGCATTGGCATGACACCGGAACAGGCTGAGCGGCTCTTTCAGCCCTTCACGCAAGCGGACGCCTCAACCACACGGCGCTATGGCGGCACGGGACTCGGCCTTGCAATCTGTAAGCAGCTAACCGCCCTTATGGGCGGAACGATCAGCGTGCACAGCATCCCCGACGCAGGGAGCTGTTTCAGCTTCACCGCATGGTTTGAAGCACTGCCTGATGCAGCACCGTTTGCGCCGCCACGGGAACTCGCAGGGCTGCGGGTCTTGCTGGTGGAGGACCACGACGCCGCGCGCGCTGTTCTCGTTGAGCAACTCACGCGACTCTCCATGAACGTGACCGCAGTAGCATCGGCCGAAGCGGCGGCTGCTGAGATCCAGCGGGCACTCCCTCAGACGTTCGACCTGACGTTGCTCGACAGCACACTCCCAGGACTGAGCGGCGTCGATGCCATTCGAGCACTTGCTCGAGACACCGGCGCGCACGGCACGAAGGTCGTCTTGCTGACCGAGTACGGACAAGAAGACGCGCAGGTCGCTGCTGAATCGGAAGGCGTGGTGGCGTTTGTGCAGAAGCCCGTCAGTATCGTGACTCTGACGGACACGCTCCGGAGAATCGTCGGCGGCGAGAGCACCGGCTCCACGTTTATAGGCGCGAAGGAGTCGGTGCACGCCTCGCAGCTGGCGGGGCTCCGGGTCTTGCTTGCCGAAGACAATCTCATCAATCAGCAGATTGCCTGTGAGCTGCTGGAATCCACGGGCGTGGTGGTGGAGATCGCGAATAATGGAGCGGAGGCAATCGCGTGCCTGCGCCGTGGCACCGTATACGACGCGATTTTGATGGATCTCCAGATGCCCGTGATGGATGGGTTAACGGCCGCCCGCGCGATTCGGAAGGAGTCCCAGTGGGCTGCGGTCCCGATGATTGCCATGACGGCTCACGCGATGGTTGAAGACCGCGCGCGCTGCACCGAGGCGGGGATGCAGGGACATCTCGCAAAGCCGAT
>JAPLKT010000069.1:0-6800 GCA_026387895.1 Gemmatimonadota bacterium | reverse complement strand
GTGCGAGTGCCTGTGCCAGTGCCTGTGCCAGTGCCTGTGCCAGTGCCTGTGGTGAGCCCTGCGGTGACTCCTGTGCTCGAGCTCGATTCGATCGACGTCGCAGGCGCGCTCAAGCGCCTCTCTGGCAACTCGGGGCTGTATGCACGCCTGCTGCAGAAGGTCGTCGACACGCAGTCAGATGCCGCAACCCGCGTCCGCGCACAGCTTCAGGCGAACGATGGCGCAACGGCAGTCCGTGACTTGCACTCGCTCCGCGGCGCTGCCGCCAACCTCGGCTTGACGAATATCGCCAAGGACGCGGCCCATTTGGAGTCGGCCATCAACGCTGGGCGCGACACCACAGAACCGCTCCGGGTGTTCGAGGCGACCCTGTCGCACACGATGGACGTGATTACGAAGGGATTGGCCAGCGTTGCAGCGCCGAGCAGCTAACGGGCGCTAGAACCCAAATCCCACGCCCCAGGTGAACAGCCCACGCGGCGCACTCCCGCCGCCGGTACGCACGAAGTAGCCAACGCGCGGCGAGATCCCCGCCAGATAGGCGCCCCCGCCCTCGACGCCCACGTACGTCGCGTTCGGCGTGCCCCCGTTTGGCTTGTCAAAGGTGCGCAGCACTGCGAGCTGACCAAACCACATCGTCCCCAGAGCACCGGGATACCGGTTGTACCCCAAACCGAGCGAGCCGGCGCCGAGCCCGACGCGAGCGGATGCCCACGTGCACTGCACAGCCTCACTCGTCGCCCGTGCGCCGGGGAGCCGTGACTCAAAGCCATACGCCCAGTCGACGGCGAGGCGCTGTGGGCCGCCAACGGTGACATTCGAAAAGCATCCGCTCCATCGCGGATAGCCCACGCGGGCGTCGTGCTTGGTGAATGTGTACTGCGCCTTGGCTCGCTGCGGCGTGAGCAGTGTGCATGCAGCCGCGGCAAGCGCCAGGAATGCGCGCATCATTAGCGCTCGAGCCCCGCAGACTCCGCGAACCGTTCAATCATGCGGATCTCATCGGCCGACAGCTTCTCCGGCACGACAATCTCCACCTCCACCAGCAGATCACCCTGCTTCCCGTCCTTCGCGATACCCTGCCCGCGCACACGGAATCGCTTACCGCTCGATGTCCCCGGCGGAATCTTAATCGCGACGGTCTTTTCGTCCGGGGTTTCGACACTGGCCTTCGACCCCAACATTGCCTGCGCCACGTTGATCTTGGCGTGCGTGATCAAATCGAGCCCGTCGCGCATCCATCGCGTGTCCTCGTGCACACGGAAAGTGATCACGATGTCACCAGGCGCCCCGCCACGCTGACCGCGACCACCCTGCCCCTTCAGCCGGATCTTTCCCCCGGTATCGACGCCCGCGGGCACGGTGATTATGACCTTCCGCTTACTCCGTGTCTCGCCAGCTCCCTTACAGTCGCGGCATTTCTCCGTAGGGAGTTGCCCCTTGCCGAGACACATCGGGCACGGGCGGTTCACCGCGAATCCACCCTGACCGAATGAAATCGAACCGCGGCCATTGCACTCATGGCAGGCCTGTACGCGCGCACCCTTGGCCGCGCCGGAACCGCTGCACGTGGCGCATTCTTCGTTCACTTCAAGATCAATCGGAACCTTGCCGCCGGTTGCCGCAATCTTAAACGGCACATCCAGCGAAGTCTCAATCGTTTGGCCCGGTTCCGGGCCCACGGGTCGTTGTCCGCGCGCGCCACCGCCGCCGCCGAACATCGAGCTGAATAAATCACCGAGCCCGCCGATCCCTCCGACGTCGTTGATCTCGTCGAACTTGAAGTTCTGCGGACCGCCTGGTGCACCCTGACGTTGTCCCGCACCAGGACGGGGCCGCGCGGCGCGCGATTCAAATGCCCCGAGACGGCGCATCTCGTCGTACTGCGTGCGCTTCTTCTGGTCCCCTAATACCTGATACGCCTCTGAGATCTCCTTGAAGCGCTCGGCGGACTTGGGATCGTTCTTGTTCGAATCCGGGTGATGCTCTTTCGCCAGCCGCCGATACTGCGTCTTGATCTCGTCGGCGGTGGCGCGCTCGGGCACCCCCATCACCGTGTAGAAGTCCTTGGCGGCCATTAGTGCGAACGCTCGAGGACTGCCACGGGATGAGGAGCGGTCACGCGCATCAACCGTTCCACTGCTTCACGACGACGCGCGCAGGACGCAGTAGCTGGCCGTTGAACAGGTAGCCAACCTGATATACCTGCGCGACCGTGTGGTCTTCTTCAGGCGACAGCGCCGGCACCGTGGTGAGCGCTTCGGCGACCGCCGGATCGAACCGGAGGCCTACCGGACTCACCAGCTCGAGTCCGTGCCCAGCCAGCGACTTGAGCAACTTTTTTTCTACCATCTCGGCGCCAGTCACAACGGCAACAGATTCAACCGTGGCGGGATCGACGTGGGCGAATCGCCCAAGATCGTCGAGCGCATCAAGAATACCCGAAATGAGCACTCCCATGCCCTTGTGCTCGGCTTCCTGACGTTCACGGATGCTGCGCTTCCGGAAGTTGTCGTACTCTGCCGCGAGGCGGAGATACTTGTCCTTCTGGTCGGCAATCTGGGCCTGCAGCACCGCGAGCTCAGCGTCGAGCCCGCTCGGGATTTCCGCTGCTGGGTCGAGCGGCGCATCGGGAGCGGCGTCCGGGGCCGTAGCGCCGGTGGGATTATTTATAGAGTCAGTCATGATTCCTTAAAGGTCGTCGCCTGTCGGCTATTCCTGCAACGGTCGTGCCGCAAAGACTGTCTCGGTGTCCGCGTCGGGCACGGGCTCGGCCAACGCACGGAGCAGCAGGTTCAGCGCTGCCTGTGCCGCACGGCGGCGAATCTCGTCACGGTCCCCAATCATGACCGCCCGGGCGGAACTCACCTTGCCTTGCATGAACAAGCCGAAACAGACCGTGCCGATCGGTTTCTCCGCTGATCCGCCCCCGGGGCCGGCAATGCCGGTGATGCTCAGTCCGACGTCAGCAGAGGTCGCCCGGGCTGCCCCAGCCGCCATCTCGCGGGCCACAGGCTCGCTCACCGCGCCGTTTGCCTTGAGCACCTCTGCATCGACCTGCAAGAGTCGCTCTTTTATGCCATTCGCGTAGGCAATTACACCACCCAGCACTACGTCACTGGAGCCTGGGATCGCCGTCAGACGCGCACCAAGCAGCCCGCCGGTGCAACTCTCAGCGACCGCCAGCATCATCCCGCGCGCACGGAGCGTCGCTAAGACGACGGCCGCGAGGTCGGTATCGCCCTCGCCGTAGGTTGCGGGTCCAACCACAGCGAGGAGCGCGCGCCCAGCCTTCTCCAGCGCGACAGCGGCGGCAGCAGCGTTGCGCCCGCGCGAGGTAAGACGCAGGTCAACCCCTTCCCAGCCTGGGAGGTACGCGAGTGCCACCCCCTCTGGATTCTTCGCGAGGTGCCCGAGTTGATCAGCGACTGCGGATTCGCCAACGCCCGTCGTGCGGAGCGTGCGAGACACAATCACCTCAGGCTCGCCGATCACGCGCGCGCGAACGAGCGGGAGCAGTTCGTCGGCCAGCATCCCGCGCATCTCACGGGGGACTCCAGGGAGCATTGCGACCCACCGACCGCGCTCGTCCTCCAGCCAGATCCCGGGCGCGGTGCCATGGCCATTCTTGAGAATCCGTGCGCCGGCCGGAATCATGGCCTGTTGGTGGTTCGACAGCGGGAGCTCGCCACTCCGTCCCCAGGCTTTCCAGCGGGTCTTGAGCGCATCGACGATGTCCTCGTGACGTTCCATCGCGCGACCAAAGATCGCGGCGATCGACTCCTTCGTCATGTCATCGGAGGTGGGGCCGAGTCCGCCCGTCGTAATCACCGCACCGGTGCGCTCCAGCGCTTCGCGCACCGCCGAGGCAATCTCGGCGGCGCTGTCGCCGCAGGTTTGCCGACGGGTGATCTGTACGCCAATAGCCGCGAGCTGGCGAGCAAGGTGCGCCGCATTAGTGTCGATCGTGAAGCCAAGCAGCAGCTCGTCACCAATCGTGACGATCTCAACGTTCATTGTGTGAAGAGTGCGCCGTAGCGCCGCATGTAGAGGACGAGCGACCAGAGTGTCAGCGCGACGGCGACGATCATCGAGAGTTCGCCGATGGTTCCAACCAGTTGCGTGAGCCATGCCCACCCTTGCCCCTGCACGAGCTGGTGCCGCGCAAAGGTAATCACGGCGAAGTGACAAAATGCAGCGCCTACCCAGATGTACTGCATAGCCGCCTTCCATTTGGCGGGACCAATCGCCGCGATCACCACTCCGCGCCGATGCGCGAATGATCGGAACACCGTCATGAACGCTTCGCGGCCGAGCACCACCGCAATCACCCACCAGGGCAGGTACCACGTGCCAAAGAACGAGATGAAAGGAAACAGATGCGCGTGGGTGACCACACCTGGGACGCTCCCCATCAGTGCAACGACGGGATCACCTGGTGGTGACTGCAACACAAGCAAGGTGACGCTCGTCGCCACTAGCAACAGCTTGTCCGCGAGTGGGTCGAGCGACTTGCCAAGATCGGTCACGAGCCCACGCGTGCGCGCGAGCACGCCATCCACATAATCGCTAATGGCCGCGGCAACGTAGAGCCCAAAGGCGACCGCGCGCCAGGTCGGCGAATCCACGAACGGAAGGAACGCAATCAACGGCGCGATTGCGATTCGTGTCGCCGTAATGGCGTTTGGTAAATTCCAGTCGCTTACCGCCGGCGAAGGCGTTGCATCACGAGGACGCTCGCTCACGCGACGCTCATTCGAGCGACTTCAGCACGAGCTTCGTGACCGCCTTGAGGGTATCGAACACCCCATCACCTGCCACAGCCACTCCTTCGACGTACGGCGCACGCTCGACCCACTCCCCCGTCGGCAACTGCTCAATGAGGTTCTCATTGACATGGTGCGGGTCTGGCGTGAGGCGTTGGCGCGCGGGGTCGGTGACGTCCCAGCCCGGATTCAGCGCCGCCTGAAGCGCTTGCACCGACGCTGTGTTCGGGAGATCGCGCTTGTTGTACTGCATCACAAACGGGAGCTTCGTGAGATCGTAGCCGTACTCGGACATGTTGTCGTACAAATTCTGCATGGACTCTTGATTCGCCTCCATTCGCTCGACCTGCGAATCGGCGACAAAGATGACCCCATCGACCCCCTTCAGAATCAACTTGCGCGAGGCGTTGTAATAGACCTGGCCTGGGACGGTGTACAAATGAAAACGCGTTTTAAATCCGCGAACCGTCCCCAGATCTATGGGCAAGAAATCGAAGAACAGTGTGCGTTCAGTCTCCGTCGCAAGCGAGATAAGCTTACCCCGCGTATCCGGCTTGGTCTTTGCGTAGACATGCTCGAGGTTGGTCGTCTTGCCACCAAGCCCAGGACCGTAGTACACGATCTTGCAGTTGATCTCGCGCGACGCGTGGTTGATCATCGACATAGGCGCGCCTCCTGGCTGGAGAGCAGGTCAATCTCGGTGTGTGCGCCCAGAAGAATAGCAGGGAGCCCCGTGCCGGAAGCGGCAGATCGCGAGACGTTTAATGCAAACAGACGGGTCAGGTCGGCCACGGAATCCTCTCTGAAGAAACATCAAATGCCAGCTGCCACCAGTGCCGGTCACCGCTCATTGCATTTCCCGTCGCGCCGAGATTGCCTGGGCAATCGTGCCGCCGTCAGCGTATTCCAAATCGCCGCCAACCGGAAGCCCCCGCGCCAGGCGTGTGACACTCACCGGGAACGCCAACACCTGCTCCTGCACATAGAGTGCCGTTGCTTCCCCTTCGAGACGCGGATTCGTCGCGACAATTACCTCGCGCACGCCGCCGCCCTCAACGCGCCGCACCAGCGACGCGACGGTGAGATCATCGGGGCCGACGCCGTCTAGTGGAGACAACCGGCCGCCGAGCACGTGGTACACGCCGCGGAACTCGGCCGTCCGCTCGATCGCACCGATGTCGCTCGCCTCCTCCACTACGCAGATAATCGACGCGTCGCGCCGTGGATCAGCACACACTGAGCAGAGGGCAGCTTCCGTCAGGTTGTAGCAGCGCTCACACGACCGGACGCGCTCGTGGAGTGTGCCCAGCGCGTCGGCGAGCCGTCGCGCCTGATCCGGTGACTGCTTGAGTAAATGATAGGTGAGCCGCATCGCCGACTTCCGGCCGATGGTCGGGAGTCGCGACAGCTCCGTGACGAGTTCATCGATGGCCGACACGCGACTCAGTCCAAAAGCCGAAGGTCGAGTGCATCAACGGCTGCGTCGAGAATCGGATCCCGCTTACGTAGCATCGCCACGCGATTCGCGATCACCGCATCCGCCGTCAGGCGCTTCGAGGCGCATCACCGCCCACTCCACGAACGGAGACCTTCGATACACCGCTGAAACGCGATCGTAGCGCCGCGAGGATCGCCTCGGCGCCATTCTCCAAGGCTTGAACCAACGCCTCACCCGTTACTTCGACCGTCACGACGCCGGACGCCGTCACTGCCATCGGGGCGGCCTCCGCTAGCGCGCTTGCGACCACGGCACGACCGGAACGACGCACTGCTTCGACGACATCGTCCCAATGCTCAGAGAGCCGGTTGATGTCGAGTGGAATCGCGGCAGCCGTAGTTGCGCTTCTGTCTGCGATTGGCGCAGATGCCCTGGGCGCCGGCACGCGAGTCGGAGCTGGGGCGGCATCGGCGAGCATCACTGGCTCGCGACGCATCGCGCCCGCGCTGCCGCCACGCGAGGGGGCAATCTCCGGCGCTTCACGGCGCGTACCGCCACCGCCCGTCGACGGGGCGCCCTGCACCCCCTTCAGCACG
>JAPLKT010000044.1 GCA_026387895.1 Gemmatimonadota bacterium | reverse complement strand
AACGATCGGGAGTTTTGGGTAGAAGCGCGTGGTGACTGCGGCGATTGGGGCAAGGACGGACGGTGTCAGTGGTGACGGAGGACTTGGGACGATCGCCCCGACCGGCGTAATGTGCACGGCCGTGTCGGCAATGAGTCGTGCCAGCGTTTGCTTGGTGGCGTCTGCGGTTTCCGTTGGGAGAATACGACAGTTGATCGTCGCTTTCGCCCGCTGTGGGAGCGCATTTTCGGCGTGTCCCGCCTCGAACATCGTGGCAATGCAGGTCGTGCGCATTTGCGCGTTGAAGAGCGCGTTCTTGGAGAGTCGCGCGACGGCCGCCGCGTCGGGCTTTGGCGCGAGAGCGGCGCGGATGTCAGCCCCGACGGCTGGGGGTTCGGTGCTCATCATCTGCGTGAACCAGCCGCGGGTGATTTCACTCCAGTGGAGCGGAAAATCGTAGGCCGCAATTTTGTTGACCGCAGCCGTCACACGGTAGATCGCGTTGTCTTTGGTGGGAAGCGACGAATGGCCGCCGGTGTTGGTCGCTTCGAGCGCAAATGTTGCGTAGACCTTTTCGCTGGCCTGGACAACACGGGCAATCCGCTGTCCATTCTTTAGCTGCGGATCACCGGCATCGACATTCCACGCGAACGCCGCGTCAATCAACGGCCGTTGATTGTTCACGAGCCACTCCATCCCCACGTAGTCGATCCCGCCCTCCTCACCAGCAGTGAGAGCGAGGATCAGATCGCGATCAGGAACGATTCCTTCTTTCTTCATCTGGATAAGCGATGCAACGAGCAGCGCGCAGCCGTTTTTCTGGTCGCTGGTGCCGCGGCCGTAGAAGAAGCCGTCTTTTTCGGTGAGTTCATACGGCGCAATCGACCAATCACTGCGCCGCGCGGTGACGACGTCGAGATGCGCCATCAGCAAAATCGGTTTTGCTTTTCCGGCTCCGCGATAGCGCGCGACGAGATTCCAGTTCTTGGCGTTCGATGCGGGGCCAACGATTTGCACATCGGCGGCCGGAAACCCAGCGGCAATCAGCCGCTTCGCCATTGCCTGCGCGGCCACGGTGGTGCTGCCCGAATCACCGTCGGTGTTAATGCCGATCAGTTCGCGGAAAATCTCGCGCGCGGATTGCTGGACCGCGGAGCGATCCTGCGCCGAGGCGGCCGAGGGTGTAAACGCCGTAACGAGCGGCGTAACGAGCAGGGCGACTACGGTCGCGAGGCGAAAATGGCGCATCCTCAATACTACGCCCTCCGCCGCCTCGCCGCCCGCGGCCCGCGGCTCAGAAAATCAGCTGTGGCTCACAAGAAGTCTCGCGAACTCGGTGGTCTCGTCGCTGGCGGCACGGGCGGCGGTGCGGCCACAGAGCGCGCCCATGGCGTTGCCGGTGCCGCTGTAGCCGCCAATCACCCACAATCCGGGGCGGAGTTCTTGGAGCACAGGGAGCCCCGTCTCTGTGTACGAGACGCTCGCCGCCCAGCGGTGGGTGATGGGGGCCGTAACCTTGAGCGTCTCGCGCAACGTCTGCTCGAGATACTGTTGGATCCGGTTTGTTGGCTCGGCGTCGTTCGTCCACTCTGTTTCAACCGATTGGTCGCGCCCACCGCCGAAGGCCACCGAGCCATCGGGGGTCTGCTGCCAATAGTCAAAGCCGTATCTCGTGCTAATGGGCGTGGGGAACACACGCTCGGCGACCGGTGCGGTGGCCAACATCTGGAGCCGTGCGGTGCGGACGGTCCCCGCGAGCTCGGGAACGAGTGTCTCGAGGCGTCCGTCCACGGCAATAATCACCTGCGCGCACCGTATAGTTCCGCGGGCGGTGCGAACCTCCGTGGCGGAGTAGCTGCTGGCGCTCGTATGCGTGTAGAGCTGCGCTCCCTGCGCGATCACCCGCCGCGCGAGCGCCCGGCAGCGTTGCTGCGGGTTGAAGCAGGCGTCGTCGGGCATGAAGATTCCGTGCCCGAGCGGCCCGTCGTACAGTTCGCAGCGGATGCCGTCCGCGAGCATGGCCTCGCGCTGGCGGGCGATATCGGCGTCCTCGTCGGGGCCGGAGGACAGCCGGATTGAACCCGTGTGGCGCACCACGCCCGGCGCCTGCTCGTCGATGCGGCGAATCTCAGCCATCGTCTCCCGGTAGATCCCCACCGCGCGATCTCGGCCAATGGCCGTGATGGCATCGTGGTGGAAATCGACGGTCCCGCCGAGCAGGAGCCCACCGTTCCGCCCTGCGGCGCCCCGGGCAATGCCGCCGGCGTCAATGCCAACGGCGCGGCGCCCCATCGTAGTGAGCTCATCGACCGCGGTGAGCCCGGAGCCGCCGAGTCCGATGACACAGACGTCGGTCTCGACATCACGGTCGAGGGGGGAGAGGGGGAGCGACTGACCATCGTCCCAGATAGGAGTGTTCGTGAGCATTTCCGACCGGATTCAGGATGATGTCGAAATATGGCCTCCGGGTGGGGCGTGGTGCCGGTCGCGACCGTAGATTCCGGTCGAACCCATTCACCCCGTTTTTACATGCGCGCTCTTCTGCTGCTTGCTCTCGCCGCCTCAACCGTTGCCGCTCAAGGCAAGGAAGGCGATTTCGTGGCCCGCAACTTCACGTTCAACAACGGCGAGAAGCTCGCCGAGATGAAGCTGCACTACACCACGCTCGGCGCGCCGCGGAAGGACGCCGCGGGTAAGGTGCGCAACGCGGTGATTGTGCTGCACGGCACCGGCGGCACTGGGCGCGCCTTTCTGAGTGCGAACTTTGCGGGGGAGCTCTTTGGGCCCGGGCAGTTGCTCGACACGGCCAAGTACTACGTGGTGCTTCCCGACGGGATCGGGCATGGCGGATCGAGCAAGCCCAGTGATGGGTTGCATGCCAAGTTCCCGAAGTACACGTACGAAGACATGGTGCGCGCGCACTATGTGCTGCTCACGGAAGGGCTCGGCGTAAACCACCTGCGGCTGTTGTTGGGGACGTCGATGGGATGCATGCAGGGGTGGGTGTGGGGCTATACCTATCCTGATTTCGTGGACGGACTCGTGCCGCTCGCCTGCGCCCCGACGGCGATTGTCGGACGGAACCGAATGATCCGCACCCTAATCAAGGACAACATCACGAACGATCCGGCGTGGATGGGGGGCGACTACAAGACCCAGCCGCCGGGGCTGAAGGCGTCGCTCGGTTTTCTGTATATGATGTCCAGTGCGCCGCTGCAGCAGCTGAAGCAAGCGCCGTCGCGCGACAAGGCGGACGAGGTGATTCGGGGGTACGTGGAGTCGCGCTTCAGGGTCACCGATGCGAACGACATGTATTACCAGTTCGATTCGAGCCGTGAGTACGACCCCTCCACGCATCTGGGCGCGGTGAAGGCGCCGGTGCTGGCCATCAACTCCGCTGACGATTTCGTAAATCCACCGGAGCTTGGCGTGGTGGAGAAACTGGTGGGCGGGATGAAGAACGTGAAGTTCGTGGTGCTGCCGATCACCGATCAGACGCGCGGGCATGGGACGCACTCGTTCCCGGCGGTCTGGGGGAGCTACCTGAAGGAGTTTTTGGGGACGCTGAAGGAACGGTAGGCCGCGAAGTGGCTTAAAACGACGAGGGGCGCGCTCACTTGAGCGCGCCCCTCGTCTACATCGGTACCCTACTGCCGGACCTTCCCGCCCCGCATCACGAAGCCGACCTTCCGCACCACGGTGATGTCCTTGAGCGGGTCGCCGTCGAGCGCAATGATATCGGCGTCCATCCCGACCTTGATGCGGCCGATCTTGTCGCCGAGTCCCATCGACTGGGCGGTGACGGAGGTGGCGGAGACGAGGGCGTGCATCGGTGGCTCGCCAGCGCTCTGCACACGGCACACCAGATCCTCGGCGTTGCGCCCGTGCGCGCCGGCCACGGCATCGGTGCCGTAGGTCATCTTGAGTCCCTTCGTGTTCCACGCCTTCCGAATCGCCTCGGCGGCCATCGGAATCGCCTTTTCCATCGCGGCGAAGCCCGCTTCGTTGTAGTTGCCAATGCCGTCGTACTTGGCGCGATTATCGAGGTAGTTCCGGAACACGAGCGAGCACTGCGGATCGAACCAGGTGCCCTTCGCGGCCATCAGGTCGAGTTCTGCTTGGGTCGCGAACACCCCGTGCTCGATTTGGTCGCACCCCGCGTTGATCACGGTGCGCATGGATTCCGCGGAATGCGCATGCACGATCGTGCGGAGCCCCTGCTTCTTGGCCTCGTCGCACACTGCGGCGACTTGTTCGGCGGTCAGCGTCTGCGTGCCGCCGTCACGGATGCTCGCGCTGGCGAAGAGCTTGATAAGGTCCGCGCCCTGCTGCTTGCGCTGCTGCACAAGTGAGCGGAGGCGTGCGGTGTCGCCGTTCTGGAGTGCTTGCAGCGAGGTGAGAATGCGCGGCCCATTGCCCTGCGCTTCGACCATCTCGCGGACCTTCAGATCTTCCGGCGAGCCCGGGCTCTGCACCGTGGTGAAGCCTGCCATGAGCGTCGCGTGCGCGTTCACGACCGCAGCAGCGAGCCCCTGCGCGGGTGTTTCGCCGTCCGCATTGGTGTGGTAGCGTCCCTGCGCGTTGAAATACCAGGTGAGGTGGGAGTGCGCGTCGATGAGGCCCGGCAACACCGTCTTGTTGCCGCGGAGATCGATGATCGTTCCGGCTGGCGCTTTGCTGGTGGCCTTATCGATGGCGACGATCTTCCCGCCACGCACGGTGATATCCACATCCTTGAGCGTGGCACCCGCGCCGTCGAGGACGGTGGAGGCGCGAATGACGGTGGTGTCGTCCTGAGAGGGCGCACGGGTAAATGCCGCTGCGACCCCCGCAGCGAGAATCAGAGCAGCTGCAGACACTACGAGACGGGCAGAACGCATCAGTGATTCCCCGAGGCAGGAGTACGAGAGAAGTTCGTGGATGGGAGTTTGCCGATGCGCTCGAGGAAGATTGCCGTGCGTTCGGTTTGCATCTTGAGGGCGTTGAGATTCACCCGTTCATCGGGGGCATGTGAGCCGGTGCCAATCGCACCGAGTCCATCGAGTCCGTCGAGGATAGGACCCACAAACGAAATGTCCCCCGCGCCACGACGACCGGGATCGAGCGCTTCGACTCTGCCGTAGCCGAGTGCTTGGCTCGCGCCGTTGTAGTACTCGAGCAGCTTGAGGTTCCCTGGCGTCGGCGCCATGGCGGGATACTCGTCGAGGAAGGTGATCTTGGCATCGGTGCCGGCGAGATGCTTGGCGACGATCTCGCGCATCTTGTTGCGCGTGCGTTCTTTCTGGTCTTCGGAAATGAAGCGTAGGTCGCCGTGTGCGATCGCCGACTTGGAGATGATGTTGAGCTTGCTGGCTGCGCTCCCCTTCACGCCGACGGTGTCGTAGTCCACATCGGTACCTCCGACGATCGTGCCGACGTTGAAGGTGAGGTACTGCTCGCCGGCGAGTTGCTCGCGGAAGCCATTCACGATGCGCGCAAGTTCGTAAATCGCGCCGTAGCCCGCGCCGGGGCTGAACACACCGGCGGAGTGTCCCTGACGTCCCGTGGCGGTCACGCGCCAGGAGCTGGCGCCGCGTCGCGCTACCGTGACGTCACTGCGATTTCCACCCTCGAAGGCGAGCGCGATGTCGCTGCGCTTGCCCATGTCGATCAGGTCCTTGCGATCAATCGCGAGGGGTTCACCCGGGTGCTCTTCGTCACCGGTGAAGATGATCGAGATGTTCATGTCCTTGAGCGAACCGGCGGCCTGAAGCGCCTTGAGCGCGTAGAGGATCACCACGTCGCCGCCCTTGATGTCGCCGGTGCCAACGCCTTTCGCGATCGAATCGGTGCGCACCCAGGTGGGGCCGTCAGGCTCAACCACCGTATCCAGATGCCCAATCAGCATGATGCGCACAGCGCCGGGCTTTCCCTTGTGCTCGGCGACAAGATGCCCGGCGCGCCCAACTTCGGCGGGGAGGGTGACCCACTTGGTCGTGAATCCGAGCGAATCGAGCGAGGCCTTGAATACCATCCCGACCGCCTTCACCCCCGCGAACTTGAGCGTGTTGCTCGGGATGTTTACGACCTTCTGCAGGTACGTGACGGCTTGCTCGTGGCTCTTCTCAACGGTTTCGCGGATACGCTGTTCCGCCACGGACAGCGTACTCTGCGCACCAGTCACAGCGGGTGCGAACGCGGCCAAGCAGGCGAGAGAAGTACGCAGACGCATGCGATTCCTTAGGAGACGAGCGCGCTCGACGGTATGGCGCCAACGGAGATAGTGGAGCCGGTAACCAAGCGACGATGATAGTCCACTTGGCCCAGATGGTAGGCGAGGTGCACGGTGAGATGCAGAAAGAACCGATCGGCGCGGCAGGGTTTCCCTGCGACGTCAATCGGATGCGGCTGTTCGAGGAGCGCAGGGTCTAGCGCGGCGAAGGTACGCGTCACTTCGTCGGCCGCCGTTGCAATGAGGCGCACGAGCTCCTCGCGCGACACGCCCGAGTCACTGAATTCGAGGTCGCGGTCGCGAACATATCCCGTGGCTCCGTATTGTGCCCCGATGTACCACCGAAGATTCCCCACGAGATGCAGGGCGAGATTTCCCGCCGAGTTTGGTGTTCCTTCGGGACGCGTCCAGATTTGCGATTCGTCGGGATACGCGAGCAGTTCATCGCGCAGTGTGATGAGTTCGCGGTTGATGAGTCGCGATAGTTCGAGCTGTAGCATGGGGCTCACTCGTGGGAAGGAGGAATCATGGGTGCCCGACCGTGCGGTGGATGTCCTGCGCACCGAGCCACTGCCGTGTGGCCGCACCGATGGTCACCGGCGCAGCACCGGCGGCCTTGAGTTTCAAGTTAAGCGATAGGAGCTCGCGTGTGCTGATCCCAGTCCACGTGGCACGGAGCGCCGCGAGCGACTTTAGGCGTTCGTTCGCAACGCTCACCGCCTGCGTGGTCGGTGTGTTGTCCGCCTCCTGCAGCAATGCCAAGACCGGCAAGAACTTACCGCTGATTGAGCTGAACGATTCGGCCGCGGACGCCGCCGCGCCGCCGCGTCCGCCGCGCCCATCACCCTGTGTTGCTTCGGGGCCTGCGAGTGCATCCAATCGCGTCGCGAGCGCTGTGAGCTCGCTCGCGAGACCGCCGGTGGCGCCCGCTACACGCGCGGTGAGTTGCGTGTGCACAGCGCGGATCTGCTTGGCTACGGCAGGCGCATCGAGAGCGGCATCATAAAGCGCGAGCGAGAGCGTGCTCTGCCGCGCGAGATCGGCGGCCGCAGTCTTTACGCGCGGATCCATCTTTACGGTGATTGGCTGCGTGTAGCTCTTGCCGTCGACTGTCAAACGCACCATGTACGTGCCTGGGTGCACCCACGGCCCCTCAGGCTCGCACTTGGTATTGAATGGCGTCGCGGAAATCGGGAGTTCGCAGGCGCCGCCAGGCGGGGTGTAGTGCAAATCCCACACGTAGCGCTGCAGTCCTGCTTTGGTCCCCATCGCCTGCGGCGGACGGAACCAGTAGTACGGCCAGTTACCCATGTCGCGCGGCTGCTCACTCGCATCGGCGCTGCTGTAGGCGCGCACGACGCGCCCCTTCTCGCCGAGAATCTCGATTTTCACGGCGCCCTTGGCGTCGTTCTTCAGGAAGTAGTCGATCACCGCGCCGTCAGGCGGATTCTCGGCGTACGGTTCATCGGGTGGAACCGGCGTGTCTGGGTACATCGAGTAGCGCACGCGAATCGCGGTGGCCGGCGCGAAGAGCGTGGCCGCATCGTTGGCCGTCTTCTCGCTCCACTGACGCAGCAGCGAGATGTCGTCCAGAATCCAAAAGCCGCGTCCGTGCGTGCCGATGGCGAGGTCGTTGTCCTTCACGACCAAATCGCGGATCGAGGTAGCCGGCATGTTGAGGCGGAGGTCGTGCCAGTGGTCGCCGTCGTCGAGCGAGAACCAGACCTGCGTCTCACTTCCTGCGAAGAGCAGCCCTTTGCGGTTCGGATCTTCACGAATCGTGTTGGTCGGCGCATCTGCGGCGATTCCCGCTACGATCTCGGTCCACGTCTTTCCGCCATCGCGCGTGCGGAACAGATGTGGGCGCTGATCGTCGAGGCGCAGCGTGTTGATGGCCGCATACACGGTGTTGGCATCGGTGTGCGATGCGTCGAGCTGGGCGACCTTCCACCACGCTCCCATCTGCGGGGGCGTGACATTGACCCACGTCTTCCCGCCGTTGCGGGTCACATGGATCAGGCCGTCGTCCGTGCCCGCCCAGACGGTGTTGCTGTCCACATAACTCGGTGCGATCGCGTACACCACACCACGGCGCGTGACCGCGGCTGCCGGTGTGCCGATGTATCGACCGACGTTCTTCGGTACTTCCCACGTCGAGCGCGAGAGATCATCGGAAAGGCGCTTCCAGCTGTTTCCGCCATTAACCGTCTCCCAAACGACGTTCGTGCCGTAGTACAGTTTGTGCTTGTTTATCGGAGAGAAGAGAATCGGCCGCGTACGCACGGCGCGGAAATAATCTGCGCCAGCCGCACCGCCGCGCCCACCGCTGGCATCAGGGCCAACCGTTTGTACTTGCCCCGTACGCCGGTCGAACTTGGAGACCGTCCAGCCACCGTAGTAGATGTTCGGATCGAGCGGATCGGGCGCAACGTAGTCGTATTCGAAGGCCCCCACGGGGTGAAACTCGCGGTAGCCAATCGATCCATCGTTGCCGCGACTCGCGACGCAGCCGGAACCAGAGTCCTGCTGTCCGCCGCAGAGGTTGTAGGGCCAGTTGTAGTCGGCTGCCACGTGATAAAACGCCGCGGTCGGCTGATTGTACCACGAACTCCACGACTTGCCGCCATTCACCGTGATCACCGCGCCTTGGTCGGCCACGAGCAGGATGATGTCGCTGTTGTGCGGATTGATCCAGTACCGCTGATAGTCATCGCCGCCCGGGGCACCGCGGTGTGCGGCCCATGTCTTGCCGCCATCCGTGCTCTTCCACGCGACAGTGTTGGCCGAATAGACGATGTCCGGATTCTTGGGATCGACGGCCGGCGCGCTCGCATCGTCGGCTTTGCCAACGATGCGGTTGTCCGTTGATACAACTGTCCAGCTCTCGCCGGCATCATCGCTGCGATACAGCGCGTTCCCACGGTTTGCGCCCACGATGATATAGATCCGATTCGGATTGCTCTGCGAAATCGAAATCCCGATTCGGCCGAGTCCATCGGCGGCTGTCGGCAATCCCTTGGTCAGCGGCTTCCACGTGTTGCCGCCATCGGTGCTTTTGAACAGCCCGCTGTTAGGCCCAGCGAACGATGAGTTCTCCCACGGTCCGTGCTGCGCGTCCCAAAGATTCGCGTAGACCGTGTTCGGATCATTCGGCGAGACCTGCACATCACCCGCGCCGGTGTATTCGTCTTTATACAACACTCTTTGCCAGCTCTTGCCGCCGTCCGTCGTCCGGTAAATACCACGCTCCGGATTCGACCCATACGGATGCCCCATCACCGCAACGAAGGCGCGGTCAGGGTTCGTCGGATCGATTGAGATGCGAGGAATCTGCTGGTTGTTCTGCTTCCAGACGTGCGTCCACGTCTTGCCCGCATCGACGCTCTTGTAGATGCCGTCACCAGTCGCGAGGTCGGGGCGGTGGAGTCCTTCGCCGCTCCCCACATAAATCACATTCGGGTTCGACAACGCCACGTCGATCGCGCCAATCGAGCCGGAGCTCTGCGCATCAAAGATCGGGAGCCAGATGCGCCCATAGTCGGTCGTCTTCCAGACGCCGCCGTTCACCATCCCCATGTAGAACACATTAGGCTGGTTCGGCACGCCAACGGCGGCCTTTACTCGACCACCACGGAAGGGCCCGATGTTGCGCCATCGCATTCCCTGAATGCTCGTGGCGTCGAACGTCGATTGGGCGCGCCCGGTAATCGGGGCGGCAACAAGCGCGGCACAGGCCACGGAGAAAATCAGCGGTAAGCGCATGGCGGGAGTTGGTGGAGAGAAACGCACGCTCTTTAGAATACCGCAAAGGCTGCTCGGAGGTAACTCTCAGGGTCTCGATCCGCCGAGCGCATCAAATGCTCCGGACGTTCCAAAGGCTTCCACATCCTCTGCGAAAATCGCCCCTACGTCACGCGCCGACACGGGAGCCGCACGGCCGATCAGTCCTCCCGCAAGCGCTGCCTCGCCAATCACTTCGGCGGCCGTCGCACCTGCATCGCGACGTTCTCGCACGCCGGTATCGCCACGGGACTTGCTCAGCTTTTCGCCGTCGTCGTGCCGAATGAGCCCGTGGTGTAGGAATCGCGCGGGCTGCGGTCGGCCAAGCAGTTGCGCGAGTTGGAGTTGTCGACCTGTCGAGGTGAGGAGATCCTCGCCGCGAATCACCAGGTCGATTCCCTGATCCATGTCGTCAACGGTCACCGCGAACTGGTAGGTCCATTGGCCATCACGGTCCCGCACGAGCAAGTCACCGCACTGGAGCGCTGGCGTCTGCGCCATGGCTCCGACGCGTAAATCGTGAAACGACTGTGTCTCCTCGGGGAGTCGCACACGCCGAGCGGCCGTGGTGTCCGAGTCAAGGTGGCGATTTCGGCAGCTCCCCGGGTACACGAGCTCCGCATGGCGCTCGCCAGCTCCGCCGGAAATCTCGCGGCGCGAGCAACTGCAAGGATACACGAACTCACGCGACTCGAGTTCGCCAAGGAGTTCTGCGTAGCGATCGCCGCGCGTGCTCTGGCGCGGCGCTTCATCGTCGGGAGTGAAGCCGAGCCAGGCAAGGTCTTCGCGGATACCCGCTTCGTAGTCCGGTTTACAGCGCCGCCGATCGTGATCTTCGATGCGCAGGAGCACCGAGCCCCCGAAGGCGCGCGCCACCCCCCACACGGTGATGGCGTTGAGCACATGCCCGAGATGCAACCGCCCCGTGGGCGCCGGCGCAAATCGCGTACGCCAACGGGGGGTGTGCATTTGGGCTGGCGCGATCATCGCGTGGTGAAGATCGCCTTGGGAATCATGACGTGCACGCCAACATTGCCGTCGACGAGTTGCGTGATCACGACATCGCAGGCGGTGCTGGTCAGCATGTAGGCGTCGTCGCGCGAAAGCCCTTTCATGGTGACCAAGAAGTCGATCGCTTGGCGCACGGCGGTCTTGGTGGCAATCACCAAGTCCTTGTCGGTGCCCATGGCGATCCAGTGCGTCGGCGTCTCGCCACGCGGCCAGGTGAGCTTGAGGTCCTTGCGCACCACGAACTGCAACCGTCCGCGCAGCGAGGTCTCGAGCGCGGTAATGTCGACCTCGCCATTGCCCTGTGCGGCGTGACCGTCGCCGATCTCAAAGAGCGCGCCGGCGGTGTGAACCGGAATGAACAGCGTCGTGCCGGCCACCAACTCCTTGTTGTCCAGATTGCCGGCGTGGATGCCGGGCGGCGCGCTGTTGAGCTTGCCCATCGCCTTTGGCGGGGCCACACCCATCGAGCCAAAGAACGGACGCAGGGGGATATCGATGCCGGGCGCGAAGTGCGCGACGCCCGCCGCGTTGTCGAGCGGTATGATACGCGTCTTGGCGTACTTGAAATCTTCGGGAATAAAACCGCTCGTCGGGCCGAACGAGTTGTAGGCGTACGGAATCGCGAGATCGATCGAGAGAATACGCACCTCGAGCACATCGCTCGAGTCCGCGCCTTCCACGTAAATCGGGCCGGTGAGTATATGACCGCCTGGGCCGCGCTTGTTCTGCGGGAAGTCCCGATACGTGTCGCGCAGCGCCTGTTCGACATCGGCGGGCTTCACGCCACTCGCTTCGAGGCGCGTGGGGCTCGAGGTGAGAAATGTGCCGACATCGACCACCTCGCCGGACTTAATTCGCAGCACGGGGGTCGCAGCGGCGTCGTAGTTGCCCCACGCCACCGTGGTCGGCCCCGCGAGCAGCGTGTGGTTGGCTGCGGGCAGCGATGTCGCGGTGACACGCGCCACGCCATTGCCAGCGTTGCTCGCCGACGCACACCCTCCCACCACCAACATAGCAACCGCACTCACCACTCGGCGCGCCTGCGACACACGCATCCACTGATCAATCACGACGCTACTCCTCGATTCAAAAGGGCGCGGCGGAGCCTGCGGCTCAGTTCCGCCGTAGTGCAATGTTCTCCATGACGCACAGTCCCGCGAGGTCCTGCCGCGCGGCGTCGACGAGCGCGGCCGCCACTTGGCGGGCGTGCACGGGCTTCCAGCGGGG
Source organism: Gemmatimonadota bacterium (assembly GCA_026387895.1). GTDB lineage: Bacteria > Gemmatimonadota > Gemmatimonadetes > Gemmatimonadales > Gemmatimonadaceae > Fen-1231. Next base: position 7,711 of record JAPLKT010000044.1, on the reverse strand, counting down.
CGGCATCAGGAAGCCAAACGGCTGCGCTATCCGCTCTCCCAACCGAAACTCCGCACGGTCCCCGAGCAAAAACGAGGGGCGTGCAATCGTGAGCGAGCGGAACCCGAGTGCGCCCAGGGCGTCCTCGAGTTCTCCCTTCACACGATTGTAAAAGACGCCGGAGGTGGCCGACGCACCGAGCGCACTCACGAGCAGAAAGTGCGTCGCTCCCTGTGCTCGTGCGAGTTGCGCCACACGGAGGGGGAGTTCGAAGTCGACCGCACGAAACGCCGCCTGCGATCCTGCCACCTTGATTGTGGTGCCAAGCGCACACACGACCTGGTCCACCGCAAAAAAATCCGGGTGTGACTCGAGCGCGCTCATGTCGGTGACTAGCACCTCGATCGTCGGCGCTACCGGCGCGTCGGTCATGGGCCGACGCACCAGCGCTCTCACCTGCGCGACCGAATCATCGGCGGCGAGTTGTCGCAGACACTCCGTTCCCACGACGCCGGTCGCCCCAACCAGCAGCACCCGACGTCGTGCGACTGTGTCGCTCACGCGCGATCGCGACGAACCAAGACCTTCTTCCCCTTGATCGTCGCCTTGGACATGGCGTTCACAATCTGATCCGCCATCGCTTCCGGCACTTCCACCAAGGTGAAACGGTCCGACGTCGTAATGGCGCCGAGTGCAGTGGCGGCCACGCCGGCTTCGTTCACGATCGCTCCGACCACATCACCGGGACGCACTTTGGCTTTGCGCCCTGCGCCGACCCAAATCTTGGCCTTCGAACCACCACCGCGCGAAAACGCACCCTTGCCAGCGCGCGGTGCCAGATCTTCGGCGCTCGCGGTGGCATCAGCCGTTCCGAATTTCGCTACCGGTGTCGCGCGCGCTGCTGGTGCGGTGCGCGAGCTACTCGGACGCGGCTTGCTCGGCGAATACCGCGCCACGCCCTTCGCGAACTGCGGAGGAGCGCCGCGGCTCGGACGCATCTCCACCGCCGGGATCTCCTGCTCTTCTCCACCATTGTCCAGCGGTGCTGCGCGCTTCACGGCGGCAGCGGCCACGTCCATGATGTCAAACTCATCCGAGAGCGATTCCACGACCGTGCGGTACATATCCAACTCGCCGGCCATGATCGTCTCGCGCAACACCTCGCGCGTGTGCTCGAGCCGCTTGGCGCGAAGATCCGCCACACTCGGCACCGGCTTCACCTCAATCTTCTGCTTGGTCGCGGCTTCGATGTTGCGCAGCATCCGGTGCTCACGCGGTTCGGCGAAGGTAATCGCCACGCCGGTGCGCCCCGCACGGCCCGTGCGGCCGATGCGATGCACATACGCCTCGCTTGCCGAGGGCACGTCGTAGTTCACCACGTGGGTCACGTGCTGGACGTCGAGTCCGCGCGCCGCCACGTCGGTGGCGATCAATAGATCACACTTCCCGCCGCGGAACTTCTTCATCACGCGGTCGCGCTGGTCTTGGTTGAGTCCGCCGTGCAGCGCTTCGGCGCGGAGTCCGCGCGCGATCAAGGTGCCCGCGAGCTCGTCGACTTCCGTACGTGTGCGGCAGAAGACAATCGCCGCCTCCGGATGCTCCACATCGAGCACGCGGGCGAGCGCCGTCATCTTGTGCGCGCGTGGCACGATGTACGCAATCTGCCGCACCTGGGCCGATGCGCCGGCCTGCACGGCCTCGCGGTCGATGCGAATAAGCATCGGATCCTTGAGGTGCGACTTGGCAATCTTGTCGATGCGCGGCGGCAGCGTGGCGGAGAAGAGGCACGTCTGACGGTCTGACGGCAACTCGGCCAAAATGGCTTCGAGGTCCTCGGCGAAACCCATGTCGAGCATTTCGTCGGCTTCGTCGAGCACCACGGTCTTCACATGGGCCAGATGCAGCGTCTTGCGACGAATATGATCGAGGGCGCGTCCCGGCGTGGCAACGACCACGTCAGTCCCGCGCTTGAGGGCGCGGATCTGCACGTCCATCGGGGTACCACCATAGACCGGCATGGCGACGGCGCCGAGCGCCTTGCCGTAGCGATGGATCGCCTCGGCGACCTGCATGGCGAGCTCGCGCGTCGGGACGAGGACCAGGGCGGCCGTGCGTTCACGCGGCGGCGCGTCCGGAGTCAGCCGGTGGAGCAGGGGGAGGGCAAAGGCGGCCGTCTTGCCGGTACCCGTGGCGGCCATGGCGAGCATATCGCGTCCTTGCATCAGGACGGGAATCGCGGCGAGCTGGATCGGTGTCGGCTCCTCGTAGCCCAAGGTGGTGAGGGCGGCGACAACACGCGGATCGAGGCCGAGGGTCGAGAATCCGCCCGGGGCTGGAGTTTCTGAATCGGTTGGGCGGGAAGGCATAGACTGCAATCTAACCCTTTTTAGCCCTAAGAGTTGACTTCGGGGGCCTTCCCGGCGACCTTACGAGGCTGGGCAGAGAGGTTTTTGCCCGGACCCCCATCCCGTTCCTGCGGCCGCAGCGCACGATTCGGGGGAGGAAACCTCTTTTCTTACGGACGGCGGATCGGATGATCGAAGTCAAGCTCGATGAGGGCGATAAGCTCGACTGGGCGCTCAAGACCTTCAAAAAGAAGGTTATGAAGTCTGGTCTTTTGAAGGAGCTGCGCAAGCGCCGGCACTACACGAAGCCGAGCGAGGCGAAGGCGATCAAGTCAGCGGCCGCTCGTCGCCGCGGCAAAACGAAGAAGCCCCGGCCTGCAGCGTAAGCCGCAAGCCAAGACTTTCGTTCGTCTGAAGCAGCTCTGGGGCTATTTGCCCTGGAGCTGTTTTGCCGTTTTCTCCACCTGTTCCATGACGCGCAGCAGGTTGCCACCCCAGATCTTGGCGATCTGCTCTTCCGTGTAGCCCCGGCGTACGAGCTCGAGGGTCACGTTGAACGATTCAGCGGCGCTGTTGAAGCCGTCGATGCCGCCACCGCCGTCGAAGTCCGAGCTGATGCCGACGTGGTCGATGCCGATGAGCTTGACCGCGTAGTCGATGTGATTGACAAAGTCCTCGACATTTGCGCGGCGGGGGGCCGGGTACTTCGTGTTGATGTCGTCGGTCTTGGCCTGATACGCGGTGAGCTTTTCGGGGTCGAGCGCCGCAAGCGGGCCACCACGACCGCCGCGTCCGCCGCGTCCGCCACCTGCGCCTCCACCTGCGCCTCCACCTGCGCCTCCACCTGCGCCTCCACCACCTGCGCGGCCGCCGCCGGCGACACCCGTCGCCTCAGGGAGCCCGTATTCCTTATTCAGCGTCGTGAAGGCTGCCGTGCGCTCCGCACTCGGCTTGTCGCACTTCACGTAGCTCGCGAAGGCCACGGTCTGCATGACGCCGCCGTTCTTCTTGAGTGCGAGGAGGAGTTCGTCGTCCATGTCGCGGCTGTGGTCACAGAGCGCGCGCACGCCGGAATGACTCGCAATGACCGGTGCCTTTGAAAGCGCCATCAGTTGCAAGTTCGACTGCTTGGACGGATGCGACACGTCGAGCATGATCCCGTACTTATTGGCCTCGGCCACCACTTGCTTGCCAAGCGGGGAGAGCCCGTTCCACTTCCAGACGCCGTCGGCTTCGCCGGTGTTGCTGTCGGAGAGCTGGCTGTGCCCGTTGTGCGCGAGGGAGAGATAGCGCGCGCCTTGATCGAAGAAACGCTTGACGTTTGTGATGTCCTCGCCGATTCCGTAGCCGTTCTCGACGCCCATCAGCGCGACTTTCTTGCCGCCCTTGATGATGCGGCGGACATCGGCCGCGGTGTAGGCGATTTCAATCCGGTTCGGCGCCAGCTTTTCGGCGAGCCGATGCACGGCGGCGAACTTTTCGAGGTCGGAGTCGAGCGCTTTCTTGTAGCCGGCGGGGGTGAAGTCTTGATTCTGCCCGACGTAGATCGAGAAAAACACCGCGTCGAGTCCGCCGTTCTCCATCTTGGGGATATCCACCTGTGAGGTGGTGCCCGTGACGTAGTTCGGGGTGGTGTCGGTCATCGCGCGCGGGGAGAAGTCCACGTGCGTGTCGATCTTGATGACCTTGTTGTGGATGGCGCGCGCTTTGGAGACGATGGTGGGGGTATCGTCCTGCGCGTGGAGCGAGGTCGTGGCGACAGCGCTGATGAGAGCGATGGCGCCGAGGTGGCGGGGGAGTCGTATCATGGAGTCCTCGTGAGGGTGGCGACTCCAACGTTACGCAGATTTGAGCGGCTTCGGGCGGCTTCGGGCGGCTTCGGGCGGGCGGAGCCAGCGCTCCCCTTCGCGAAGCTCTCGGACCGCTCCGCGGTCCTGCGGCCGCTTCGCTGTGGGGAGCGCTGGCTCCATCCTGCCGGCGCTTCGGGCGCGGTGCCTGCGGTTGCCCGCCGATCCATTCATTAGCGACGCGAGTGTCGCGAGGGCTCGCTTCTCAGCTGTTCCAACCGCGCAGCCTTCATGTACGGGAGGGCACGGGGCGTTCCCGACGCGATGCGGCCGCAGGACCGCAGAGCGGTCCGAGAGCATCGCACAGGGAATGCCCCGTGCCCGACTGCTAGACGATAGACGATAGACGATAGACGATAGACGCTATCGCGCCACTCGCTGGCGACGCAGTTCCTTGAACGGGATCATGCGGCGCGCCTGCTCGTCCCACAGTGCCAATCGCAGCGCCTTCACGCCCTCAATCAGCGTGATTTGATGCGCCTGATTGAACACCGGATTCTCGTTATGCACTTGCTGCAACCGATAGTTCGGGATGCGCGGCCCGAGGTGATGGACATGATGCAGGCCGATGTTTCCCGTGAACCACTGCAACACCGGGTTGAGTCGGAGATACGAACTTCCCGTGATGGCCGCCGTGGCATAATCCCACTCGCCGTGCTCGGCCCAGTAGGCTTCTTCGAACTGATGCTGCACGTAGAAGAGCCACACCCCTGACGCCGCAGCGAGATAGTACGCCGGCAGATACACGAGAAGGACCGCCTTGTATCCCACGGTCAGGACAAAGAGCGCGACCAGCGAGGCAATCGCGATATTCGTCAGCCACACGTTGATAAACTGCCGGCTTCCCGTGGCGATGTCGAACTTGAACTTGAGGCGCTGCAACACAATCATCTGCAGCGGTCCGAGGCCAAGCAGGACGATCGGACTGCGGAAGAGTCGATAGGAAAATTGCCCCACTGCGGAGCGCGCTTCGTACTCCTCGACCGTCAGCGTCGCGATGTCACCGTAGCCGCGGCGATCTAAGTCCCCGGACGAGGCGTGGTGCAGTGCATGGTCGCGGCGCCACTGGTGGAACGGGGTCAGGGTAAGCACGCCCGTCACGAACCCGACCGCGTCATTCACCTTTGGCCATGGCAAAAACGAGCCGTGGGCGCAGTCGTGCATGATGATGAATGTGCGGATGATCAGCCCGGCGGTCGGCAGCGCGAGCCCCATAGTGAGCCAGCTGTTCCGGTCGAGCGACCAGTGCATCAGTACCAACGAGAGCACGAGCAGCGTGAGCGTTGAGCCCAGCTGCCACAGGCTCCGAATGGCGTCACCGCCTTGGTACTTTCCGACAACGCCCTTCCACTCGGAGGGCGGGATTTGCTTTGGTGTGGTCATGAGGAGAAAATAAACCTATGTACTGGCGCTGCGTGGAAATCAGAGCCTCCCCCATGCAGGGGTTCGGGGCCTTTGCTCGAGCGGGGATCCCCGAAGGGGTCCGTCTGATCGAGTATGCGGGGGAGCGACTCACCCCGGCGCAGGCGGATGCGCGCTATCCGGACGACGATGCGGTGCGCCATCATACGTTCCTCTTTGCGATCGACGACGACGTGGTGATCGATGCCGCCGTGAACGGCAATGACGCGCGCTGGATCAACCACTCCTGCGATCCCAACTGCGATGCGGTGATCGAGGACGGTCGCATCTGGATCGAGACAATCCGCGAGATCGAACCGGGCGAGGAACTCGCCTACGATTACGCGTACATGCTGGAGGAGCGGCACACCCCAGCCGCGAAGAAACGCTTCCCCTGCCACTGTGGTGCTGCCACCTGCCGCAGCACCATTCTCGCCAAGAAACGCTGAGCGCTGCGTCCTACGGGATGCTGACGAGGTTTACGGTGAACACCATCACGGCGTTCCCTGGCACGGAGCCTCTGCCGCTCTGGCCATAGCCGAGCGCCGGAGGAATCAGCAGGCTGCGCCGACCGCCGACGCGCATGCCTTTGACGCCGAGGTCCCATCCCTGTACGACTTCGCCGCGACCGAGGGTGAACTGGAGCGCTGAGGTGGCGGTGGTGTTGGAATCGAACACCACGCCGTTCTTGAGGTAGCCAGTGTAGCGCACGGAGAGCTTGAGCCCCGTGTCGGCCACTGTGCCCGTCCCGACGGTCACGTCGCGGTAATAGAGCCCACTGGACGTCGACGTGTAGTTCGCGAGGTTGATCCCCAGCGACGAGACGAAGGTCGTATTGGCGACCGTGACGGGGTCGACCACGCTGTGGTCGCAGGCAGCGATCACGGCAACGGCGAAGAGGGCGAGCAGAGCGATGGAACGGCGCATGGAGAGCATGGTAGGGGTTACACTGCTACCCCTAAGGCTACCATACGATGCGGGTTCGGGGTACCCTCGTCGGCGGATCTTGTCGCAGCGGCTGCCCCTGCCGCGTGTCCCTGCCACTCACCGGAAGTCGTGGCTCCGCACATGCTCAGCCCCTGCGCCGTCGCCGAGCGCCAGAAACTCCTCGGCTTTCAGATTCACTACCCGCTGCTCGATCTGCAGCGTGCCGCGCACGAGCAGCAAAGGGGTGCGCGAGATGAGTAACGCCTGCTTCTCGAAGCGCTGCGGGGTGATGACGACATTGATCATCCCGGTTTCGTCCTCGAGCGTGAGGAAGACGAATCCCTTGGCGGTGCCGGGGCGTTGTCGACAGATCACGAGTCCGGCGACCCCAATGCGGGCCCCGTCCTTCTGCTGCGCGACTTCGCGCGCCGTAAGGATGCCGTTGGGGGCGAGCAGCGCCCGCATGTGGTGCATGGGATGCCCGTTCAGCGACAGCCCGGTGAGTCGATAATCGGCTTCGGTGAGCGCCGGCGCCGAGAGTGGGGGGAGGGTGCTCGGCACGGGACGCTCGGGGAAGAGCGGCAGCGCGTTGGGGTCGATCAAAGCCGGGGGGCGTCCCAGCACGCGACCGCATCAACCTGGGGGGCGGTATTGCAGCGCCTCGGCCATGTCCTCGACTTCGATTTGCAGGTGACCATGCAAATCGGCCACGGTGCGGGCCACGCGCAGGCAGCGGTGGGTGCCCCGGCCCGACCAACCCAAGCGCTGTGCTGCGCGTTCGAGCAATTGTTGTGCTGCGGGTTGGCGTTCCAGGCTGTCCAAGGCCTGGCCTTGCAACAAGTGGTTGGTGTAGCCCTGGCGCGCCAGGGCACGCTCGCGGGCGGCTTGGCAATCGTGGCGCAAGGCTTCGCTGCTGGCCGCCGCAGGCGTGTTGAGCAAGGCCTGCGGCCTCAGGCTGGGCACCTCGACATGCAGGTCAATGCGGTCCATCAGCGGCCCGGACAGCCGGCCTTGGTAGCGCGCCACTTGGTCCGGTGTGCAGCGGCAGGCTTTCAGCGTGGAGCCGTGGTGCCCGCAGGGGCAGGGGTTCATGGCGGCGATGAGCTGAAAGCGCGCCGGAAACTCGGCTTGCTGCGCTGCGCGCGAGATGGTGATGCGCCCACTCTCCAGCGGCTCGCGCAAAGCCTCCAAAGCGCTGCGCGCAAATTCCGG
>JAPLKT010000113.1 GCA_026387895.1 Gemmatimonadota bacterium | reverse complement strand
TCGAAACCTACACAGGAGATTTACCGAATGAATAAGAAACTTCTAGTCGTCGCCGTCGCCGGCGCCCTGGCTGCCCCGGGCGTTGCCCTGGCGCAATCCAGCGTGACCATCAGCGGCATTTTCAAGGCATCGCTTGAGAACATCCGTCTGGGCGGGATCAGCGCTGCCCGTTCTGCCGCTGGCACGAACACCTCGGAAAACCGCGTTGCTGACGATTCGTCGCGCATCCTCTTCAACGTTGTTGAAGATCTGGGCGGCGGTCTGCAGGCAATCGGCCAGGCGGATATGCGCTTTCCGATGGCTTCGGGCAACGTCATTGCAATGAGCGGCAACACGCACGTCGGTCTGCGCAGCAACTCGATGGGCCGCATCTTCGTTGGCCGCCAGGACGTCCACTACGGCAACACCGAGAGCGACATGTCGGTGCTGGCCGGTGACCTCCGTGCTGACTCAGTCTCGCTGCTGGCGTTCACGACTGGCGGCGTGGCAATCGCCGGTGCCACGCGTACCCCGAACATCATCCACTACACGACGCCGAACTTCAGCGGTTTCACCGCGATCGTTGCGTATTCGACGGGTGCGGGCACCGGTGGTGCGACTGGCCAGCCGAACGTTTCGAACGTCGGCGCGGTTGTGAACGCCACGACGATTTCGGCACCGCAGCAGGGTGACACCGGAACGGCGATCCGCAAGGGCAGCGCGTTCAACATCAACCCGAACTACGCCGCCGAGAACTTCCAGGTCGGCTACAGCCTCTGGAACTCGAAGCCGGACGGTGGCACTGGATTTACGTCCAGCGGTAACACCAACGCCGACCAGCGTTCGAACAAGGTGTACGGTTCGTTCAAGATGGCCGGCTTCAAAGTTGGTCTGTCGTGGGACAAGTCGACCCTCAAGGGTAACGTTGGCGCGGCGGCCGGCACGGAACTGGCCAATCGTACCGCCTGGTCGATCCCCGTGTCGTACATGATGGGCAACAACCAGTTCCACTTCCACTACACCAAAGCGCGTGACGACAAGGCCACGGTTGCGGTGGACGGTGCGAAGATGGTTGCCCTGTCCTACCAGTACACGCTGTCCAAGCGTACCTCGGTGGGCCTGACGTACGCCAAGATCACCAACGACGTCGGCGCAGCGTACAACCTCTTTACTAGCACGTCGCTTGGCAACTCTGCCTCGGCCGTGGTCGCTGGCGAAGATCCGCGTATAGTGGCTGCGACCATCCGCCACGCGTTCTAAGAACTCGTACGGATGTAAGCCGGAGCAATCCGGCTGAACAAGCTCTACTGAACGGGCGCCGAAAGGCGCCCGTTTTTTTTGGGGTGTGCCTGATGGGATGAGGACACGCTCGCCTGTTGCCAAGCCTCGGTCGCATCAAGATCCGCCCATAACTTCCTGTACAATACGATTTATCGCATTGTTAAGGGTACGGTTATGAGCACTATTTCGGCGAACGACCTTAAAACCAAAGGGATTGGCGCCATCGAGCAGGCCCTGATCGAGCAGTCCGAAGCCTCGGTCAGCGTGCGTGGTCAGGTGAAATATGTGGTGATGAGCCAGGCGCACTATCAGTATTTGCGGGAGTGCGAACTCGAGGCCGCCCTTGCCGAGTCCAGGGC
>JAPLKT010000088.1 GCA_026387895.1 Gemmatimonadota bacterium | reverse complement strand
GCGAGGGGTAGCGAGAGCGCGATGAGAGCCTGAAGAGCCTGAAGAGCCTTGAGAGCGTGCACAGCAGAACGATGCATCGGACGGCCTCCGAAAGTGCGGACGTGACCATCATAACCTGCGGGGCGCGATCCCGCCTCTACCTTGCGGATGGCGGATGGCTGGATGGTGGCTGGAGGGTAGCTGGAGGGTAGAAAAGGCTACCGTCGTGCGGGTCCTGTCCCCATCTTGTAATCATATAAGGACCGTCTTCGGACCGTCTGCTGTCGTTCTTCCCGTTCGGAGAACCATCAGTGAGCACTCGTCGCTCCGCTACACCACGTTCGTACGAGCGTTTGACCCAGCCTTTGGTCCGCGACAACGGGGTGCTTCGCCCCGCGACGTGGGACGAGGCGTTGGATCGCGCGGCCGCTGGGTTTCGTCGTATCAAATCGGAGCACGGCCCAAACTCGCTCGGTATTTTCAGCTGCTCGAAGACCACGAACGAAGTGAACTTTCTCGCGGGAAAATTCAGTCGGGTGGTATTCGGCACAAATAACATCGACAGTTGTAATCGAACGTGACACGCGCCTAGCGTCGTCGGTCTGGCGACAGTGTTCGGAGCAGGAGGCGGCACCAACTCCTACGAGGAGGTGGAGGACACGGACGTGGTGTTCCTCTGGGGCTCCAATGCCCGTGATGCGCATCCGATCTGGTTCCACCACCTGCTGAAGGGAATCCGCCACAACGATACTCGGCTCTATGTGATGGATCCGCGGCGCACCTCGAGTGCGAAGTGGGCGGATGTCTGGGTCGGGCTGCGCGTGGGATCCGATATCGCGCTGGCAAATGCGATGGCTCATGAGATTATTGCAGCGGGCCTGACGCATCCCGGCTTCATCGCCAACGCAACTGAAGGATTCGACGCCTACAAAGCTGCCGTTCAGGCGTATTCACCGGAGGCTGTAGAGGAAACGACGGGAATCCCCGCCGACGTTATCCGTGAAGCCGCGCGCACATTCGCGACCGCGAAGCGTGCCATGATTTGCTGGACGCTTGGAATTACCGAGCATCACAACGCCGTCGACAACGTGCTCTCCTTGATCAACTTGTGCTTACTCACAGGCCATGTTGGGAGGTGGGGGTCAGGCTGCAATCCGCTTCGCGGGCAGAACAACGTCCAGGGAGGCGGCGACATGGGCGCCATTCCGAACAAGCTCCCGGGTTTCCAGGACATCGAGCAGGATCCTGAGGCGCGGGAACGCATCGGGAAGCTCTGGGGGGTAGAGATTCAGCCGAAGTACGGGAAGAACCTCACCGAGATGTTGCATGCGATGGAGACCGGCGAGATGAAGGGCCTGTTCGTCATCGGTGAGAATCCGGTACAGAGCGATGCCGACGGGAACCGGGTGGAGCGTATTTTCAACGATCTGGAGCATTTGGTGGTCCAGGAGATTTTCCTGACCAAGACCGCGCAACTTGCGCACGTCGTATTCCCTGCTGCGGCGACGTGGTGCGAGGGCGACGGGACGGTTACGAACAGTGAGCGCAGAGTTCAACGGGTCCGAAAGGCCCGTTCGGCGCCGGACGGGGCGCGCGATGAGCTTTGGATTATCTCCGAACTGGCGCGTCGACTCGGGCACGACTGGGCTACACCGACAGCCGAGGACGTGTGGAACAGTTTTCGCGTGGTGGCACCGGCATTCGGCGGTGGCATGAGCTACGCCCGCCTGGAGGAGCTCGGGGGAATCCAATGGCCGTGCCCCGACGAAACGCATGCAGGCACGCAGTACCTGCACGAACGCTTGTGGCAGCAGCCACGCGTGGGGCGCGCTGCGCCCTTCAGCGTGACGCATAACGAGCCACCGAGTGAGCAGCGCGATGCCACCTACCCGTACTTGCTCACCACGGGCCGTCGCCTCGAGTCGTACAACACGGGGGTTCAGACGTCGGGGTATGGCTCTCCGCTTCACTGGGGAGAATCGCTCGATATTTCACCTGAGGATGCGATGGCGTTGCAGATCGAGGACGGCGACATTGTCCGGATTACATCGCGGCGCGGCAGTGTTGTGGCGCCAGCCTTTATTGACACGTCGTTGCGCGAGAAGCTGCTCTTTATGACGTTGCACTTCCCAGACGAGGTGTCGACAAACTTTCTCACGATTGACGTGGCGGACCCCAAATCGGGAACCGCAGAGTTTAAGGCCTGTGCCGTTCGCGTCGACCGTGTGTCGGCCGCGGAACGTGAGCATTCCGTCGCGCATCAGAACTCGGAGCATCGCTGAGTGGACCTCAAGCTTCTAGACGCTAGGCCGACCGCCGCAGAACGTGCGGCTGTGGATGCAGTGATTGGGGCGCCGACGAGCGCCTGGGACGGCGGCGCCCGTGGATCAGATCGGGATGCCCACACTGCAACGGGCGGCAAATCGGTTCGGGATCGCCGGCACGAACTCATCCCGGCGCTGCACGCGTTGCAGGGCCGTGTGGGCTGGATTTCTGAAGGCGGGCTTGGCTATGTCAGCGAGCGTCTTGGCGTTCCCCCGGCTGACGCCTGGGG
>JAPLKT010000095.1 GCA_026387895.1 Gemmatimonadota bacterium | reverse complement strand
CGCGATGGCCGCGCGCCGTCGCGGCGCCCGAACGCGGCGTCTAGTACGCCTTCGCCCACACGACCTCGTACTTCGCCGGCTCGCCGGTCACGATACACGTGGTAGGAGCCTCAGCAGACCGGAACTCCGCATCAGGAATCACGCGGATGGTGGCCTTGGTCTCTTCCTTCACACGCGCCTCGACGGCGGGATCGCCATTCCATCCGGCGTACACGAATCCGCCCGGCCCCTCAATGATCTTCTTGAACTCGTCGTACGACGTCACATTGCGATGCGTATTCGCTTCACGGCGCGCCTTGGCCGCGGCAAACAGATCGTTCTGAATCGTTTCGAGCAGCGCGACCACCGACGCAGCAACTCCTTCGCGCGGGATCGCGGCCTTTGCCCGCGTATCACGACGCGCCGAGAACACGGAGCCCTTCTCGAGGTCCTTGGGGCCGAGCTCTAGGCGCAGCGGCACACCCTGCAGTTCCCACTCGTAATACTTGGCGCCAGGCTTCAGCCCTTCGCGAGCGTCCACATGCACGCGGAGCCGGTCGTGCGCACCGCGGCCGTTGTAGTCGGTGAGCTCTGCCTTGAGTGCCATAGCCGCTTCGGTGAGGCGCCCACGCTCTTCGTCACTCTTCCAAATCGGGACAATCACCACTTCAATCGGCGCAAGCCGCGGCGGTGTCACCAGTCCATTGTCGTCGCCATGCGTCATCACGAGCCCACCAACCATGCGCGTGCTCACGCCCCAGCTGGTGTTCCACGCATGCTCGATCTCGCCAGACTCGGCCTGAAACTTGAGCTCAAACGCCTTGGCGAAGTTCTGCCCGAGGTTGTGCGACGTTCCCGCCTGCAGCGCTTTGTTGTCCTGCATCATCGCTTCGCAGGAATAGGTCCGCAGCGCACCGGCGAACTTCTCGCTCTCCGTCTTCTGGCCGGTGATCACCGGCATCGCCATCCAGTTTTCCATAAAGTCGCGGTACACGCCGAGCATGCGGCGTGTTTCTTCTTCCGCCTCGTCGTGCGTAGCATGTGCCGTGTGCCCTTCCTGCCAGAGGAACTCCAGCGTGCGCAGGAACAAACGGGTGCGCATCTCCCAGCGAACAACGTTCGCCCACTGATTAATGAGCAAGGGCAGATCGCGGTACGACTGCACCCACTTGGCGAACATGTGGTAGATGATCGTCTCGCTCGTTGGGCGAACGACCAACGGCTCCTCGAGCTTCTTGCCGCCGCCGTGCGTCACCACCGCGCACTCAGGAGCGAACCCCTCGACGTGCTGTGCCTCTTTCTTCAGGAAGCTCTCGGGGATGAACAACGGGAAATAGGCGTTGCGATGTCCCGTCTCCTTGAACTTGTCATCGAGCGCGCGTTGCATGCGCTCCCAGATGCCATAGCCGTTGGGGCGGATCACCATCGACCCCTTCACCGGCGAGTAGTCGGCGAGCTCGGCGCGGAGCACCAGTTCGTTGTACCACGCGCTAAAGTCGTCGGCGCGGGTCGTGAGCTTCTTGTCGTCGGCCATCAGTCTGTCTGTCGTGAGGGGATGTTGCGGTCGATCCAGTCCTTGAGAGCGGCGTACGCCATCGTATCGCCGTCGAGCAGCGGGGCAGCGTCAAAGTGGTGCTTCGGCGCCTCGCTGACCTTGCCGAAGAGCCCCTGCACCACCACCTGGTCTTCACTGTCAAAAGCAATCGCTGCACGCGCGCCAGATTTGCGCGCGCTGTCGAGCTGATTCCGCGATGCCTGCGAGACATACTTGTCGGCGCTCAGTGCGTAATCCACACTGAACCCCGTGCGACGCAAATGCCGCGCGAGGATCAACGCATTGGCCACGCCGTGCGCGAGCACCCCGTCGCCGCCAACGATATACAAATCCGCAGCATTCCCCGTGGCCGCGGGCACGAGCCCGCGCTCCTTGAGCAGTTCACCGAGCACCACATCGCCCATGCCGAAGCCGAGCGCGGGGAGATCAACGCCGCCGAGTGCCTGGAGCAGGTTGTCGTAGCGCCCGCCCCCGCAGATCGCGCGCAGTTCACCCTTGGCATCGAACAGCTCGAACACCGTGCCGGTGTAGTAGGCCAGCCCGCGCACAATCGTAAGGTCGAGATCAATCCACGCGCCGTTCCCCTGCGCGTGCAGGTGATCGAGGTAGCGCCCGAACCGTTCGAAATGCGGCGCGAGCGCTTCCGAGTGCTTGAAACGCTCGCGGAGATCGGCCAGCGTCCCTGCTTCGCCAAAGGCCATCACGGCATCAATGGTCTTGGGCTCGAGGCCAGCGGCGGCCATCTTGTCGATAGAGATCTGATGTGGCTGGCGCGCAAATTTGTCGAGCACCGCGTAGACGGTTGGGAGCTGCTCCTCGGTGACACCGATCTCCACCAGCAACGCGTTTAGCAGGCGACGATCCGACACCCGAGCGCGCACGTCATCTGGACCAAGCCCCAGCTCGCGCATAATGTCGATCGCCACGCTCAGCAGCTCAGCATCCGCCAGCTCGCTCGGCTCGCCGACAATATCGACATTAAGTTGGAAGTGCTCACGGAGCCGCCCACGCTGTGCCCGCTCGTAGCGGAACAGCTGCGGCACGGAGAACCAACGCACCGGCTTGCGGATCGCGTTCGCGCGCGCTGCGACCATGCGCGCGAAGGTCGGCGTCATCTCTGGGCGAAGCGTGACCTCGCGGCCACCCTTATCGACGAAGTTGTACAGCTGGCCGACAATTTCGTCGCCGCTTTTCTTGGTGTACAAATCCAGCGGTTCAAGCGGGGGTCCGTCGTACTCGACGAACGCATATCGCCGCGCCACATTCCGCCACGCACGGAAGATGTGGGCACGCAGCGCGAACTCATCTGGATAGAAGTCCCGGAATCCGGGTAATGCGCCGGCAGCCATCCCGCAAT
>JAPLKT010000060.1 GCA_026387895.1 Gemmatimonadota bacterium | reverse complement strand
CGCCATTTCGTAGTTCACGATGTGCGAATCGTCGTGCACGAAGATTTCGGTGCCGGGACGCGTGAGCACCATCACCGCGGCCTGATTGGCCATGGTCCCTGTTGGGAAGAATAGCGCACGCGCAGTACCGAGCGCCGCGGCGGTCGCCTCTTCGAGCGCACGGACCGTCGGATCGCCGTCGAGGACATCATCGCCGACCTCAGCCTCAGCCATGGCGCGGCGCATCGCCGGCCCGGGACGTGTGACGGTATCACTGCGGAGATCGATCATCGGGGCACCTTCCATGGAGCGGTACGGGAGAGCTTTTCGGCGAGGCGGAGTTCGCGCACCTGTGAAATCAGCGCACCGAACGTAAAAGCCAGCGCGGCATAGTACACCCAAAAAACTACGATGACGACCGCCGAGAGCGTGCCCGTGTAAAACGATCCGGGATTGAACCGGTGCACGACCGTGGTGAAAGCCGCGCGCGCAATCTCGAACATAACGGCACTGCTGAGCGCAGCGACCGCCGCCTGCTGACGCCGAACCTGACGCTTCGGGAGCATCTTGAATAACGCATAGAACACGCCGAGCAATACCACGAACGCGATCACGCGCCCGAAGATATAGACGAGCGGACCGATAATCGACGGGTTGTGGAGCCCCACATACGCCAGCGCCTGCACGGAGCTCGTGCGCGCTAACGCTAAGAACGCGCTGATCGCGACCCAGCCCACGATGAGCACAGTAGCCGCGAGTGTCGCCTGAATGTCAACCAGCTTCCCAATGAAGAAATTCCGGTGCTCATGATCTTCGAATACCCGCCGCAATACCACGCGCATGGACGCGAAGAGCCGTGCGGAAAACCAGACGAAGGCAATCGCGCCCACCACCCCCGCAGACCCACGCGTGCGGACAACTTCGTGCAGAACCGGATCTAACAGCGTCCCCTTGCCACTCAAGGTGGCTGGCATCAACAGGCCTAAAAAGTCAGAGACAGCCGTAATCGATGCCTCTTCCGACTTGCGCAGCACGTAACCGAGTCCGGATGCAAGCAATAAAAAGAAGGGGACGCCAGCCAGCAAAATATCGAAGGCAATTCCGCCGGCGAGGAACAGGAGTGTGTCCTCTTCCGCCTTCCCCAAAATCCGCTTCGCATAATCCCGTACGATCTCGAGGAAGGTCTCCTCCGACCCGTCTGGGTCTGAAGCGTTCGCCCGCACCTGTCCCGATGTACTCACCCTACTGCTCGACGACAATCAGGAATTTCGACGCCACCCAGAACTTGTCTGCGTTTAGAATCCGCAAGCCGCCCTTGATGCGACCATCGGCTCCCGGCGGAGTATCAAGCGATGCTACATCCTGACGCGAGACGATGCGATACGGCTTTTCTGTCGGGAAAGGAATTTGCGTGAGCGTCGTCCGGTCAGCCACGCTGAACTGCGACACATCCGGATCACGGACGGGCACGATGGTCTTCCCGAAGCCGAGAAAGCCGCCACTGAGTTCCACGACATGACGCTTCACCAACTCGTCGCGCGTTCCTATGACGATATACACCTTATTGGCCTCACTAATGAGCGCCGCAAGATTCTCGGTGAGCTGGAGTTTCTCCCCCGCGAGCTGCGCCTTCTCCTGCTTGAGCGACGCATTCTCGGCCTGTAGCGTGTTCACCCGATCGGTGAGCGCCTCGATTTGCGACTTCTGGTTGTCGATGATGCTCTTGAACCCAGCGATCGTCGAGTCGTACGCCGTCAGCTGCGCCGCCAGCGACACGTTCCCTGCCGTGAGCGACTTCACACGCGCGCGCGACGCCGCGAGATGCGACTCGTTGTCGACGAGCCGCTTCGCCAGTTCCGCAATTTTCGCACGAATAGCCTCACGCTGTTGATCTGGCGTGAGACTATTCTCGAGGTCCGTGCCCTTGCCTGCCACCGGCACCACCCCTCCAGCGCTGCGCACTTTAGCGAGATCGCTGTTCACATCGGCGATGAACTGCGACGTGGCCATCACATCGTGCAGGAGCGAATCCTTCTCGGCCGAAATCTGCTGCACCTGCTTGAGCGTGCGCTCGAGCTGCGGCTTGGATCGCTCGCAGGCAGCCAGTGCCACAGTCGCCACCAGCACGATGAGTCCGCGCATCTATTCTCCGGCGTCTGGGTCGTCCGGTGCCGCCGTGATGCCAACCGCGTCCGCGGAAGGCGCCGGCCGGTGCAACGGCGACACATGGACATGCGTGGCGACATGCGCTGATGTTCCGCCGATTGCCAGCTGCGTGAAGAGGAACTCAAACTTGGCGTCATACGCCGCAGCCAGGCTTGCCGTCGCATCGGCCGGGAGCGACCAGAGCTGGGGCTTGAAGGGACCGATCGCCTTTTTGCGCGTCTTGTAGAAGAACTGCTCGTCAGTGTCCTTCGCCTTGCGTTCGTCCGCGGCGTTCGCGGTAAGCCACGCGTACATTTCGGTGCGCAACAACGCCGGAATATGATCGTACAACATGTTCTGGAATCCCGTCGCCAGATGAATCTCCGACGTTTCCGTTCGCGGGAAGTGGTGGAACGCCGTGTCGGGGAGCGTCGAGGCCCCGTGTTGTACGGCCCCTGAGATGCCGTACTCCGCGCGGGCCGCTTCACCGAGGGCGCGCAGCGTCTCCAAGTCGATCTGCACATCAGCAATCGAGCCGTCGGCGAGGACAATACCGCCGTGCGATGTCCCGCTCTGCACGCTGATCTTCGAGAGACCAACCATTCCCGGCGCCTGCGTCGCAAGCGTCTGATGGTAGCCGTCCATGAAGGCGCGGAGTTCGGAAACTGTGGAATTCTCCGTGCCCACCTCGCCGATCTCTCCGCCGAGCGAGATGGTCACGCCCTCGGGGTCGAGACCGCGCACATGGCGCGTGATGTCGACACCGACTTCATAGTTCAGCCGCTGCTGCTCAGCGAGTGTCTCGTGCGACAAATCCACGAGCGTTGACGTGTCGATGTCGATATTGTAGAATCCGGCAGCAATCGCCTCAAGCGCGAGCTGCTTCACGTTCCCCACTTCACCCGCTGGGTCGACCGCGTACTTCTTGGCGTTCACCTGAAAGTGGTCACCCTGAATGAACACGGGGCCGCGGAACCCCTCCCGCAAAGCAGCGGCGAGCATGACTGCGACGTACTCCGCTGGACGCTGCTCAGTATATGCAATCTCCGAGCGGGCGATTTCCAACAAGAACGCACCGGCATTGAGCTTGATTGCGGTACGGAAAATCGCGCGTGCGGTGTCGTAGGAGGCGCCGCGCACATTGATAGCTGGCACGGTGAATCCGGAGATCTCCCCGCGACCGCGCGCCATATACAGGTCGTGGATGGACGCCGAGCGGACGCCAACTGACTGTCCGATCTCCCAAATGGCCCAACGCGCCCAGTCCTTCTCCTCCGCCGTTGCACCGAACACAGCCAAGCGAACCAGCTCGTCCATACGTGACGACGCCAACTGTGCCGGATCGCCGATCGTGACAGTGCTTCCGTGGATCGAAGCGGCGGGGCCGAGGATGCGATTGAGTGTGTCGTGGTGGGACATCGAAACTCTTGGCGATGGGAGGAGAGAACGCACTTGACGCAGGAGCGACGGTCAAGCGCGCGAGCGCGCGTAGTCGTGGAAGATCAGGGAATGCAAAATCCTGCGTCTAATGTGCCGCCTTCGCACGACTGAATCAACGGTTGCGCCCAGCCGATGCCGCGAGGGCTTGGTGCGCAAGTCGCTTGCCAAGCTCCACGCCCGGCTGATTTGTCGGATTTACCCGATACAACTCACCGGCGAGCACCGTCGCCTGCATCAGCCACATGGCGAGAGCTCCCACGTGCCAGGGATCACAACGGTCCACGGATACCGCCATACTCGGACGCCCCATTTCTGCCAGCGCATCGGCGGTCGCGCTTTGCTCCGCGTCGAGGAGCGTCCCCATGGTTCGTCCTTGGAGGTAGCTCGTGCCCTCGGGCGCACCGGGAAGCGCAGGAATTGGCAGATCGAGCGGACGCTCGCGCTCAGTAACGAAGGTCACCGTCTTGTCGATCGGCCCCTCCATAAACAGCTGCACTTGGCTGTGTTGGTCCGTGGCGCCGAGTGCGGCAAGAGGCGTTGGTCCGGTGTGCACGCCGTCAGCGTCCTGCTTGCCGAGACTCTCCGCCCACAACTGCACGAACCAAGGCGCGAGACCGCGCAGTGCGTCGGAATAGGGCATGAGCACGTGCGTGCTCTGCCCAGCACGCGCGTGGGCGCGCCACTGCAAGACGGCAAACTGGCCTGCGGGGTTCGCGTCGAGGACGTCGCTGGCGCAGTCCGTCGCCATCGCGGCCGCACCTGCGCGGAGCGCGGCCGTGTCGATCCCCGCGAGCGCTGCCGGCAGCATGGCGACTGGCGTGAACAGGCTGAACCGTCCTCCAACATTCGCCGGCACGGAAAAACAGGGCAAGCCATCGCGATCGGCTACGGGGCGCAGGACCCCAGCCACGGGATCGGTGATCACCGCGATGTGATGCGACGCGGGAAGACCCTGCTCGTCGAGCCGATGGCGGACATACAAGTACTGCGCCATCGTTTCCGCCGTCCCGCCACTTTTGGAAATCACGAGGAACAGCGTCCGCGACAGTTCGATCAGATCGAACAGTCCCGCCATGCTTCGCGGATCCACATTGTCCACAATGTGCAGTCGCGGCGCACCACCTCGCTGTGCCCCGTGCCGCTCGTTCCACCCGTACGGGAGCAACGCCGTGCGCAGCATGACCGCGCCGAGCGCCGACCCGCCGATTCCGAGCACCACAATGTCGTCGTACCGCCCCTGCGTCGTCGCGGCCCACGCACGCATGCGCTGGTGCTCCGCGTCTTGCGACGCGAGGTCTGCAAAACCGTACGCGCCACTGGCGATGCGCGCACGAACCGCGGCATGTGCTGCGGCAAATCGCTCGCCTAAGCCCTGCCACTCGGCGTCGGCGACGCCGGACGGCACGCGCGGGGCGCGCATGCGCGCGATGTCGATGTGAATCGTCATTCGTCCACCGTGACTTGGAGTCCATCGAACGCGGGATGAATCCCATCTGGGAGCTCTGCCTCAAGCACCGCGTGCGCATTTTGGTGCGTGAGATGCGTAAAGTACGTGCGCGCCGCACCAACTCGCCGCGCCGTCTCGACGGCTTCGCTGAGACTCAGATGCGTCGGATGCTCGGTGCGGAAGAGCGCATTGAGCACCAAGACGTCGACGCCGCGCAGCGTATCGACCGCAGCGTCTGGCAGCGACTTAGCATCCGTCACATAGCCGATCTTCCCGACGCGGTACCCGAAGACGCGCGCGCGACCGTGCGGCACTTCGACCGCCACCACATCAAGCCCCGCCACACGGAATGGTTCGCCCGGAATGACACTCGTGAGTGAGGCCTCGGGCTTGGACGTGCCGGGTATCACGCGGATACTCTGATCGAAAATGTAGCCGAACCGATTTCGGAGTAGCGTCAGCGTCTCCGCGGGGCCGTACATAGGCAACGCACTGCCGCGCCGAAGCGAGATCGCGCGAATGTCATCAATGCCGTGCGTGTGGTCAGCGTGGTCGTGCGTGAAGAGCACCGCATCGACATCCGCAATCCGGTTGGCAATCAATTGCAGGCGGAGCTCAGGCGGTGCGTCGATCAGAATCCGCGCACCGCTCTCCTCAATAACCGCGCCAACACGCGTGCGCTTGTCTCGCGGATCATCCGACCGGCACACCTCGCAGGCGCAGCCGATTTGCGGCACGCCAAAACTGGTTCCAGTGCCTAGGAAGGTCAGCTTCACACGGTCTCGACTTTCAGCGTATTCGTTGTGCCTGGGACATCGAACGGGACGCCCGCTGTGATTATCACGCGCTGTCCAGGCTTCGCGAGACCGTGCTTCACGAGCACTTCGCGCGCCTGGACAAGCATCTGCTGATACGTGTCTGCGTGGGGGACGAGAAAGGGCACCACGCCCCAGACCAGCGCGAGTTGACGATACGTGCGCGCCTGATCGGTGAGGACGACGATCGGCACGCCAGGGCGCCGAGCCGCAACCACACGTGCGCTAAATCCGCTCTTCGTGAACACGATAATCGATGCGGCACCGAGCAATCGCACAGCCGTGATGGCCGACGAGGCAATCGTCTCCTCGACACTCGCCTCGCCGGGCTGCAAGCGATCGAGCCCAACACCGCGCGCCACGGGGAGCGTCTCGGCTGCCGAAACAATACGGTGCATCGCCTGAACCGCGAGTTCCGGGAAGGCGCCAGCCGCCGTCTCCGCGGAAAGCATCACCGCATCGGTGCCATCGAGAACGGCATTCGCGACGTCGTTTGCTTCCGCGCGCGTCGGCCGCGGATGTTCGATCATCGACTCGAGCATCTGTGTAGCGGTGATGACGGGACGCCCGAAGCGGTTCGCCAGCCCAATGATCCGTTTCTGCGCGAGCGGCACTTCCTCGAACGGAAGCTCGACCCCGAGATCACCGCGCGCGACCATGACCGCATCGGAGGCTTTGAGAATCTCATCCAGACGCAAGAGCGCGCTGTCCTTTTCGATCTTGGCGACAATCAGCATTCCCTTTGGGAGGAGTGCTCGCAGCTCATGGATATCCTCGGGACGCCGGACGAAGCTCAGGGCGATGTAGTCCAGATCCTGCTCGACGGCAAACACGATGTCGGCACGATCCTTTTCGGTCAGCGATGGAGCGGAGACGTCGATCCCGGGAAGGTTCATTCCTTTATGCGACGACATCCGCCCGCCATGGAGCGTCTGTACGTGCACGCGGTCGCCGTGAATGGCAGTCACCGAAAACTCGAGCAGACCATCGTTCACCAGAATACGACCACCGACACGCACGTCACCAGCGAGGTGTTCGTACGTGACGGGCACTTCGTCGCCGGTGGCGAGCGACTCGGTCGTAAAGACCAGGGACTGGCCGTCAGCGATTTCCAGCGGCGCAGGGAGATTCCCGATTCGGATGCGCGGGCCCTGCAAATCGCCAAGGATTGCCACCGGCTTCCCGGCGTCGAGCGCGAGACCGCGGATCGTGGTGATTGTTCGTGCGTGCTGTTCGTGGGTGCCGTGCGAGAAGTTGATGCGCGCGACATCGACACCACCAGCAATCAACGTGGCCAAGACCTCCGGCTTCGAAGAAGCAGGGCCAATCGTCGCGACGATCTTGGTCCGCGCATGCGTAATCATGACGTGAACGGGCGCCCCAGCGCCGCGGCCTTGCCCACCAATCCGCCAATGAGCGTGTCAAAGGACTTCTGAAAGCTCGCGAGCCCCTCGGCCAGTAGCTGGTCGGTGACATCAGAGAGCGAGATACCCTGCGCGCCGATCGCGCCCAAGGCGCGGCGTGCGCCGTCGATATCCGCATCAACCGTGCGGGCCACGGTTCCATGGTCGCGAAAGGCGTCGAGCGTGGCCGGCGGAAGGGTATTCACCGTGTCTGGGCCAATCAGCGTCTCGACATATTTTACATCCGAGTACGCGGGGTTCTTGGTGCCAGTGGAGGCCCAGAGCGGACGCTGCACCTGCGCACCCTTCGCGGCGAGCGCGGACCAGCGCGGCCCCGCGAACTGCTCCAGAAAGAGCGCATAGGCGAGCACCGCATTGGCGACCGCCGCCTGCCCACGCAGCGATAGTGCGTCTGGGGTGCCGATCTTCTCCAAGCGCTTGTCAATCTCGGAATCCACGCGACTCACGAAGAAACTCGCCACACTCGCGATACGATCGACGGCTCCCCCACCCCGGACGCGGTCCTCGAGACCACTCAGGTACGCCTCAATCACCCGCGCATGAGCCTCGACGGCAAAGAGCAGCGTCACATTCACATTGATGCCGTCGGCAATCAAGCGGCGAAGCGCGATCGCCCCCTCAGCGGTACCCGGCACTTTGATCATGACATTGGGTCGATCAACCGTCTTCCAGAGGCGATGCGCCTCCTCGACCGTCGCGGCCGCATCATGTGCCGCACCGGGACTGACCTCAATCGAGACATAGCCGTCGATCCCCTTGGTCCGTTCGTACACCGGCATGAACAGATCGCAGGCGCGGCGCACGTCGTCCGTCTCCACGAGCTCAAACATGGCCCACGCGTTCGTCACCGACGTCGCCGACGTGATCTGCGCGTCGTACGCGGTCCCCTGCGCGAGCGCCTTTTCGAAAATGGTCGGGTTCGACGTTTGGCTATCCCGAACGGAGGTTAGAGTGCCAAGCGTCCCCTAATTATAGCGCAGGACGGGGCCATCTTGAACGGATTTTCTAGGCCAAACGGTGGTTTGAGGGACGCTTGGAGGCTATTCTTCGGCCCAGAGCCCCGATCGCTCCGATGCCTCACCCACCATTCGCTCTAGGCCGCGCCCATGCCGAAAGATTTTCCCGACCATCACGACGCCGATTTGGTCCTCCGTTTCTACGAAATGCGCCGCGAGGCCCTCACCCGCGAAGCCCGCAGCGCAATGGGCGCCTGGATGCCGGCGTCATGGGACGACGTCGTCGCCCTGATGAAGCCTGGCCATCCGAACAATGCCGCGTACCGCCAGCTCAGCAGCTACTGGGAGATGGTCTACGGCATGGCCCGCCACGGGATTGCGCACGGCGAGTTCCTCATGGAGAACAGCGGCGAGGGGATGTTCTTTTACTCGCGGTTCGAGCCCTACCTCGCACAACTCCGCGAGCAAATGAGCCCGCGCATATTCACCAACTGCGAGTGGGTCTCCAAGAACACCGAAATGGGCAAGATGCAGCTCGCGATGTTCGTGGCGCGCTGGGCCAAGATGAAGGCCGCCAAGTAAACCGGCGCGAGATCTTCGGGGCGGGACCGCCGATCGTCGGCGGTCCCGCCCCGCTCTCGTTTCACCCGGTGCCGATCGGCAGTACGTACAGGTCGTCCAGTTCTGGCACACCGTCGAACTCGAACGGGTGCGTGCCCGTGTGCACGAATCCGACCTTCTCGTAGAACCGTTTGGCCCGAGCATTGTGCTGCCACACGGTGAGCCAGAGGGCGTCGTGCCCCTCCCTGGCCGCTCGCTCGACGGCCGCCGCCAGCAACTGCTGGGCGAGGCCGCTCCCGTGGGCCTCAGCCCCCACGTAGAAGCGCTCGACCTCCGCCGGACGTGCCGCCACGACCGCGCGAGGCACCGGAGAGGCGCGATTCACCATCACGAAGCCGACCCACTGCCCCTCGCGGGCGGTTCGCAACGTCCAGCGCGCCGGGTCAACGAGCTGTGCACGTTGCTGCGCCTCACCGAAGCGGCTCGCGATATGCCGTTCGAGACGGACCTCGGCGTACCCGTGCCCGTAGGTCTGGCGAAAGATGTCGGTGAGGAATCGCGCATACTCCTCCGCCTCGGCCGGCTCCGCAATGGAGCACTGCAGTGCAATCGTCACACGGGTCAATCTAGAGGTGGACGGGCTATATTTTTAGGGTTGCCACGGCCACTCCTGAGCCCCAGCGCATGCCGAACCTCGCGCCGCACCGCCGGAGACGCTGCACGCCCTTAGCTGATCACCACCGGGCTGTACGACGCTTCCCCAGCGCGCGCGCCAAGCAATAACCGCGCAACTTCTTGGTTCCGATAGGTGAAGATCCGCGTGAGCTGTCGACGCACAATCGGGTGGGCCAAGTTGCCGAGAAAGCCCAAGGGGAGCGCGTAACGTACTTCGTCGTCCATACGCACTCCGCCCGGCACCGCATGAAAGGTGTGCCGATGCACCCATTCCGCGTACGGGCCCGACAGCTGCTGATCGGTGAACTCTCTATTGGGTTCCCAGCTCTGAATGAGCGTGCGCCACGTCATGGGAATCCCGTGCAATCCGATCCGGTACTCGATCAGCGCGCCCTGTCGCATCGCAACTGGCTGCGGGGTGCGGATGTGAAACGACAGCTCCGGCGGCGTGATGCGCCCGAGGTTTGCCGCGTCCGCGAAGAAGGGGAAAACCTCGTCGCGTTCGAGGGGCAGGGTGAGCGACGTCGTCAGCAGATGAACAGTCATCGGAGGCGCGGAAGTGGGAGAAGCGAAACACGCGACCGGAGCGAAGCCCCGGTCGCGTGTTTCGTCATACGAGTACGTACTACTTGCCCTTCGGGGGCATGATCACCGCGTCGATCACGTGGATGACGCCGTTCGAGGCGATGATGTCGGTCTTCACGACATTCGCGCCATCAACCATCACCTTGCCACCGTTGACCGTGATCTTGGCCGAGGCCCCGTTCACCGTCTTGGCTTCCTTGATCTTGACGACGTCAGCGGCCAGCACCTTGCCAGCGACGACATGGTAGGTCAGCACGGCGGCCAGCGCCTTCGTGTCCTTGAGCAGCGCGTCGAGCTGCGCCTTGGGAATCTTCGCGAACGCTTCATCGGTCGGCGCGAAGACCGTAAACGGGCCCTTCCCCTTCAGCGTCTCAATCAGGCCGGCGGCCTGAAGTGCCGTCGCCAACGTCTTGAAAGAACCCGCCGCGACGGCGGTCTCGACGATGTCCTTTGCAGGAGCGGCAGCCGGCATCTGTGCTGCAAGCGGTGCGGTTACGAGAAACGAAGCAACGAGCAGAGATTTCAGTGACATCGTGCGACTCCTATTGGACAAATCGTTTACCATCACTACTTAGCGTAAGCCTTAACAATGACCTTCTGTCGATGTTTTGTCAAGGCTTTGTCCAAAGAATAGCTTGACATAACATAGATACAGCGTATACGTTACATTGACGTATGGTAAATACCTCGGCCAGTCTCCACTTTCCAGTTCGCTTGGTAGTCCAGCGCACTGGACTCTCGGCCGACGTGCTCCGCGCGTGGGAACGCCGATACGGAGCCGTGCTCCCGCATCGGACCGCCGGCGGGCAACGCGTCTACAGCACAAGCGACATCGAACGGCTGACACTCCTCGCCCGCCTGGTCGATGGCGGGCACCCGATCGGGCAGATTGCGCGGGCAACGGATGACGAGCTGCAAGGCATCGTCGAACGCGACTCGCGGATCACCGCGCCGCTGCCCAGCGCACCGTCCGTGGCCACTGCCTCCGGCGATTCCCTTATCGCCGCTGCGCTCGACGCCACTGACCGTATGGATGCCGACGGACTTGAGCGCCTCCTGCGCGGCGCGGCACTTCGCATGGGCTGTGATGATATGATCGAGCAGGTGCTCGCTCCCCTACTCTTCACCATCGGGTCGCTCTGGCACCAAGGCGTCTTGCGTCCGGCCCAAGAACATGTGGCCACGGCAGTCATTCGCGGCACCCTCAGCTGGCTCATGGAACTCACGACACCATCGCCCAACGCCCCGTGCATTGTCGTCGGGACGCCCGCCGGACAAATGCACGAGTTGGGCGCGATGATTGCAGCGGCCGTCATCGCCTCGCAGGGCGCCCGCGTGCTCTACCTGGGCGCCGACCTCCCCGCAGCAGAAATCGCGTCGGCGGCAACTCGCTCGCGCGCCGTGGCGGTTGCGCTGAGCGTGATGTACCCGACCGATGACGCGCGACTCCCGCTCGAAATCGCCGAGCTTCGCGCTGCCCTGCCACCGCACGTGCAAATAATTGCCGGGGGCGCCGCCGCGTCGACCTATGCCGATGCGTGGCGCCCCGCCAACGCGGTAGTCGCTGCGTCGTTGAACGAACTCCGCGACTACATCCGCGGCTTGCCGTCCATCTCCTGAATCGTCTTCGTACTCGGCGACCGCTCTTTCTGTAGTCGCGCGGCGACCTGCTCTGCCTTCGTGAGCGCACGCAGTACATTCTCGCCCGCGAGCTTCTTGAGCTCCGCATCGCTCCAACCGCGACGAATCAACTCGGCAAAGAGCATCGGATAGTCCGCCTGTGACTGCAGACCATCTGGGAGATCGTCATCGACACCGTCAAAGTCGGAGCCGATACCGATATTGTCGGCGCTCGCCGTCTTCTTGATGTAGTCCAGGTGATTCGCCACATCGGCGATAGTCGCGTGCGGCGCAGGATGCGCAGCATCCCACACCTTGAGTTGCTTGGCAATCGCGACGGTGTCCTTCCCGAGTCGCTTTGCAAGGTCGGCGCTCACCTGCGTCCTCTCGAGCGAGTGCGCGCGCACCTTCGGGGAGTCAAATCCTGGCACGAACGTCACCATCACCACGCCGCCATTCTTCGGGAGTCGCGTGAGGATTGAGTCCGGCACGTTGCGCGGATGATCCACAAGTGCCTTGGCCGATGAGTGCGAGAAAATCACAGGCGATTGCGCGACGTCTAACGCGTTACTCATCACGCCGGGCGACACGTGCGACAAATCCACGAGCATGCCGAGACGGTTCATCTCGCGGACGACTTCCTTTCCGAAGTTCGTCAGCCCACCGTGCGTGGGCTTGTCGAGTGCAGCGTCGGCCCAGTCGAGCGTAACGTTGTGGGTGAGCGTCATATAGCGGACGCCCATGGCGTAGTAGGTGCGCAGGGCGCCGAGCGAGTTCTCGATAGCGTGCCCACCTTCCATGCCAAGCATCGAACCCACCTTGCCGGCCTTGAAGGCCGCGCGCATGTCGGCCGCGGTTGAGGCGGCCACGAGTCGCTCGGGATATTTCTGGATAATGCGGCGCGCGATGTCGATCTGCTCAAGCTGGATGCGCGCGTAGCCCGAGTCCTTCACCTCGCCCGGGATATAGACGCTCCAGAACTGCCCACCGAGTTGTCCGGCCTTCATTCGCGCTAAGTCGGTCTGGTGCGGCGTGGTCTTTCGGAGGTCGTAGGCGTCCACGTCGCGCGGCGCAGTCTTGCTCTCGCGGATGGCCCAGGGGAGATCGTTGTGCCCGTCTACGAGCGGCGTGGCAGCGAGCAGTGCCTTGGCGTGCGCGAGCGCATCGGCCGATGGCTTGGCGGCGGGAGCCTGCGCCTGGAGCGAGCCCGCGCACGCGACGAACAGTGCGAATCGTGATAGTGTCATCTGTACATTATAGCGTTTTCTGGCCCGACGTGCGCGTCGGAGGCAAGAAGTTCGGCTGGCCTAAATGCGACGCGGGGCCGAGCAATGATCGCTCGGCCCCGCGTCGTACAGTGGTGCTTGATCGTTACGGCTTCTTCGTAGCCGGTACCGGTGCATTGGTGGCCGCCGGTGCCTTGGTGGCCGCCGGTGCCTTGGTGGCCGGAGCAGCCGGAGCCTTAGCAGCAGGTGCGGCTGGCTTTGCGGCTGGCTTTGCTACTGGCTTCTTCGCGGCCGGCTTGGCAACGGGCTTCGCAGCCGGTGCTGGTGCCGGTGCTGGGGCCACAAGATTGTCGCCACCCGCCGTGATTTCGAACTCAATGCGGCGGTTCTTCGTCCAAGCAGCGGCGTTGTGGGCCGTGTCGATCGGGCGGGTCTTGCCGTAGCTCATGGTCTCGACGCGTGCCGCGGCGATTCCCTTGGCCACGAGATACTGCTTGACGGTGTTAGCGCGAGCCAGGCCGAGCTTCATGTTGGTGGCAGCAGCGCCGCGCTCGTCGGTGTTACCGGCGATGCGGATCTTGACCGCTGCGTTGGCCTTCAGGATATCAACCTTCGCGTTGAGCATCGCCTTCTGCGCGACGCTGAGCACTGCAGTCGCCGCGACAGGCGCGGTCAGTGCATTGCGAATGACGGCCATCGCTGCTTCAGCCTTGGCACGACGCTCAGTCTCGAGCGCGGCCGCTGCGGCGGCCTCGGCAGCAGCGCGGCGCACGGTGGCGACACTGTCTGCAGTCTTCAGATCAGCGGCGGCCTTGGCCTTGGCGGCTTCGGCACGACGCGTATCGGCTTCACGAGTAGCTACGATCTGACGACGCTCATCTTCCGCCTTTGCCGCGGCCTGCGCAGCGGCCTGTGTCTCGGCCTGCGCGGCAGTCTGAGCGGCAACCTGATCAGCACTCATCCCGACCGGTGCCACCGAGGCGGCAGGACCAGCCACCGGCGCCTTAGCGGCCGGATTCAAGCGGAACGCAAAACCGACGCCGAGCGTGAAGCGCATGCCGGTCTTCTTGGCACCGCTGTTCACGACGAGACCGTTGTTCGATGTACCGGTGATGTCCGCAATCGCAGGCGAGAGGACGAGCGGAAGATCCTTGAACGGCACGAAGGAAACGCCGAGGTTCAGATCCTGCCCAGACC
This sequence comes from Gemmatimonadota bacterium, assembly GCA_026387895.1. GTDB lineage: Bacteria > Gemmatimonadota > Gemmatimonadetes > Gemmatimonadales > Gemmatimonadaceae > Fen-1231. The sequence continues at coordinate 7,341 of JAPLKT010000060.1, read as the reverse complement.
AATCGGCAATGACCGACGTGCGGTCCGACGTGCGTAGCGCGAGCGAGGAGAACACGCCGAAGCCGTCCTTCCCCGTGTTGAGATCGCTGGCGCCCTGGAACGCCCCAGTGCCGGCACCCGCCGACCACGTGAGCGACTGGAAGGCACTGAGGAAAGTGCCGTCCAGCTGCCAGGCGTGCGTGACTACACCGTACAGAGCATTTTTGTCGTCTTTGTTGGAGTTGAGCTGCACTCCTTGCACACCGAGGGCGACACCCCAGTTGTCCGCGAACAACTTATGTGCCTTGAATCCAAAGCCAACGCGATTGCCAACGCCACTGCGAATCGTGGACAGGGCGTTCACGGCGACTTCGAGTCCAACCGTGCTGCTCGAGTTGCCGAGGCCGAATCCGAAGGATGCGCTGCCGTCGGTTGCGCCGGTGGTGCTGTAGCGCACTGGCGACTGCACACCGAAGCCGACGAAGGCGTCGTTCCAGTTTGCGCCGTATGCGATGGGCGAACCAGAGCTTGTGCCCGGCGCGCCACGCGGGAAGCGGCCTTGCTCAGTTCCGAGCCCAATCTCAGGCACCGGCAACATGAACTTCGCTCGGAGCGCATCAGCACCCTGCGCCTGTAACGGCGACGAGAGCGCGACGACCGCGAGCAGGAGCGCCGAAGAGAGAGACCGAATCTTCATAGGAGGGTTCCGGGGGAGCGGTAGGTGGAACAGCGGAGGGATGGCAGTCTTCTGATAAAACATAGCTCGTCGGGTCCCGGCGCGATAGCCGCAACCCTCTACGCCTATAAACCTATATGGGCCGGGCCGTTTCGCCTCCCCCCCTCCCTCCCCCCCTCGCTAGACGTGGCTGGATTGTGACCAAAAAGACGTCCCGACCCGGAAACCGGGGCGGGACGTCTCTGGCACTCAGGTTCGGTACGCGCGCCTAGTAGCGGTACGCGTCCGGCTTGTACGGTCCCTCGACGGGTACGCCGATGTAATCCGCCTGATCCTGGGAAAGCTCCGTGAGCTTCACGCCGATCTTCTCGAGGTGCAGACGGGCAACCTTCTCGTCGAGCTTCTTCGGGAGCGTATACACCGCACGCTCGCTGTACACAGTGCCCGACACGGTCGGCTTGCCCTGCGCCGCGAGGTGCAGGTCGATCTGCGCCACCACCTGGTTGGTGAAGGAGCAGCTCATGACAAAGCTCGGATGTCCCGTGGCGCAGCCTAGGTTGAGCAGACGGCCCTCGGCGAGGATCATCACGCTGTGTCCGTCGGGGAATACAAACTCGTCATACTGCGGCTTGATATTGATGCGCTCGACGCCCGGGTACGACTTGAGCCCGGCCATATCGATCTCGTTGTCGAAGTGACCGATGTTTCCGACGATCGCCTTGTCCTTCATCTTCGCCATATGCGCAACGGTGATGATGTCCTTGTTGCCCGTGGCCGTGATGAAGATGTCGGCGGTGGAGACGACGCTCTCGAGCGTGGTGACCTGATAGCCTTCCATCGCCGCCTGCAGTGCGCAGATCGGATCGATTTCGCAAATCACGACACGTGCGCCCTGCCCCTTGAAGGCCTGCGCACTGCCCTTGCCCACATCGCCGTAGCCAAGCACCACGGCAACCTTGCCGGCGAGCATCACGTCGCTGGCGCGGAGGATACCGTCGGTGAGCGAGTGACGGCAGCCGTACAGGTTGTCGAACTTGCTCTTGGTGACAGAGTCGTTGACGTTGATCGCCGGGAAGAGAAGCACGCCCGCGTTCATCATCTCGTACAGGCGATGCACGCCAGTGGTGGTCTCTTCCGAGACGCCCTTGATGGCGGCGGCCACATCGGTCCAACGGCTCGGGGTTTCCTTGAGCGTCTTACGGAGCAGGTCGAGGATGATGCCGTACTCCTCGCTGTCCGTCACCGGGTTGTGGTGCGGAACGGCCTTCGCCGCTTCGAACTCCACGCCCTTGTGAATAAGCAGGGTGGCGTCGCCGCCGTCGTCGAGAATGAGATTCGGGCCGGTGCCGTCGGGCCAGAGGAGCGCTTCGTCCGTGCACCACCAGTACTCGTCGAGCGTCTCTCCCTTCCAGGCGAAGACCGGTGTGCCGCGCGGCGCGTCAACCGTGCCGTCCTTGCCGACGACAACCGCGGCCGCGGCATGATCCTGCGTGGAGAAGATGTTGCAGCTCACCCAGCGCACATCGGCGCCGAGTTCGGTGAGCGTCTCGATCAGCACGGCGGTCTGCACCGTCATGTGGAGCGAGCCCATGATTTTCGCGCCGGCAAGCGGCTTCTGTCCTTTGTACTCGGTGCGAAGCGCCATCAAGCCCGGCATTTCGTACTCAGCCAAGCGGAGTTCTTTGCGACCGAACTCGGCGAGCGTGATGTCCTTGACCTTGAACGGGGGGCGTCCAGTCGCCGTGGCGGCGTCGAATGCGTGAAGTGCGGGAGCTGCGGGAGTTGCGGTAGCCATTGGAGTCTGAGGCGGAGGGTGATGTGAAATGAACTGGTGGTCGTGCGGTGCTACGTGGTGAACTCGTGGTGCTCGCGGATGGTGCCCCGCGTCAGGCTTTCGTACAGGAGGAGACGAAGAGTGTCGGCCCCTTTGCGGTTGGTGCGGCGGGTAACGCATGGGCGCGGAAATCGACGAACCCGGCATCGGTCGCCCAGCGTTCAAGCTGCTGGTGCGAGAACCCTTGCCAGAGATGTCCCATGGTCTCGCGGTATTCGGCGCGGTCGTGCGGGAGCATGTCCACCAGCAGCAGCTTGCCGCCGCGCTTCAACGCACGACTGGTATTCGTGAGTGCGGCCGACGGCTCCGCGATGTAGTGCAACACGAGCGAGAGCAGCGCGACGTCGAGCTCACCTTCGTCGACCGGGAGCGCTTCGAGCGTCCCCTGCCGGAAGTCCACGTTATCGAACGCGACGAGTCGCGCGCGCGCGGCGCGGAGCATTGCCGAGGATTCATCAACAGCAACCACCCGCGCCACGAATGGCGCCATCGCCTCAGCCAACTGCCCAGCGCCACACCCGAGGTCGCCGACCACCGCGTTGGCGTCGAGGAGACCGAGGAGTGGATAGAGCTCAGTGCGCGAGCCGAAGAGTTCTTCGCGCAGGCGGTCCCACTGCCCTGCACTCGAGGCAAAGAATCGCTGCGATGCAGTATGCCGAGCGGCAATGACGCCGCGAACGCGCTCGATATCACGAGCGGCGGTCGCCATGGAGCTCACCTCGTCACGGATACTGAGCCAGAGCTTGCGCGCTGCCGGATCCAGGTCGCGCGCGGTCATGCGATAGCGATTGCTCGTGCCATCCTCGCGGCTCACGACCCATCCGCCATCGGCGAGCGCGCGCAGATGGCGGCTGACCGTGGACTGCGGCAACTGGAGGGCCGCGCGCAGCTCGCCAACGGTCAGCTCGTGCCGCTCCAGAATCAGGAGCAGCCGCGCGCGGATCGGGTCGGCGAGAGCCGTAAGGCGGTCAAAGACTGGGTTTTGTTTCATCCGTATATCCGGATGAAAGGTCATTACAAAAGCCGGCTAAGTCAACCCCCCCCTCCGGATCGTTTAGTCGGTCGAGCGTTCCAGTGCGACGGTCATTGGACGCAGCGCGTCTCCCACCCAGCAGTGCATGCCGACGCCGGTGAGCCTCGCCGCGCGAAAGGCGCGGCGGTATTCCGCAGGGGAGCGATGATGCCAGGCGCGACGGTCGCCTTCGATGGCATCGGCCGTGGTGTAGGCTTCGAGGTAGGTCACCCCGCCGAGTCGCGCGGCGATCGCGCGAAGGCCGGGGGCGAGGTCTTTGATGGTGATGTATTGCAGGACGTCACAGCAGACAATGAGATCGAAGGCGCCGCGCAGACGCAGTGCACCGAGCTGTCCGAAGGTGCCGAGTTTGATGTTGCGGGCGGTGCCGAATCGGTCGACGACATAGGGACTCGCATCGACGCCCGTGTAGCGAATGCTGGGGCGGAGTTTTTTGAGCGCGAGACGCCAGGGGCCTTCGCCGCAGCCAACATCGAGAACGGACCGCACGCGGCGTTGGAGCAGCGACTCCGCGATGCTGACGACCAGCGCGGCTTTTCGGGCGACATCGGCGCTGGTCGCGACCCGATGCTTGGGGTCGCGATACCAGCGATCGAAGTAGGAGCGATCGTAGTCCTTTGGTACGGTCACGTCGCGCGAATGAAGTGACATCCTGCTTCCTGCGCGCGCGCGACGGCAAAGATGCCCGAGGGCTGGCGAATGACGCCTGGCAAGACCGATGCGGCGACTTGCGCGCGTGCTTCGTCCTGCGAGATGTTCGCTTCTTTCGCGAGCTGACCGGCGAAACGCATCAAGGCGAGGTTGCAGCAGAGGACTGTGACGCCGCGCGCGATCAGGGTGTCGATGCCGCCGTCGGCAAGGATTGCGGCGAATTTGTCGGTCGACTGAATCTTGGTGAACGGATTGCGCAACGCCGACTCGCCGGAGGTGGGGTCTTTCAGCTTGGAGCGCTCGCCGAGCTTCAAGCGGTTCCAGAGGTCGTCGTTGACGGCGGCGGCGATTGCCTGATGCCGAATGACGACCACGCCTCCCATCTCGCTGTCGGCGGTTTTGTAGACGTCGCTGTAGCCGCGGATCCACGTGAGGGTGTTCGTGAAGGCCAGGCCGTCGGACATCTCCGGCATGTCGAACAGCAGGCGATGCTTGGTCTTCTCCACTTTATCGGCCCAGGAGAGATCCCAACCGCCTTGTGGCGTCGGATACTCGGGGAAGGTCCGGCCCTGCGCAAAGAGTTCGCGCGCACTGAACCCAGTGGCAGCGACAGCGGCAGCGGCGGCAGTGGTACCAGCGACGGCGGTCAGGAACTGTCGGCGATTCGCGGGCGGGTTGGTCACGGCATCTCTCGGGCTGGAGAACAACACGGGGACAGCAGGGATGTGGAACAATTAGTCAGCAGAATCCGGTTGCCGCCACAGGAGCACGGCGAGCAAGATGGCGCCAACGGTCACGAAGGAATCCGCGACGTTGAAGGTATAGAACCGACTGTCGCCGATCCCGACGTCGAGAAAGTCCACGACGCCCCGGATCGAGCGAATGCGATCGAGAAGATTGCCGATCGCTCCGGAGGCAATCAAGCCCAGCGCGATCGCCTGTGCACGATCGTCTTGGCGCGTCTCGAGGAGCATGCGGAAGAGCACCACGAACATGACACAGGCGATGACACTAAAGACGATGCGCGAGGAGGAGCCGAACGACAGGTTCATCGCCGCGCCGGGATTATACACGAGGGTGAAGCGAAGCCAGTCGCCGACAACGCGACGCGGCAGATGCGGGACGAGTGCCGCCTCAACCATCCATTTGCTCGCGACGTCGAGCACAACACCGCCGACGACGAGCGCCCAGAACAGGAGATCGCGCGGCCCCCGCAGAGCGGAGGGAGTCGGCGGAGCCACACCGGCAGGCGGTGTGACCTCGGAGGAGTGCGTGGATTCGGAAGGATTCGTCATAGTCGTGGATGATCGTACTCAGGAAAGATACCGCTAAGTTTCCCCTGTGCGACTCCCTCCCCTCCCGATCGATGCGGTACTCCCCGAACTGCTCTCGGTCCTCGAGGGTGGCACACGGGCGGTGCTGCAGGCTCCGCCTGGCGCTGGAAAGACTACGCGCGTGCCGTTGGCGTTGCTGGGAGCATCGTGGCGTGGCGACGGTCGGATTGTCATGCTCGAACCGCGCCGACTCGCCACGCGCGCCTCTGCTCGGCACATGGCACAGCTGCTGGGCGAGGCGGTCGGTGGGACTGTGGGGTACCGCGTGCGCGGGGATTCGGCGGTCTCGCGTCGGACGCGAGTAGAGGTCGTGACCGAAGGGGTGCTGACACGGATGCTACAGGACGATCCGTCGCTCGAGGGTGTGGCGGCGGTGTTGTTCGACGAATATCACGAGAGGAATCTCGTGGCCGATCTCGGCCTCGCGCTCGCGTTGCACAGTGCGGCGCTGGTGCGCCCTGATTTGCGCATTGTGGTGATGTCAGCCACGCTGGATGGCGCTCGGGTTTCGGCGCTTTTAGGAGGCGCGCCGATCGTGACCTCAGCGGGCCGGATGTACCCCGTAGAAACCATTCACGTCGCGCGGCGCGACGGGCAGCGGGTGGAAGGCGCGGTGGTCGCGGCGATTGAGCGCGCCATTCGTGAACAGGTCGGGGACGTACTGGCCTTTCTGCCTGGTGCGGCGGAGATCCGGCGCACCGGCGCGTTGCTGGCCGCCCGCGATCTCCCAGCGACGGTCGACCTGTTTGCGCTGCAGGGCACGATGCCGCCGGAGCAGCAGGATCGCGCGATCGCCCCCAGTGTGCCCGGACGCCGAAAGGTTGTACTCGCGACGTCCGTGGCAGAAACGAGTCTCACGATCGAAGGGGTGCGGGTGGTGATCGACAGCGGCGTGAGTCGTGTACCGCGCTTCTCGCCGCGCACAGGAATGACGCGCCTCGAAACGGTCCGCGTCGCCCGCGACTCCGCTGACCAGCGCCGTGGACGCGCAGGGCGTGTCGCGCCCGGCGTGTGCTACCGTTGCTGGGATAGCGCCGAGGATGGGCAGCTGCTTGCGCATCGCGCACCCGAGATACTCGAGGCGGATCTGGCGCCGCTCGCGCTGGAGTTGGCGTCCGCCGGTATTGGCGATGTGGCAACGTTGCAGTGGCTCGATCTTCCGCCCTCCGGGGCACTGCGGCACGCCCGAACGGTGCTCGCGGCGCTCGGTGCGTTGGATACGGACGGACGCATCACGGCGCACGGCCAGGCGATGGCGGCGATAGGGCTTCATCCGCGGCTCGCGCATCTGGTGATCGCATCGCGCGCGCGCGGCGCGGCGGACGATGGCTGTGACCTCGCGGCACTGCTCGCGGACCGGGATACCAAGTAAGTGCATGACACGAACCGAGTCTCTAACAGCGCCGCCTAAGAGCTTACTTACTGAAACTCCAAGATGGTGTCCGGCTAAATCATGTATTGCTATTTCACAGGCCGCTTTGGCACCAGTATTGCCAACAACTACTCGTTGTAATCGTTGTGAAAGACCTTGAAAGTCAAGGACGTTAGAACCTATTAGAGCTGGTCTGAGATAACGTTTTGTAATCTCAAGCATTCCTGGAAGGGTATCACCAGTCATGGTAGGCGCTGCAGAGGCCTCCCCCCAACCTACTAATCCCGTTGTTGATTCTATTCGAACTAAAAGACATTCTGAGCGATCGAATACTTGCCCACCGCCCATAAGCATTGGTTTGAGAAGTGGAAGACTTAAGGGAATTGCATCTACTCGTCGAATCAGTAATTGATCAAAATTTTGAGATACGGCGGATGACATATTAATCCTCAATCTTGTAGT
>JAPLKT010000102.1 GCA_026387895.1 Gemmatimonadota bacterium | reverse complement strand
AGATCGCGCGTTTCTTGGGCAATGCGGACGCGTTTATCCTCGGGCATAAACTCGAGGGTCCGCATGTTGTGCAGACGGTCAGCCAACTTGATCAGAATCACGCGCGCGTCTTTCGCGACCGAGAGCAGCAACTTGCGGTAGTTCTCGACCTGGCGTTCCTGCGAACTCGTCAGCGGGAGATGCCCGATCTTGGTCAGCCCGTCGACAATCTGCGCGATTTCGCGCCCAAACTCGCGCTCAACGTCCTCAATCGACGCCGTGGTGTCCTCCACCACATCGTGAATGAGCCCGCTCGCAACCGTAACCGAGTCGAGTTGCAACTCGGCGAGGATTTTGGCGACCTCGACGCAGTGCGTGACGTAGGGATCACCATTGCGGCGCACCTGCCCCGCATGCCGCACCTCGCTAAACCGATAGGCGCGCGCCAACAACTCGACATCAAGGCGCTCATTATGCGCCTCACCGTCAAGCTCCCAACCTGGAATGATCTCAGCGAGTACCGAAGTGGCCATAGAGTGCCCCGCAGGGGGCTATACGCTATATCGCTGGACACGGGCGCCCAAGTCAATAGGCAACTCACAGAAGTCCGGCCTCGGCGAACGAGAGGTAGCGCCCGCGGCCGATCACGACGTGGTCCGCAACGGGGATATCTAAGACACGCCCCGCTTGCACGAGCTGGGTCGTGATCGCGCGATCATCGGCACTCGGGCTCGGGTCCCCACTCGGGTGATTGTGCACCAGCACGATTGCCGCAGCGCGTTCGGCGATCGCCTCACGAAAGACTTCGCGGGGGTGGACCAGCGACGAGTTGAGGATCCCTCGGGTGATCGTGATATCGCGTTCCAGTCGATGCTGGGCATCGAGCACGGCCACATGGAACTCCTCGACCGGCAAGTCCTCGAGTCGCGGAGCAAAGGCGGCCCAAACGTCACGCGGTGATCGCATGGGCGCCCCATCGTCACGGCGTTCGGTCGCCAGGCGGCGCCCCAACTCCAGCGCGGCGTGAATCGCCACCGCTCGCGCGGCGCCAAGCCCTGGCACCGCGGTCAAACCCGCTACGGGCTGCGTTGACAGCCGCCGGAGGGACCCCGCGGTCGTTGCCAATGCATCGTGCGCGACAGCAAGCGCTGAGCGCCCTGCCGTCCCCGTGCCAATAAGGATGGCCAGAAGCTCAGCTGAACTCAGCGCATGCGCGCCAAGCGACTTGAGACGCTCGCGAGGGCGCTCGGTACGCGGCAGCTCGTGAATGCCAAACGCAGTGGAAGGTGACATATCGCGAAGCTACCTCGCGACCAGTCACCCTCCGCCATCAATACAACCTGCGGCGAACCAATCCTACGCGTTCACGCCGTGGCATTTCTTGAATTTTTTGCCACTGGCGCAAGGGCACGGATCGTTACGACCAACGTTCTCCCATTCCGTCGGCGCAGCAGTACCGCCGCCCGGGGTCAGCGAGCGAACCCCACGTCCCGCGCCGACCACAACGGGATCGCGACGCACCGAGGACTCGCCGCGGGCCTCAGGTGCCCCACCATCCATCGTGGTCGCAGCGCCGGTAGAATCAGCCTCGACCCCGACGTCCTGCGCCACTCCCACTGCGTCGAAGCGCCGCGTTGGCTGCGCAGCAACAACCTCGACTGGGGGTAGCTGCCGAGGATCCTCGTCGAACATCAGCTGCACGCGCAGGAAACGTTCGGCAAACGTGTGATGCACATCCTGCATGAGGTCCACGAACATCGTGTAGGCCTCCTGCTTGTACTCAAGCAACGGATCCTTCTGCCCCCACGAGCGGTAGTGGATCGCGTTGCGCAACTGATCGAGATCGTAGAGATGGTCCTTCCACTTCTCGTCCAGCACATTCAGCATGACGAGCGAGAGCAACTGCAGCGCGTACTCGCCAAGCGATTCAAGCTTCGCGTGGAACGCCCGTTCCCCCGCCACCTCACCCTCAGCCTGCGCCTCAGCGACGGTCGCCGGCCGCGTACCCGTCTCCTCAAAGCACGGCACGCTGAGCAGGTAGTGCATGAGAAGGTCCAGCCGCACGAGATCGATATCCCACTCAAGCGGATCAGCGACGGCGGCCAGCGACGTCTCAATCCGGCGCGAGACGGCCTGCTCCACCATCTTGAGCGCCTCGCCGCGCAGCTCTTCGCCCGAGTCAAGCGCAAAGGAGCGCAGCGAGTAAATCACCTCGCGCTGCTGATTCATGACGTCATCGTACTCCAGCAGTCGCTTACGACTCTGGAAGTTCTGCAACTCCACGCGCTTCTGCGCCTGCTCAATCGACCGGGTGATCATCGAGTGCGTGAGCACCTCACCCTCCTGCGCCCCCATCCGGTCCATCAGCCGCGCAATACGGTCTGAGCCGAAGAGTCGCATGAGATCATCCTCGAGCGACAAGAAGAACTGCGTCGCCCCCGGATCGCCCTGACGGCCGGCTCGGCCGCGAAGCTGCCGGTCGATGCGGCGTGACTCGTGCCGCTCCGAGCCGATGATGTGCAGACCACCACACTCCTCGACGTCGATATCGTTGCCGTCCGGATCCTTCACTACCGACGGCTTCGCAATCCGTACATCGCCACCGAGCTTGATGTCCGTACCGCGGCCAGCCATGTTCGTCGCAATCGTCACCGCACCCGGCTGACCGGCGAGCGATACAATTTCAGCCTCACGCTGATGGTACTTGGCGTTCAGCACATTGTGCGGAATCCCCGCACGCTGGAACATGCGCGCCAGGGTTTCTGAAGCTTCAACGCTGGTCGTCCCGACGAGCACCGGGAAACTCAGACCGTTCAGGCGCTTCGTCTCCTCGACAATCGCGTTGTACTTCTCGCGACGGGTCTTGTAGACGAGATCCTGTCGATCGTCACGCACCGCCGGACGATTCGTCGGAATGACCGACACCTCAAGGCCGTAAATCTGGAAGAACTCCTGTTCCTCCGTCTCGGCCGTACCCGTCATGCCCGATAGCTTCTCGTACATGCGGAAATAATTCTGAATCGTGATGGTCGCGAGGGTCTGCGTCTCCCCCTTCACCTGCACCATCTCCTTGGCTTCGACCGCTTGGTGCAACCCTTCGCTCCAGCGGCGCCCCGGCATCGTGCGGCCGGTGAACTCGTCGACGATCAGCACCTGCCCTTCCTGCACGACGTAGTTCACGTCCTTCTCGTACAGCGCGTGCGCCTTCAACAACTGGTGCACGATATTCAGGCGCTCGCTCTTGGCGGCGTACTCACGTTCGATCGTCTGACGACCGGCGAGCTTCGCGGCGGGATCCAACTCGGGGTCCTTCTCGATTCGTCCGATCTCGCCGGCAATGTCCGGGAGCACGAACGCCTCGGGATCCGCCGGCGACATGAACTCCACGCCGCGGTCGGTCAGATGCACCGAATGTCCCTTCTCGTCGAGGACGTACAGCAGATCCTCCTCGAGGTCGCGGAAGCTCTGCTTTACCGCGGACAACTTGCGGTCCGCCATCACCTCGAGCTCCGTCTTCTGCACCAGCGACTTGACGCCATTTTCCTGCATGGCCTTCATCAAGCGCTTGTTCTTGGGCGACCCGAGCTGCGCTTTGTAGAACGCCATCCCGGCCGCGTCGAGGTCATTGGCCGCAAACGTCTTTTCACCCTGCGCCACCAAGTCGTTCGCGAGCTCCGTCTGCTTGCGCACCAACCGCGAGACCGCGGAGTTGTGTTGCGCGTACTCGAGGTCGCTCTCGTTCCCGACTGGGCCCGAGATGATTAGCGGCGTTCGCGCTTCGTCGATCAGCACCGAATCGACTTCGTCAACAATTGCGAACACATGCGGACGCTGCACGCGCTGCTCGAGCGCGACCACCATGTTGTCGCGCAGGTAGTCGAACCCGAACTCGTTGTT
>JAPLKT010000144.1 GCA_026387895.1 Gemmatimonadota bacterium | reverse complement strand
TGTGCTTCCCTTCACGGTCGCGCTCGCCGACACCAACTCGATTATCCCCAAGTCGCCCGGCTCAACCATTGGTGTGAAAGGTAAAGGCAAAGGGGGAACGCCAATGGGGAGTTATCCGCCGGGCGTGAAAATTCCGGCGAACATACCGCCGCTCACGCGGCCCCCGGATATTCCCAAGGGCCCTCTCCCCGGGAACGCCGGAGGCGCCCCCGATTCGCGGCCGCAGTTGCCACGGTTGCCGGGCGTTGAGCTCAAGCCGCGCGACGACGACGGCATCAGCATTGTGGGAATGGAAGCGGTCCCTGCATATCGCTACATGCCGGCGGGCTATGTGCTCAACGATCCCGTGCGCGCGGACTCCACCGCGTGGTGGCAGCAGTTGCCGCCGGTCTTTGCGCGCTACGCCCCGGCGTACGCAAAATCACTCGTCTCGCTCGAACATCAGCAGGCGGTGTTCAAGCGCGGCGACAGCGCGATTGTCGTGATGGCGTACGAAACGCGCGGCAATCCTGCGGTCGCGGGCGCCAAGTTGAACGCCGCACTCACCGTCACACCGGGCGGCCCAACACCCCACGACTACTCGGCGCGCCTGCCAAACGCGCCCGCATCAACGGTGCTCACCGTGCGCGCGCCGTGGGGGCCACTGCTGATGAGCGCCGAACTCACCGCGCCGGAACGCAACGCGGTGGCGCGCGCACGCTACGGGGTGGGACCCTTACCCGGACCCACCGCGCGCGTGACCCTCTCCGATATACTCTTCTACCGAAGCACGGGCGCTTTTCCGGCCACCGTCGAAGAAGCGGCACCGCTCGCACTCGCTACCGAACGGATCCACGCCAAGGAAAAACTCGGCGTCTATTGGGAAACGTACGGGACCGACCCCACCGGTGAGTCGATGCACGTGAGTGTGATTGTCATGCGCGAAAATGCGAATGGCAACGACGAGCCAGGATTCTTCAGCCGGCTGGGCAAAGCCATCGGCCGGAACCGTGACGCAACGCCGGTGAGTATTTCGGTCGATGATCTTTCGGCGCGCGGACTCCGCACCTCAACCCGCGCACTCTCGCTCGATATCTCTACACTCACCAAGGGTGAGTACGTAGTGCAGTTGGAGATCACCGTGGCGGGGCAGCCCACGCTGCACACCGAGCGGCGAATCGAAGTACTGGGCCCCTGATGGCCAGCGCGCGCGGTGGGCGCAGCCCTACCGCGCTGGACGACGCTCTTCGCGCCAGCTAATGCGTGCTTGGACCAGCGTGGCCAAGAGGCTGATGCATCCCATGGTGATAAAGAGCGCGTGGAATGATCCCCATTTCGCGATCATGCCACCAATCGCGATGGCGATGCCAGATACGATCTGCGTGTGACCGCTCGCGATTCCCCACGCAAAGGTGTCGTCGCTCTCCGTAAGCTCGCTGGCGAAGTATGCATCCCACGACGGCGTTGAGATGGCCTCGGCGAGCCCCAGCCCAACCTGAACCACGAGCAGCTGGTGCGGCGTGTGGACCAAGAGATAACAAAAGGTGCACACCGTGTTCATCGCGTATCCGATCGTGATCACGCGGAACTTCCAACGCGACTGGTTCACCAATCGACCAACAACGGGATAGGCCAAGCCGCAGACAATCAGATAGGCGGCCCACGCCGAGGTGATATCAAAGACGTCGCCGCCGATCCGTTGCGCAAACACCGCAAACAGCGGTCCCAACAGCCCCTCGCCGAGGTACCAGAGGCTGGACGCAATCAGCAGGAGCCGGATGGTGCGATTCATAATGCGGGGGGGAGGCGAAACTGACGCGGTACTGGATACATACAGGATAGCGCAGGAAACAGGCGTTCGCCGAACGTCACGCCGCGAGTGCCACGCGCGCTACGCAATTGGAAATTTTCGCGGCAATGCCGCATACTCTACGACTATGCGCCCAACTTATTTCTTCGCTCTTCTTGCGGTCTGCGCCAACACGCTCTGTGCCAACAGGCTCTGCGCCCAGTCCGGTAACTGGCCGACCTACGGCAATGATGCCGGTGGGCTCAAGTACTCACCGCTCGCCGACGTCAATCGCGAAACGGTTGCGCGCCTGAAGCCCGCATTTACGTGGGACGCCAACGAACAACCGATTCGTGCGAGCGAAGGACAAAAAGCGGCACGCCCAGGGCTGTTCCAGGCGACGCCGCTCGCTATCAACGACACCCTCTTCTTTCCCACGCCGTACAATCGCGTGATCGCGCTCGACGCGACCACCGGCAAGGAGTACTGGTCGTACGACCCGCAGGCGTGGAAGACCTACGGGCAGCCCAGTAATGGCACGGGGCTCGTGCACCGGGGCGTGGCCACGTGGAGTAATGGGAAAGAGCGTCGTGTGTTTCTGAACTCACGGTGGCGCCTGATTGCACTTGATGCCAAAACTGGGAAGCCCATTCTGTCGTTCGGCACAAATGGCGAGGTCGATCTCACCGCTGGGCTCTCGCGCACCGTTCGCAAGGAGCACTACACCAACACCTCACCGCCGGTGGTCTGGGGGAACTTGGTGATTGTTGGCAATGGCGTGGGGGACCGTCTCGTGTATCACAGCGATCCGCCGGGTGACATCCAAGCCTATGATGTGCGCACCGGAAAACGGGTGTGGCGGTTCAAGACGGTGCCCGAGGCCGGTGAATACGGCAACGACACGTGGAAGGACGGCTCGTGGAAATACATGGGGCACACGAATGTGTGGGCGCCCTTCACGGTGGACAGTGTACGCGGGCTCGTCTATTTGCCGGTCGGCACACCGAGCGACGACTGGTACGGTGGCGAGCGCAAAGGCGACGGCCTCTTTGGCGAATCGCTGCTTTGTTTGGATGCGCGCACCGGGAAGCGCGTCTGGCACTTTCAAGTCGCGCACCACGGCCTGTGGGACTACGATCTCCCCGCACCCCCGAACCTCGTGACGGTGATGCACGAGGGGAAGAAAACGGATATCGTGATCGCCCCCACCAAGCAGGGATTTCTTTTCGCGTTTGATCGCGTCACCGGAAAGCCGCTCTGGCCGATCGTCGAGCGTCCTGTGCCGCAGAGCGATGTGCCGGGCGAGGAGACGTCCAAGACGCAGCCATTCCCGACCAAGCCTGCACCTTTTGCGGCGCAAGGATTTAGCGTTGCCGACCTGATCGACTTCACACCAGCGGTGAAGCAGGCAGCGGTCGACGAACTCGCGAAATACCGGAGTGGTCCGCTCTACTCGCCTCCCTCGCTCAAGGGCACGGTCGCGATGCCTGGGGTGATCGGCGGATCCGGATGGGGCGGTGCCGCAGTGGATCCCACCACGGGATGGGCCTTTATCAAAGCCACCAATTCGCCAGCACTTTTCACACTGCAGAAGCGCGACGCGACGAGTGATACGGTGGACACGCCGTACATGGTGGATCTCGCGCGCTCGACGCTTGGGCTCTCGCAGCTCAATACCGCGGAAGGCGCGGGACGCAACACGCTGCCCATTAACAAGCCGCCCTACGGAACGCTCACGGCGATCGATCTCAACACCGGCGATACCAAGTGGCAGGTGGTACTCGGCGACAGCCCCGAAGTGCGGAATCACCCCGCGTTGAAGGGGGTCACGCTCCCCCCGTTGCTCGGCGTGGCTGGGTCACCCGGGGCGTTGGTGACCGCGGGCGGCTTGGTGTTTGTCACTGGCGGCGGTCGCACGTTGTATGCGATCGACTCGCGGACCGGCGCCACACTCTGGCAATACGACTTGGGGCAGCAGGGCTACGCGAACCCTATGACGTATCGCGGCAAGGACGGCAAACAGTATGTGGTGATTGCCACCGGTGGTGGCAGCACGTCCAAGCTGATGGCGTTCGCGTTCTAGAGCAGTATAGAGCCCTATAGGCGAAGCGGCCCGGCGCACTGCCGGGCCGCTTTGTGGTTTTACGGCTTCTTAATCGCGCCGCTAAACCAGATCCCGTTCTGCGCTTCGGAGCGCGCACCCGCGATGTCGGGCCAGCCGTCGCCATCAAGATCGCCGACGGCAAGGCCGTACACCGAACCCTTGCCGTCGCCCCACGTGACCGTGTTGAACGTCGGCGTCTTGCCGCCCTGATTGAAGAACACCACGCCCGGCGCTTCCTGATTCCCGACAACGATGTCGCGGAGGCCGTCCTTGTTCATGTCGGCAATCGCGATTGAGAAGGGCGCGCTGCCGCGCGGGCCGAGTGGGAGCGCGGCGCCGAAGGCGCGCTTACCCTCGCCGTAGTAGATGAAGAGTCCTGCCTTTTCATCGCCAACGACGAGATCGAGAATGCCGTCGCCATTCACATCGCCCGCTGCCGCAGCGCGCGCGTTCGACACCGGGCCGCCGAACTTGGCGGGCGCCGCGGTAAAGTGGCCGGAGCCGTCGTTCCAGAAAATCAGGCTCTGCCCGCCGTCGCGATGCGGCACAAAGAGATCGATCTTGCCGTCGCCGTCTAAATCGGCGGCGACAATGATCGTGGCCGACTGGGTGGCCAGCGGCTCACAGGTGGGGAAGCCGCCCTTGCCGTCATTCAAGCACACATAGCTCGGCTTGGGCGCGTTCGGATTCGAGCTGCGGTTGGCGACAATCAAGTCGGGGCGTTTATCGCCGTTGAGATCGGCGACGGTCACATACCGCGTGGACCACTCCGGTTGGCCGAAGGTACCGATGACGGTGAAGTGTCCCTTGCCGTCGTTCTTATAGACGAGCTTCTTGTCGGGCCGATCGTTGCTCACCACGATGTCGAGTGTGCCGTTACCGTCGAGATCCGCGAGCGCGGCCGAATAGGTGCGGTCCGGCGCGTCGGCGAGCAGCTCGGTGGTGAACTTCCCGTGCCCACCGTTCCGGAGGATCAGGTCGTTGAGCGGCCAGTGGCGCCCCTTTGCCAGCACCACGTCGAGGGTGCCGTTGCCGTCGATGTCACCGAGGCTAACCGAGGCAGAGGTCTCGGACACGGACTCCAGCAGCAG
>JAPLKT010000081.1 GCA_026387895.1 Gemmatimonadota bacterium | reverse complement strand
GCAGCCCCACGGTCATTAGACGCGAGTCGTCGAAGCCGAGCCCGTTGAGATAGCTCCGCATAAGCCCGAGTTCACGCGGCGCGAACCCAATACCAAAGCGATCCGCCGTCTCTTTCTTGAGCCCACGCTGCGCCAGATAGCTCCGCGCGCTCGCGCCAAGATCGTTGTCCCACAGCAGGTCACGGAACCAGGCACTGGCCGTGCCATTGAGTTCCCACACCGGCTCGCGCGGGTCGGGGCCCTCACGCGTGCGCTGCACTTCCTTGACTTCGATCCCCGATTTTTCGCCGACGTACTTGACCGCCTCTACGAAACTCATCCCGAGCCGCTTCTGTACGAAAGTGAACACGCTCCCCTTCTCTCCGCAGACGAAGCAGGTGTACCCCTTCCCCGGCACCACCGAGAAGTTGTTGTTCGTGCCTTGATGAAACGGGCAGGGACCGCGATACACTGACCCCGTTTTTTTGATCTTCACATGCTCGCCAATGATCGCCACGATATCTGCGGCATGGAGAATCTGCTCGACCTGTTCGTCAGGAATCATGCGATCTCCACGATGGTCACGCCGGCTCCCCCTTCGTTCCACGCACCCATCCGCGAGGTCTTCACACGCCGATCGGTCTTGAGCAGCATCGTTACGCGCTCGCGCAATGCGCCCGTTCCCTTGCCATGAATGATTCGTATGGCGCTCAAGTCCGCGCGTACCGCATCGTCGACCGCCTGGAGAATGGCATCATCCACATCCATGACGCGCATCCCGCGGAGATCAACTTCCGTGCGAACGACGACATCCGGCTGATCACCGATCAACGGGATCGCCTTCTCAACAGGCTCACGCTTGCGCCGCGACACCACGCGTAACTCGGCGACCGGCGCCGATATTTTCATCGCGCCCACCATGACAGTGGCATCGCCATTTCTCACACGAATCACCTCGCCGGCCTTCCCACCAAGCGAGGACACACTCACGGTCGCTCCGACCACAACCTCGCCCAGCGCCGCACCAGGGTCGCGCTCGGCCGCCTGCATACCATCGAGCACCGCGATGGCCGCGGCCTGAGCGGCCGCCTCGCGCTCCACGGCCCGCCGAATTTCGAGGGCAGTCGCATCTAACTGCTGCATCCCTGCGTCACGACCAGCCTCGCGCAACTGCTGAATCAGGCGTTCTATCTCCTGTCGAGCATCGAGGACCAGTCGCCGCGCCTCCTGCCGCGCCGACCGTTCGAGCTCGCGCTCCTTGCCCTTCACGTCGCTCTCTCGCGTGCTCACCCGCTCCGCCCGATCCGCCACCGTCTCCGCGCGAAGTGCGACATCGCGTTCGCGTCCGACAAGCGCCTCCTGCCGCGCCTCGAGATCCTCGAGGAGTGCTGCAACATCCCGCTCACCTTTTGGCACCCGCTGTTCCGCGCGAGCCAAGACCGACTCGGGCAGCGCCAACCGGCGCGCAATGCTGATGCCGTACGAGCGGCCGGGAATGCCCTTAATCAGTCGGTACGTCGGAGCGAGCCGAACCGCATCGAACTGTAGCGAGGCATTGACGACACCGGGAACTTCCTGCGCCAACTCCTTGAGTGCACCTAAATGCGTCGTCGCGATCGTAAACGTTCCGCGACGAGTCAGTTCCTCGAGAATCGCACCGCCAAGCGCCGCGCCCTCCACCGGGTCGGTGCCCGACCCGAGCTCGTCGATGAGTACCAACGACGCCGCGGTCGCCTCCCGCAGGATCTCGCCGAGGTTCCGCAAATGCGCACTGAAGGTCGAGAGCGATGCCGCAATCGATTGCTCATCGCCGATGTCGCCGAAGAACCGATCAAAGATTGGCACTCGACTCTCTGGACCGACTGGAGCGGGAATCCCAGACTGCACCAGCAAGGACAGCAACGCCATCGCCTTCAGGAGGACGGTCTTGCCCCCCGTGTTCGGCCCGGACACGAGCAACGTCCGCTCTCCGGGCTCCATCACAAGATCAAACGGGACAACAGCAACGGCGTCGTTCGCCAGCAACAACGGGTGACGTCCCGCGTGTACCGCGAACCCCTCGCCCGCCAGTGCAAGCCCAGGGCGCGTGCCTCCGTGCCCACGCGCATACCGCGCGCGCGCGGCGAGCGCGTCGAGTTCTGTCAAAGCGCCGAGTGCACCAAGCATTGCCTCGCGCTCAGGGCGGATCGTGTCCGTCACCTCAAGCAGCACGCGATGTACCTCGCGCAGCTCCTCAGCCTCCAGCTCGCGGATCCTATTGCCGGCCTCGACCGCCGCCGGCGGCTCCACAAACACCGTCGCCCCACTCGCTGACGTGTCATGCACGATCCCACCGACCGCGCCACGCCCTTCGCGACGGACGGGGATCACGTACCGGCCATTGCGGAGCGAGACGGAGCCGTCGTCAACACGATGATGCGTCTCGAGCTTGGCCATGAGTCGCTCCAGCATGCGCACCAGGTCGCCTTCAGCGCCGCGCAGCTCGCGCCGCACCTTCCGAAGCGCAGGGGACGCGTCATCGCGCACGACCCCTTCCTCGTTCACCACGCGGTCCAGATCACGTTCAATCTGCGGCGCATGGATCAGCGCATCGATGATGCTCGTCAGAGAGGCGACAATGTGAGAGTCTCGCTGTGGCTGCCGCAGCGTGTCGCGCGATCGACGCGACGCGCCAAGTAACGTGTGCGCCAGCCGAAGCTCCGGCCCACTCCAAGCGGTTCCTGGGACCCGCAAACGTGCGAGCGGAGCATCCAGCTCTGGGACCAGCTCTGGCGCGAACCCGCCATCCTCATCCATGAGCCGACGGATCGCATCCACTTGATCTAGCGCGTGATCGATAGCCGCGTGGTCCATCAACGGCGTGAGCGCGCGCACACGACGAGCGCCGGCCGGACTGCCCGCATGTCCGGCGACCATGTCGAGCGCAGCACCGAACTCGAGAACGGTGAGCGCGTGGTCGCTTCCTCTGCTCACGCGGCTGGGCCCAGCTCCTCGCGGGCGACGCGGTTAATCACGCCGCCGTCGATGCGTCCCTTGAACTGCGGCATCACCGCTCCCATCACCGTGCCAACATTCGCCGCGCCGCCCGCGATTGCGGCCTTCACCGCAGCGCGCACATCATCCTCACTTGCCTCGGGTGGCAGGAACCGCGTAAGCATCGCCGCCTCGTCGCGCTCCTGCGCGGCAAGCTCGGCGCGCCCACCCTTCTCGTAGGCCTCCTGGGACTCACGCCGGCGCTTAATGCCCTTGCGAAGCACATCTACCACATCGGCCTCGGTCAGGTCCCGCTTGGCCGCAATATGGGCGTTCTCGATGTCGGCGAGGATCGTGCCGAACAGCAGCAAGGCGGGCTTCTGTTGGGCCCTGCGGGCTATGGTCAGTTCGGCGCGGAGTTGATCGTGCAGCGAAGCCATTCTGGTCACCGGCTGGGAGGGCGAGAGCCCCCTAAGTTACGACCTGCGCGGGGTTTCGGGCAAGTTTCGGTGCTCCCGTCCGCTCGCAGGACCCGGTGGGGCGTCCCGGTCGTCACGTCCCGCCGAGATAGGTGCTCGGTGCTGGGTACGAGCTACCTCGTTGACCAGATACATTAGAAAGCAGAAAAACGATGACCCAACACCCCAACCCATCCGTCTTCCTCGACCCCAGTGGCAAACGCTGGCGGACGATTCAGCGCGCCTCCCTCGCGGTTGGCTTGCTGACCACGCTATTCGGGCTGGGAATCATCATCAGTTTTCTGATTCCCCCCGTCCTCCCAAACCTCCAAGATGCTCGCGCCCAAGTACGGGCCGCAGGCCAGACCGCCCGGCCGAAGACGACCCGCCGCGAACGCGAGAAAACCACAGCGCAACGGCGACTCGAGACGGCCCTGAGCCAGTACATGCACCCGCCAGCGATGCGCCCAAGCCAGCTGCCAGTTACGCTGAATCGAAAAGTCGAGACTGCCGTCAGCAGGCGCCCCGTCAGCATGAACAGCGACCGCCCCGGAATCGTCGCGGGATTCTTCGTGAACTGGGACGACAACTCTCGCACGTCACTGAACGCGCACATCCGCGACCTCGACTGGGTGGTCGGCGAGTGGTTTTTCATTAGCCCCAACGGTACGCGCTTCGACGATCGCACCGATGCTCGCGCGCTCTACATGGTCGAACAGCTCGAGCCAAAAGACCGCCCCAAGCTCATGGCGATGGTCAGCAACTTTGACCGCGGCACACAGAAATTTCATGCCGACGCGTTGCGCAAGCTGATGGCGACCTCGCAATCGCGCGAAGCCGCCGCGGTGCAACTCGTCAACGCCTGCATCAAGTACGGATTCGCCGGAATTAGCTTGGACTTCGAGGAAGTTCCCGACGACCTCGTCCCGTCCGTGCTTGCCTTCTCACGCATCCTACGCGCCGGCCTCGCCCCAGGTGGACGCGTGCTCTCGACCGCCGTGCCGGTGAGCACCGACGAAGAGACGGCGCGACAGCTCGCGGCAACGAACGACTACCTCTTTCTGATGCTCTACGATGAGCATTACGGTCGAGGAGATCCAGGCCCGGTGGCAAGTCAGCGCTGGTTCGAAAGTCGCCTCGACCAGTTCCTCAAATGGATTCCCCCAGGGAAGGCAATCGTCACCCTCGGCGCCTATGGCTACGAGTGGAACGATGCCGACAATAAGGTGAATGGATCGACGGTCACATTCCAAGACGTCATGCGATTGTCGAAAGAGCATAACGCGACCGTGCGCTTCGATTCAACCATGCTCAACCCCTTCGTCACCTGGTCCGATAGCGACGGCACCGACCACGTCTCCTGGTTCCTCGACGGCGTGACCGCGTGGAACCAGTCGAAAGCCTCGGTGCAGCGCAAGGTCGCAGGAGCAGCCGTCTGGCGCCTCGGGTCCGAGGACCCGTCGATCTGGGGGGCCATCTCCAACGACATCGCGCGATCTCACCCCAGCATGTTGGCCGAGATTCCGGCCGGCTATGATCCTGAGATTCTCGGAGACGGTGAGCTCCTGCGACTGGCGAGCCGTCCCGTGATTGGGCGCCGCACCCTCGCCGCATCGCCACGCACCGGCCTCATTGAACACGAGAGTGTCCTCGCCTTCCCCGCTCCCTGGCGCGTGCAGCGCTTCGGGGGCGAGGACACCACCAAGGTCGCGATCACCTTCGACGACGGTCCGGATCCGCGCTACACAGCCGCGATTCTCGACACGCTGAAGTCGCGCAACGCGAAAGCCACATTCTTCGTCGTGGGCCGCCAAGTCGATCTGTACCCGGCACTGCTGCGCCGTATTCTGCGCGAAGGACACGAGATCGGCAGCCACACCTACACGCATCCAAATCTCGCCCTCACCTCTCCGTTTCTCGCGAAACTGGAACTCGTCGCATCAGGACGCTTGATCGAGAGCATCCTCAATCGACGCACGGCACTCTTCCGCCCCCCCTACTTCGGCGATGCCGAACCGACGACCGCCGACGAGCTCATCCCCGTCGGAATCGCCACCGACCTCGGCTACCTCACCGTCGGCGTCCATATCGACAGCGAAGACTGGCGTCTCACCAATCCGCAGGCCGTCTACGATACGACGATGCTGCGGCTTGATAAAGGCAACGTGCTGCTCTTGCACGATTCCGGAGGCGACCGCAACGCGACCGTTGCCATTCTCGGCACGCTCATCGACTCCATGCGCGCGCATGGACGCGAACCGATCCTCGTATCCGAGCTTGCCGGCATCACGCGCGACGAAGCGATGCCGCCCCTCGCGACGCATACGACGCTGGAGCGCGTGGTCGAAGTCGTAGCCTTCACCACCATCGGCCTCATGGACTGGGGGATCTACTGGATCTTTCTCATCGCCGTTGTGCTCGGCCTGATCCGCCTGGTCTTCGTGTTCGGACTCGCCATTCTGCAGCGTCGACAAGCCCTGCGGGAACAGGCAGTCGTTGACGCATCCCTGCCCTTCGCCCCACCCGTCGCCATCATCGTCCCAGCGTACAATGAAGGCATGGTGATTGCCCGCACAGTGCAGAGCCTACTGAACCAGGAGTACGAGGGCGATCTGCGCATTATCGTCGTCGACGACGGCTCCCCGGACGACACCTTCGCGCTGGCACGCAACGGGTTCGTAGACGACTCGCGAGTTGAAGTACATACCAAGCCAAACGCCGGAAAAGCCGCCGCGCTCAACTTCGGCATCGCGCGGGCAACGACTGACATCATCATCTGCTTGGACGCCGACACGCTGTTCGAACCAGTGACGGTACGCGAGCTCGTCCAACCATTCCGCAATCCGAATGTCGGAGCGGTCGCCGGAAATGCGAAAGTTGGCAACCGAATCAACACCGTCACACGCTGGCAGGCGCTCGAGTATATCACCTCGCAGAATCTCGACCGACGCGCGTTCTCGATGCTGAACTGCATCACCGTCATTCCCGGCGCAGTCGGCGCGTGGCGTCGGTCAGCGGTTCTTGATGCCGGCGGCTTCACCAGCGATACGCTCGCCGAAGATCAAGACCTGACCATCAGAATCAGGCGCACCGGCCTGACGATTGCCTACGCGGAGCGCGCGATCGCGTGGACCGAAGCGCCTGCAACTCTCTCTGCCCTCTCCAGGCAGCGCTTCCGCTGGTCGTTCGGAACGCTCCAGTGCGCGTGGAAGCACCGCGACACCCTCCTGCGACCGAAATACGGGTCGCTCGGGCTCGTCGCGATGCCGAACACCTGGGTTTTTCAGTTGCTGCTGATGGCGCTCTCACCGCTATCGGACTTGCTGTTTCTGTACGCCCTGGTCTCGGTCTGGCTGACATGGACCGACCATGGCGCAAGCTACGCCCTATCGGACCTCGAGAACCTACTCGCCTTCTACGCGATCTTCCTGCTCACCGATTGGCTCGGCGCGTTCATCGCCTTCCTCATGGAACCCGATGAACAGCGCAGCCTCTCGTGGCTCATTGTTATCCAGCGCTTCGTCTACCGACAGATTATGTACTCGGTCGTCCTGCGAAGCTTCTTTGCGGCGATCCAAGGACGTGTCGTCGGCTGGGGATCGCTCGAACGGAAAGCGACGGCCGAGATTGGCGTGTAGCCTAGCGTGACGCCTGGCGTGTAGGCTGACGTCAGCCTAGCGTCAGCCTGGCGGCCAGCGCAGAGCGCGGCCACCGAGTACATGCAGATGCAAATGCGCCACGCTTTGACCGCCGTCGTCGTTGGTGTTCACCACCACGCGGTATCCGCTCTCAGCAATCCCCTCCTGCAGCGCAACATCCCGCGCGAGCGCAAGAAGGTCAGCAAGGACAGGGTTCGCCGAGGAATCATTGAGCGACGACGCGTGCGTGCGCGGAATAATCAATACGTGCACAGGCGCCTGAGGCGCGATGTCGCGGAACGCCAGACAACTCTCGCGTTCGGCAACAAGAGCAGCAGAAATCTCCCCCGATGCAATCCGACAGAACAAACAGGTCGTGCTCATACGTTCACTCCGCGTCGACTGTTGCCGCGTCGAGCGCAGCGCGCGCAATGCCGAGCGCTGCAACCGCCGCCGTCTCGAATCGCAAGATCGTCCCCCCCATGCGCACCCGTACAAACCCGGCGGCTTCCAACTCCGCGAGTTCCGAATCTTCGAACCCGCCTTCCGG
>JAPLKT010000003.1 GCA_026387895.1 Gemmatimonadota bacterium | reverse complement strand
TCCTCAGCGTCAGGAACACGGATGGGCAGCACACGAAGCAAGGCCGCATCGAATCGGGATCCAAAGAACACCGCCGGCGCAAAAATCTGCTCGATAGCGTGAATCCACTCCACACAGCGCCCCACGCCAATGACACCGACGGAATCACCAGCGGTGCGCGCGACGATTTCTGTCACCGCTATGACGACAATGCCGATAGCAACCGCAACGGCGGTAAGCTCCGACGCAGGGATAGCCGCTGCCCGAAGTGCGACGGCAACCGCTGCGCCGGCGAGCAACTGTCCGACGATTCTCCCGAAGGCGAGCGCACGGTGCACCGCCTCGCGCCGCGCTAAGAGATCAGCGACGCGAGGTGCTGACGGAGGCTCGTCGTCCTCGAGCGCAAGTAGCGCGCCATCTGCGTATGCGCAGAGGGCGGCCAAGGACATCGCGAGGATCGCGCAGCACGCTGCGAGTATCGTCATGCCGATCCGTTAAGGACGCGCGCCAGCAAACGTTCTTGCCGCTTCCACATGGCGGAGTGCTCGCGCCGTGGGCCTTCGCGTTCTCGCGCGCAACAGCGGGGCAAATGTAAATATCGCCCACGACCCCCGTCCCTTCTGCAGCCAGAAAGCCGAACGAAATAACGTCCGTCGGCCCGCGGTGGCCGAGGTGCTCACGATTCAATGTCGCCATCGCTCGGGTATTCAAGAGCGTGATCGACATCAGTGACTGCTTTACCTTCTCCGCCCGCAGGACCAGACGCGCAGCGTCGGCGAGTCGTACGGCCGACACAGGAGCACGAACACCCTCGGCCGTTACCGCAACGCCAAGCGATCCGGTCTTCTTCCGGGTTGCGCTCACGACTGTACCTGGTCCGCGGCGTAGGCACGCACGATGTCCCGTACCAGCCGATGACGGACAACGTCGGCCTCGCTGAAATAGTGAATCGCGATGCCCTCGATCCCCGGCAAAATGCGCTCGATCTGCGTCAGCCCGCTGTCCTCGCGTCTCGGCAAGTCGATCTGCGTCTTGTCCCCGGTAATCACGGCACGGGAGTTCACGCCGAGTCGAGTCAAGAACATCTTCATCTGCGCGGCCGTCGCGTTCTGTGCTTCGTCGAGAATCACAAAGGCGTCCGCAAGCGTACGCCCACGCATATAGGCGAGCGGCGCAATCTCAATCACGCGAGTCTCGAGGCACTTCTGGACCCGCTCTTGCGGCATCATATCCTCGAGCGCGTCGTACAGCGGACGAAGATACGGATCGACCTTCGCCTGCATGTCGCCAGGGAGGAAGCCGAGCGACTCGCCCGCCTCGACCGCAGGACGCGCGAGCACAATACGCTTCACCCGCTTTCGCGCGAGGGCGTCAACGGCAGCAGCCACGGCAAGGTAGGTCTTCCCCGTGCCGGCGGGACCGATGCCAATCACGATATCGTGATCCACGATCGCCTGCATGTAATCACTCTGCCCCGCCGTTTTGGGCTGAATAATCTTCCGAACGCCGGGCAACACAATGCGCGACGGATTCGCCGCTTCGCGCCCTCCTTCGAGCGAATACCGGAGCACATCGTCAGGCTCGAGCGGGTTCCGCTGCTTGGCCGCGTCAATCATGCGCTGCGCCACAGGCACGGCACGCTCGACCACATCGGCCGCACCAGTCAACGCCAGCGCATCGCCGCGCAACGTCACACGAATCGGAAAGAGTTTCTGTAACTCCACCAGATTCGCGTCCGCGACGCCGGCGAGCGTCAACAGATCCACCCCTTCCGTCGACAGTCGCTGCGTCACCGCATCGACTGTCGACACCACGGTCTGTTCCGACATTAGCGCTCCACGACGCGGATGTGCAACTCCGCGAGCCCCTCTGGCGGCACCTGCGTCGGCGCTCCCTCAAACAACGAACGAGCCGTCGTTGTCTTCGGAAACGCAATCACATCACGCAATGACGTCGCACCCGCCAGCAACATCGTAATGCGGTCAAAGCCAAACGCGATACCGCCATGCGGCGGCGCTCCCGCCCGTAGCCCCTCGAGCAAGAACCCAAACCGACGCTCCTGCTCCTCCGCATCGCCAATCCCGAGCAACGCGAACATCTGCGACTGCACCGCGGGATCATGCGTCCGGATGCTCCCGCCGCCGAGTTCCAATCCGTTCAACACCACGTCGTACGCGGTCGCACGCCAGCGGTGCGGCTCGTCCGGATACGCGGCCATGTCGGCGGCGTTTGGCGATGTGAACGGATGGTGCACCGCGCCAAGGGCGCCAGTCGTTGGATCCTGCTCAAACATCGGAAAGTCGGTCACAATTAAAAACTGGCGGTCATCCGGAGATGCCAGCGCTAGGCGCGACGCACATTCCTGACGCACGCGATCGAGCGCCGGATTCGAAATACGATCCGCGGCAGCCACAAACAGCGCGAGCTCCCCTTCCTCGAGCCCAATCGCCTGCTCGGCCTCCGGCGTGAGGAACTTTGCGATCGGACCGTCATACTTGCCGTCAGCCTTGCGCACGCGGAGCAATCCGCCAGCACCGGCACCTTTGGCGAGCGACTCAAGCTCGTCCACCTGCTTGCGGCTCCATACCGCGCCGCCGGGAATACGAATCCCACGAATCCGATCGCCGCGCGCGAGGGCCGCCTGCGTGATGCCGAACTCCAGCGGCCGAAACGCCTCGCTGTAATCCGCAATCTCTAGTCCGTAGCGCAGGTCGGGACGATCGCAGCCATAGCGCTCCATCGCGTCCGCATAAGTCATGCGCGGGAACTTCGCCGGCGCGTCCTGACCTCCCGTGCGCCAAAGAGACCCAATAAGACCCTCGGCCATCGCCAGAATGTCTTCCTGATCGACGAAGCTCGCCTCAATATCGATCTGGGTGAACTCGGGCTGACGATCCGCACGCAGATCCTCGTCGCGGAAGCAACGCGCGACCTGAAAATACCGGTCGAAGCCGCACGTCATAAACAACTGCTTGTAGATCTGCGGTGACTGCGGCAACGCGTAGAACTCGCCGGGATTCACCCGACTCGGCACGAGATAGTCGCGCGCACCTTCTGGCGTCGGCTTGGTGAGAATCGGCGTCTCGAGCTCGAGATACCCGCGCTCGGCGAGGTACCGCCGTGTTTCCTGGAGCAGGTGATGCCGCAACACGAGCGTTGCCTGCAGCTCAGGACGACGCAAATCCAAATACCGGTGCCGGAGCCGCAACTCCTCGGCGGGGAGTTTTTCCCCCTTGCCGCGGGCCACGGGAATCGCCGGCGTAACCGCGGGCCCGAGCACACGGATCACGGTCGCGCGCACTTCGATCTCGCCTGTGCCCATCTCACTGTTGCGAGTGGCGACGTCGCGGAGCACCACGGTCCCCTCGACCTGCACCACGCTCTCCACGCCGACGGCAGCCGCCGCGGCAATCGCTTCCGCGCTTGCCCAGTCGGTACCGAACGAGAGCTGTACGATGCCATCGCGATCGCGGAGGTCAACGAAGACGATGCCACCAAGATTCCGCGAGCGATGCACCCAACCACCCAGCAGTACAGACGCGCCGACATGGGTGGCACGGAGCGAGCCAGCAAGATGCGAACGGAGCGAAGTCGCGAAATCGGTCACAACGAGTTCTCCCGGCAGAGCGAGCCCACCGGCATGGGAAGGAATCGCAGCGCGGCGGGAAGGATTTCGCTCAACACGGTCGATTCACAGACGGGTTCACGACGAAACATAACGCGCGCTCATTAGGAGTGGGAGCGACCCCACTATGCATGCCACTTGAGCCGAAGGGGTGCAAGTTGCTATATTTCAGTCACTTACACCACCACACCGTGTCACATTCTGTCGAAACAACCGCACTCGTGAATCTGCTCGACCTGACGCCAGGTCAGGCGGAGACCGTGTTGCGCGACTTTGCGCAATCCGTTGGGGCCGGCGCGTATCGCGGCGCCCAGGCCGCGCGCCACCTTTGGACGTCCCCCGTCGGCACGTTCGAGGAGATGTCGGACCTCCCAAAGGAGTTCCGCGAAAAACTCGCCGAACATTTCACGATGCCTCGTCTCGCGCTCGAGACGATGCAGGAATCCAGCGACGGCACACGCAAGTTCCTCTTCCGCATGGCCGACGGCCAGGCGATCGAGACGGTCGCCATCCCAGACGGGGATCGCCTCACCTTTTGCATTTCCTCACAAGCGGGCTGCGCACTCCAGTGCGCCTTCTGTGCGACGGGCGCGATGGGCTTCCTGCGCAACCTGAGTCCGCATGAGATCGCGGGACAGGTGCGTGAACTCGCGCTGCTCGACCCACCGATCAAGGCCACGAACATCGTCTTCATGGGGATGGGTGAACCCCTAATGAACTGGCCGAGCGTCGACGTGGTGCTCACGATCCTCAACAGCCCAAATGGCATCGGCATTGGGGCGCGGCACATCACACTCTCGACCGTTGGGTGGCTGCCAGGCATCGAGGCGCTCGCCGCTCGCGCCGAACAGTTCCGACTGGCCATCTCGATCCACGCGCCGACCGACGGCCTCCGCGCCACGCTCATGCCGGTGAACACCAAGTTCCCGCTCGCCAGCGTCATCGAGGCGGCGGCAAACTTCGACCGTCGCGTTACCTTCGAATACGTGATGCTCGGCGGCGTGAACGATCAGATGGAACATGCCAACGCACTCGCGGCGCTCGCGCAGCAGTGCAAGGCGTTCGTGAACCTTATTCCGCTGC
>JAPLKT010000135.1 GCA_026387895.1 Gemmatimonadota bacterium | reverse complement strand
GTGAAGGTTGGGTTCAACGACAACACGATTCGTCATATGCCATATGTCCGCGGAAGCTTGTACTTCGCGGACCTCGATACCAAGATTCGCGCGTATTCGCGTGGACGTCGAACACTTGACACCATGCTGCGGGAGTTGTTTGTCGCGCGAGCAGCGGGGACGTCGATTACGCACGACCGATGGATTGCCGCGGTAGTGCGCGACGCGGGACCGAGTGCGAAGGATGATTTTGAACACGTCATACTGCTGGGTGATCGCACCCTTCTGCCGTCGTCGAACGCATTTGGCCCCTGCTTCGAACGGCGCGATGTCCCCGCGACGACGATCAGCGGCGGAGCGCAGCGCGCATCGTACGAATGGGTGCGGATTCCATCCGTGCCCGATTCCACCTGTCGCAAGGGAAACTGAGATGAATCGACGCGACCTGCTCGCAGGGTTTGGCACACTCGCCACCGCGCGTGCCTTTGGGATTGGCGTGGATCCGTTCACGATTCCCAATCTTCCCGGCGCAACATCGCCCGAGCCGATTCGATTCGTGCCCGGGTTCCCGCGCAAGAACGATTTCGTGATTGAGCCAGGCTACACCTTTCTGAATGCGGCATACACGCATCCGATTCCCAAGGGGTCGTTCGAAGCCGCACGGCTCGCCGCACAGCGCCGCACCGAACTGCGCGCGCCCCATCGCATGGCCAATGAAGCGGCCGTCGCTACCGCGATGAGCCCCAAGCAACTCTTCGCGCAGCTGATCAACGCGAGTGAGAGCGAGATCGCCTATGTGAGCAGCACGAGCGAAGGAGAGAATCTTGTTACCCGCTCGCTCGGGCTCGATCATCGCTTCGACGGCAACGTTGTCACCGATGGGCTCCACTTCGAAGGCTCGCTGATGCACCTGCTGGAGCTCACGAAGCGCGGGCTCGATGTGCGCGTGGCCAAGCCGACCGCGGACGCGCGCATAGACTTTCGGGATCTCGAGCGATTGGTGGACAAGAAGACCCGCCTGATCGAGATCTCCTCCGCCGCGATGTACAACGGCTTCCAGCACGATCTCAAGGCCGTCGCCGACCTCGCGCACGCGCATGGCGCCCTCGTGTACGTCGACATCATCCACAGCGTGGGCGCCGAACCCTTCGATGTTCGCGCGAGCGGGATCGACTTCGCGAGCTGCTCGAGCTTCAAATGGCTGATGGGCGACTTCGGGCTCGGGTTCCTCTACGCCAGCACATCCGCGCTCGGCAAGATCGAGCGCCCCATGCATGGCTACTACCAGTGCGCTGACATCGAGCCCAACTACCCGC
Organism: Gemmatimonadota bacterium; assembly: GCA_026387895.1. Classification (GTDB taxonomy): domain Bacteria; phylum Gemmatimonadota; class Gemmatimonadetes; order Gemmatimonadales; family Gemmatimonadaceae; genus Fen-1231. The sequence continues at coordinate 6,626 of JAPLKT010000135.1, read as the reverse complement.
CGCATCTCCCGCTCGGCGCGTATGAGCCGGTGAGCTACACGCTCAACACAACGGCGACGGGGATGTTCGAGACAGGGTCGCTCAAGGGTGAGGTCGAAGTCGGCCTCGCGCTGCTCGCGAACTCGCTCAGCTATGTGATGCAGCTCGGCCCAGCGAACATCCGCGCGCACCGGTTGCCGCTGTTGAAGAGGTTGAACGAGGAGATGCCGCGGCTGGGGTTCACCCCGGTGACGCCGAAGAATGGGACGGCGAGTCTGGTGACTTTCGCGAAGACTGACCTGGGCAAGTCGAACATCCCGCGGCGGCTCGAGGAAGCGAAAATCAATGTGCGCCTCGCGCCGCATTGGATGCGGATCTCGCCCTCGGTGTACAACGACATGGGTGATATCGAGCGGTTGCTGGCGGTGTTGGCGTAAGCGCTCTAATGGCGCGCTGACTGCTTTCGACGACTACAGGGCGGTCGCGTCAGGCGACATGGTAGACGTCGACTTCATGTTTGAGTCGGTGGCCAAGGCGGTCGCGCTCTACCTCTAGATCGTGATGCATTTGGAGATTGAGCCAGAACTGCTCCGTTGTGCCGAAGAATCGCGCAAGTCGGAGTGCTGTGTCGGCACTTACCGCTCGCTTCCCGTGGACAATCTCATTGATTCGGCGCGGAGGAACCGAGATGCTGTGCGCGAGCCGATACTGCGACAGTCCCAGGGGTTCGAGGAAGTCGTGAAACAGGATTTCTCCTGGATGAACCGGAGGAAGTCGCTTGGCCATTCGCACTCCTAGTGATAGTCAACAATCGTAACGTCGAACACGTCGCCGGCTGCCCATGTGAAGCAGACCCGCCATTGATTAACGGTGGGAAACGCCGCACGCGCTCGCGCCTCCACAGCCGCTCGGTATCTCGGTCAGCGAAGCTTCGAATCACTGGAATTAATAACGCGACGCGTTATTACTAGCAAGAGGGTGTAAGGCTTTGACCATGGTACGCAATATCAAGACGCCATCCTACGTTGCATCATCATTTGCGCGCACCGTGTTGCAAATCATTGCTACCAGGTCGCGCGAGCTCACCACACCATGCCTGTGATTGCATCACACGCCACACCCCCTTGCGCGCCACCCAAGACCTTCGTATTATCAAAGAGCATCAAGATGAGGGGTGACCCTCGCCAACCTGCCCAACCCGGGTAAGGTGGATCCCGAAAGGGGATGCGGCCTCTGGCAATCCAACGGGCTGCGCGAGTTCAACCCTCCTCTGCATGTCAGATGGAGGGTTTTTCTTTTTCCGCCACGGTCGCGACCCGCGACCGACACGATCCACCAGTTCACCCCAGCAACACCCAAGCAACACCCAAGCATTGCGAGCGAGGCTGACGCCTCCGCCAACCTGCCCGACCCGGGCAAGGTGGTTCCACCGTTCCGGTGGCATGCGGCTCCCCGATTCCTCACGGGAGCAAACGAGCGGGCCTCGGCATGGAAGCGTCTACCTCTCCTCGCACCACTCCCAGGAGATCTCCATGCCTTCGGCACCAATCGCACTCCCCACCGATCTCTTCACCCAGCTCGGACTCCACGGACTCGGTCCGCTGGCGCCCGTGCTGCTCGCCGCGCTCGCCACCGAGGAGCCGCTGCTCCTGATCGGCCCCCACGGTACGGCCAAAACATTACTGCTCACCCGAGTTGCCGACGCACTGGGCCTGAGCGCGCGCCACTACAACGCGAGCCTTCTCAACTTCGACGATCTCGTCGGCTTTCCGCTCCCCGGCAAGGACGGCACACTCGAGTACATCAAGACCCCCGCCGCCATCTGGGGCGCGGGCGCGGTGATCTTCGACGAGATCTCCCGCTGCCGCCCCGACATCCAGAACAAACTCTTTCCCATCATCCACGAGCGCAAAGTACAAGGGCTCCCACTGTTCAACCTGCGCTACCGTTGGTCGGCTATGAACCCGCCCGCCACCGATGACGTCGACAATGGCTACGTGGGGTCAGAGCCGCTCGACGCCGCATTGGCCGATCGGTTCGCATACGTGGTCGCGGTGCCAGAATGGAATTCGCTCACCGAAACGCAGCAACTCGCCGTCATCACCGCGACAGATGCGCCGGTGCCCGAGCATGCGGCGGCCGCGCTGCAGAACGCCATCGCGCATACGCGCACGGTTCGGGCGACCATCGATGCAGAGTCGGTGAGCCGCGTGGCGGGCTACGTGCGCACGGTGGCACTACTGCTCGCGCAAGCGGGGCTGACACTCAGTCCACGACGCCAAGGCATGCTGCATCGTGCCATACTCGCCGTGCAGGCGGCCGCGACCGTGATCGATGCCGCCCTCACTCCCGCTGACGCCGCACTGCTCGCCCTGACAACAGGAATCCCACAGCGTGCGCAGGGCATCAAGATCGACACCACTAAGGTCATCGCGGCCCACCGCGAAGCGTGGCGCCTATTTGCCATCGATCCGCTCAATCCGCTCCGTGCCATCATTTTGACGGCGGATCCGTGTGAGCGGATCCGGCTCGCCTGTGACGCCACTGCGCTCAGCGGCTCAGACTTCTCCACCGTGGTCGCCGACTCGCTCGCGCAGCTCACGCCCGGCACGCGCGCCGCGGCTACCCTCCATCTGTTCGAATCCGAGAACTGTGGACGATTGAACGCCGCAGTTGCGGACCAAATCGCGGCGTCCTACCAAGCCATGATTGTCACGCAACACTACGCCGAAGTGCTGCATGCGGGCAATCCGCGCCACGCCACGTGGGTGCGTCTTCAGGAATTGCTCGCGACGTTGAACCCGAATGTCGCACGAGATCAGATTCGGGCGAACGCGGCGGTGCGAGCCTTCGCCGCCAATGAATTGCACTCACGTGAAGACTCCGAACGCTTCTTTGCCGACTTTGGGAGTGGCCTGCGCCGCCTTGCGAGAGCCGCCTGATGCCCGCCGACCGTTCGCCGTCGCTGCTGCACAACTCTGGGTATCACCCCCACATGAGCATCTCGTACACCGGGCTTGCGCCATTGAAGACGAAGCGCACGCCAGACGCTCCCGCCGACAACACCAGCACGCCGTCTCTCGCAGCGTTCTCGCTCTGTCGGTTCACACTCTTTCCACGACTCAAGACCGAGCACGACCTGTACGCGGCGCTGAATATCCGGGACGACGCTCGTGCTGCGCAAACACTCATGGCTCGAATCAACGACATCGCACGCACGATTCCGATTCCGGGTGCCTGTATTCTGCTCCCAAAGACGCAGGTGAAGGTCGTTACGCCCAGTGCGCAGGTGCTAGCAGACGCGGAAACGCGGAGCGAACTCCTCCTCGTCCTCAGTGTGCTTGCCAAGGTCTCAGCACACGTCTGGCTCCGCACGAAATACCCCTCAGTCGGTCGCGCGCTCACGCTGCGCGACGCAACGCTCGTCATCCCGATTGCCTACCACGAACCGCTCCGAGCGTATTCCGTATGAGTACCATCAGCGAACAGATTCTCGACTGCTTCCCAAGTGGCTCCTACGCCATCTCCGCATTGCTTCGCCTCATGGAGATCGAGGAGAGCTCGGCGGTCGAGACCGCAGCCGTCGAGTGCCGCGTGCAGCCTCGCATGCTCATCAATCCGGCATTCGTGCAGGCGCATGCGGAAACACCAGAGAAGTTGATGATGCTCGTGATGCACGAGTTGTATCACATTCTCCTTGGACACACGACTCTGTTCAAGCGCATCACGACGCTCGACAACTTTGTGTTCGACGCGGTGATCAACGGACTGTTATGTAGAATGTTTCCGCAGCCGGAGTTCACCGCATTCTTCCGCGATTACTACTCGGAAGAGTTTCCGTACTGCCTGTTGCGCCCACCGGCGCATTGGCCGGGTAATTACACCCCACCCGCTGGACTCCGCGTGCTCAACCAACCTCTCCGTTGGCAAAATGCAGTGATCGACCTTCACAAAGCGTTGTACTCACCCGCCGGCGCCACCTATCAAGAAGTGATCGACGTACTCCCCCGCCTGCTTGTCGATACAGGGCTCGATGGTATTCCCCTGCTCGGCGATCACGCTGGGGAGGGCGGTTCCCCCGCAGCGTTTGCCGAGGGATCGTCGGTGCTGACGGACGTCGTGCGCAAGATTGTGGAGGAATGGCCGAAGACCCCGGACCCGATTCGCGGCCGAGCGCTTGGCGAAATCCTAAAGAAGGAGCGGATCCGTCATCAGCCGCAGCCGAGCGCGCGGGTCGTGCTTCGTCGGTTGATTCGGAAGCTTGCGGTCGAGGGCTCAGGGCGTGGTGCGCGAGTCGTGACTGCACAGGACGAAGTCGTGCAGCAACCGATTCCACAACTTGACCGGCGTGCACTTGTGCAACGCGCGCTCGGATACGCCCCGCTTTTGTACCGCGCGCAGCTTCCTGTGCGTCGCGTGCTGCCTGCCGCAGCGCGCGTGCATGTGTACCTCGATGTCTCTGGAAGCATTGGTGAACTCAAGGCGGCGCTGTACGGAGCGGTGCTGGACTGCCGCGCTGATGTGCATCCCACAATTCATCTGTTCTCGGATGCCATCGCCGATGTCTCGCTGGCAGAACTGTCGCGCGGTGTCTGCAAGACGACCTACGGAAACTCCATAGAATGTGTCGCGGAGCATATGGCGCGGCATCGGGTCAAGCGTGCCCTGATGATCACCGATGGATTTGTCGGTTCGCCCACCGGTGTGCATTTGCGGACGATGGCGCAAACGGTGATCGGCGTTGCCTACACGCACAGCGCTAGACCGAGCGATCTCGCCCCGGTCACGAACTTTTCTGCAACCCTCCCCATTGGAGTCTCCGCATGACATCCCGCATTCGAACCGCTGAGTATGTGTTCCCGGGTCACCCGGACAAGTTGTGCGATGCCATTGCCGACGCGATTGTTGCGGCGGGCATGGCGCGTGAGGCGCGCGCGTTGGTTGCGGCCGAGGTCGCGGTGCATGTGAATGACGTGTTTGTCACAGGGCGCATTGCGTGCACGGATTCCGCGTCGATCGATGTCGATGCCATTGTGCGCGATGTGTATCGTACCGCCGGCTACGGTAACGGATGGCGGCCGGCGCCGGAGGTGCTCACGGTGCACAATGCGGCGTGCATGGATGTTCTCGTTGAGGGCGAGTCCGAGTTGCGTGAGCTGTCGGACGACCAGTCCATTTGCATTGGCTACGCCGTGGATCGTCCGGAGACGGAATATCTGCCGGTCGAGCAGTGGCTGGTGCGGCGAATTGCGCGTCGTCTGTACGGGTTGCGGGAGGTGTATCCGGAGTTGCAGCTCGGTCCCGATGGAAAGGTGGTGGTGCTGTTGCGCGACTATGGCGATCGCTGGGAACTCGAAGAGTTTTGTTGTTCGTTGCAGCAGCTGATTGGGGCCGACGCCTTGTCGTTGCACCGGGCGGTGCGGCAGGCGCTGTCGGCGGAGTTAGCCGACGCGGCGTCGGCGTTGCGCGGGTTCAGTGCGCAACTTCCTGAGCGTGTCATTGTGAATGGTGGTGGTGCGTTTGAGATTGGCGGCCCGGAGGGAGACAACGGGCTTACGGGGAAGAAGCTCGTGATTGACGCGTATGGTCCGCGCGTCCCGATCGGTGGTGGCGCGTGGTCGGGCAAGGATTTCTGGTCTCCGGACCGCGCCGGCGGTTTGCACGCGCGCCGCTTTGCGCGGCTCCTTGCGGGCTGGCCCCTGAGGCACAGGTCACGTTGGGCTGGTTCCCTGGGGATCGTGAGGCGCGAGTTCTCGATGTGCTTGCTGAGGGGGTGAATTCCGACCGGGCCGCTCGCGTGGCGCGGTTCTTGGATCTCAGCCTGACGTAAAGTGGCGAGCGGTATGCCGGTTCACGCGACTTGGTGGAGCTGGCGCGCTGGGGGCACTTGGGGGGCGAGGGTCGGGCGTGGGAGGCGGTGCGGTAGGAATACCCCATATACTATATCGGGCCATCCGGTAGGCATTCTTTGGCTCCGCGAGGCAATATTTTGGTGGTATATGTTGGTGTACCTGACCAGTTCAGGTATCCTGAAGCAAGCCTGCCTTACGAACCCTTTTGCGAGATGATTCTCATGCAACGTTATCTTATCATCATCGACCAGGGCACGTCGAACTGTTCTGCATATTCGCCGGATCTTCCGGGATGCATTGCGACCGGCGCCACACCAGCCGACGTCGAAGTGAACATGCGGGAGGCAATCGCGTTCCATCTCGAGGGACTGCGCGCCGACGGCCATCCGGTTCCGGTAGCACAGAGCATCGCGGCGTACATCGAGGTCGCAGCGTAGCGCTGAGGAAGGCCTGCTCCACCGCGAGCTCGGAATACCGGCCGATCTGTTGATCAGATGAGCTCCTCTCGTGATTCCAGACCCATTCCCAGCGTCAGCGCTCGATAGGCAGGAGCTTCTACTCGGGCTTGGGTGAGAAACGGTCGGGAGGTGCCCTCACCCACCACCCGCCCAGGCCCGAACAGCCATAACCAGCGCAGGAACATCGTCGGTCGGAACGACATCCGTGGTGACTCCCGACGGGACGCTGACCAGCGTGAACCGCACGTCGCTCGCGCCGCCGATCGCCCGCGCGGCGTCCGCGTAGATCGCCGCCTGGATCGAGTAGCGTTCGGCGAGCGCACCGGCGCCGGCGCTG
>JAPLKT010000065.1 GCA_026387895.1 Gemmatimonadota bacterium | reverse complement strand
AGCGTTGGCAGCTTGAGGGCGGCGATGACGATGTCGGCACCGATCTTTTCGTCACCGGTCAAACCGAGCTTGACGACCGCATCGATCGAACGCAGGTAGGCGGTGCCGCCACCGGCGACGATGCCTTCTTCGACCGCGGCGCGCGTGGCGTGGAGGGCGTCATCGATCCGGTCAAAGTCTCGAAGAGCGCCCTGACCAACGCCGCCTCCACGCTGCTCGCGCCGCGCCCGGATACCACCGCCAACGGCGGCATCGGTACTCCGTCGCGTGCGAACGGCGCCAACGGCGCGAATACGCTGGCCACCGCGCTCACCAATGGCGGCGCCAAAGATGCCTACACTGCGTCGTCGGCGACGTCGTCGGCTGCGTCGTCGATTACGGCTCGCGCGCCAGAAGGGACTGACCCGGGCCTCTGGAGTGTGTTGACCTCCGAGGAGCGGAACTTCTTCTCGAAGACTGTAACCTCTGGTCCGCTCACCTACAGCCGCGTCATGCTGAGCGGCGCTCGGGCCACGCCCGCGCCGGCCGCCCGTGGCGGTCGTATCGACATCCGAGCCTAATCATGAGTGATCCGATTGGCGCCGCAGTGTCGCGCTTCACGCAGTCTCTGTCGAGCTCTGGCCTTGGCCAGGGCATGTCGTTGCCTGGCGCGAACCAGGGCATCGGCGCGGGCCGTCTTGGTGGCGGTGACTCTGCCGGTCGACAGGTCCCGTTGGCCGACGGTCCGTCGTTCGGCGACACCTTGAAGAAGGCGATCAACGATGTCTCCGCCCAGCAGGACAAGGCATCGGACACGTTGGGCGCGTTCCTGCGTGGCGAGAATGTGGAACTCCATCAGGTGATGGCCGCCACGGAAGAAGCGCAGATCTCGCTGCAGATGCTGATCGAAGTCCGCAACAAGTTCACCGATGCGTATAAGTCCCTCGCCAACATGCAGGGCTGATCGCAATGCCGCCTGATTTTCTGCAGAAGCTTGGTGGTCCCCGCCGCATCATGATCGGCGCCGTTGGGCTGATCGTTGCTGGGGTGATCCTCGTGATTTCCCGCGTGGCCACGGAGCCAAACTGGGTGCCCGCCGTGACCGGCGTTCCGCTTCAGAGCGCGTCGGAGCTTACCGACCGATTGGATCAGGCCGCCATCAAGTACAAGCTCGATCGTGGGGGCGCGGAGATTTTGGTCGCGCAGGCCGACTTGGCGCGTGCTCGCGTGACGCTGGCGAAGGACGGACTCCCGGGCGGCAATCGCCCCGGGCTGGAAATCTTCGACCGCCCGTCATGGGGCTGGAATGACTTTACGCAGCGCGTGAACTATCGCCGTGCGCTGGAAGGCGAGTTGGAGCGCACGATCGGCCGCATGCGCGGCATCGAGCGCGCCGAAGTGCACATCGCGATTTCGGATCAGGGGGGCTTCCGGGCCGCCAACGAGCGTCCAGCGACTGCTTCTGTGCTTATCGCATTGAAGGACGCGGGACTTCCGGGACAGGATATTGTACAGGGCATTGCGCATCTCGTGTCGTCGAGCGTCGATGGCCTGAGCGCCGAGAACGTGAGCATCCACGACGAGACAGGCAAGCAGTGGTCTGACCCGTCCGATGGCTCGAGCGCTGGCCTGACGAGCCGTCAACTGCGCGTCCAACAGGATGTCGAGAAGTACCTCGAGCATAAGGCCTCGGATCTCGTGACGCAGGTCGTGGGCCCGGGCAACAGCCGCGTGCAAGTCGCGGCAGCCATCAACTTCGACAAGGTCGAGCGCACCACGCTCTCAGTAGATCCCGAGAAGCAGGCGCTCGCGCAGGAAACAAAGGCGGAGATCGTGCCCGGCGCGCAGGGTGGCGCGGGCTCAACCAACGTCAACAGCAGCTACGAGAACACCAAGAGTACGGAAGTCTTCAGTGGCGCGATCGGCAACATCCGCCGGATGACGGTGGCCGTGTTGGTCGCGGACGCACCCGTGCCGAGCACAGGGCCGACCGACACGATTCCGCGCTACACACCCCGCCCTCCCGAAGAACTCGCACGCCTGGAAACGCTGGTTCGGAGTGCCCTTGGCGCAGACTCCGCGCGCGGCGACGCGGTGAGTGTCGTGAGCCTTCCGATGCCCGTACAGCGCGTGAAGCCGTCGGTCCCCGTTGTGCCAACATTTGCCGAGAAGATGCAGCCGTATGAGCGCCCCGCGCTGACGGTGATTGGCCTGCTGTTGGCCTTTGGAATGGGGATGATGGCGTTGCGTTCGCTGCGCACGCCGCAGATGAAGGCCGCTTCAGCTACGCTCGCGCTGGCCCCTTCGGAACAGGCACCGGCCCTCGTACGCGCGGCACCATCGCGCTCGGCTGATCTGCCCAGCTACTCGTTCCCGATCGCTGACACACAGATTCGTGACCGCGTCGTTCAGACCGTTGATGAGAACCCCGATGCGGCCGCGCGCTTGGTCAAGTCGTGGCTCAAGGATTCGTAATCACGATGCGCTCGAATACCGCATTCGCCACGCTCGCCGACGAACAGACCTTTACCGGACGGCAGAAGGCCGCCATCCTCTGCATGGCACTTGGCGCCGAAGGGGCAGCGAAGATCACGCAGAAGCTGTCGCCCGAAGAAGCCGAGGCGATTTCGTTTGAGATTGCCCGCATGGATCGACTCGCTCCGGAGGATGCCGAAGGGGTCCTGCTCGAGTGGATTGAGACCTCGGTCGCATCGCAGGCGTTGAACTCCGGGGGCGTGGACTACGCCCGCGAGATTCTTGAGAAAGCGTTCACCACCACAAAGGCACAGCAGATTCTGAAGCGGGTTGTCAGCCAGCTTGCGGATTCCACCGGATTGCGCCGTCTGCGCAACGCCGATCCGCAGCAGGTCGCGACGATGTTCCGCAACGAGCACCCGCAGACGGTGGCTATGATTTTAGCTCACCTGATGCCTCAGCAGGCAGCGGCCGTGCTCAAGGAAATTGATCCGTCCCACGCAGCGGATATCGCGTTCCGTATGGCCAAGATGGAAAAGGTCTCGCCAGAAATGCTCCAACTGATTGAAAAATCCTTGGGCACCGATACGGACCTTAACATCCAGCAGGGCATGTCGGCGGCCGGTGGCCCCGCGGCTGTGGCTGCAGTGCTCAACCTGATGCAGGGCACGATGGAGAAGGAGATTCTTGCGCAGGTCGCCGCGCGCGATCTCACCCTCGCGGAACAGATCAAGCATCTGATGTTCGTGTTCGAAGACGTCATTGGCCTGGACGACCGCTCGGTGCAGCGCATCTTGCGCGACGTCGACAACAAGACCTTGGCGCTCGCGCTCAAGGGAGCAAGCGCGGAGCTTCGCACCCGCATTATCGGGCAGATGTCGCAGCGTGCCTCGCAGGCGCTGGCCGACGAAATGGAAATGCTTGGCCCGGTCCGCATGCGGGATGTCGAAGCGGCGCAGATGGGCGTAGTCGCACAGATTCGCACACTCGAGGAGGCCGGAGAAATCGTTCTGGGCGCCAGTGCCGACGACCTTGTCGCCTAACCCGGCGAGAAGAAAGTCCTCGCCGAGCGCGTGGGCGCTCGACGACTTCGGGTCGTTCCGCAAGGAACACCCGCAGGACACGCCGACCGAAGCTGTACCGACAGCGCAAGAACTCGCGGTCGAGGAAGCCTGGCAGGCGGGGTATCAGGCCGGGCGCCTCGAAGGCGAAATGGCCGAACAGGCACGCCTCGCGCCGACCTTGCGTGCCGCGTCCGATGCCATCGATGACATCCGCGCCTCTGAGGAACGGTGGCAGGGTGCAATCGAAGAGAATATCATCGCGCTTGCCACAGCGATTGCCCGCCATTTGGTGGATCGCGAAATGGAAACGGATGTGACCGTCGTCTCCAAACTGATTGAACGCGCGCTCGAAGCGTTCCCGATCGATCAGCCGGTGCGCGTCCGCGTCAACCCGCGCGACCTCACCGTGATTGAGTCGCTTTCGGCGCACGACCATCCGATGCCGGGTGCCGCACGCGGCACGAATGCGCGGTGGATCGCCGATGCACGCATTGCGCCAGGCGGCGCCATGGTTGAAGGGCGCGAACGCATTGTGGACGCGCGTGTCGACAGTGCGCTCGAACGTATTTACCGCCGACTGACATACACCGGTGCCTGAGCTCCTCGCACGTCGTATCGGGGAACTGCCCCGTTTCGCTACCAACGGACGCGTCATTCGTGTGACGGGTCTTGTCGTCGAAGTCGCCGGGCTTGACCTCGGCCTCGGCGAGATCTGCCAGCTGTCCTCGTTCACCGACGGACGCACCGTGCTCGCCGAAGTATGCGGATTCGACAGCGATCGCTTGCTCCTGATGTCGCTCGGCGAACTCGATGGTATTCATCCAGGTGCGATGGTCACACCGCTCGGCCGATCGTTTGGCATTGAAGTTGGACCTGACCTGTTGGGCCGAGTGCTCAACGGGCTCGGGCAGCCGATTGACGGGGGACCGAAGCTTCGCAACACTGAGCGTGTCTCGCTGACGTCAGAGCCGCCGAACCCCCTGCACCGTCAAATGATCAGCGAGCCGCTTGAGACTGGCGTGCGCGCGATCGACGGCCTGCTCACGATTGGACGCGGCCAGCGTGTTGGCATTTTCGCCGGCTCGGGCGTGGGCAAGAGCACACTGCTCGGGATGATTGCCCGTCAGGCAAAGTCCGATGTGAACGTTATTGCGCTGCTTGGAGAACGCGGACGTGAAGTGCGTGAGTTCCTCGAGCACTCGCTTGGCGCCGAAGGGTTGGCGCGATCTGTTGTCGTGGTTGCCACTGGCGATCAGGCTGCGCTGGTGCGTGCGCGCGGCGCACTGGTGGCGACAGCGATCGCTGAATATTTCCGCGATCTCACGCGCAAACTGGCGAGCGCTGGGCATTATCCGTCGATCGACATTCTCGACAGCAAGAGCCGTGTGAAGGATCTGGTCACCGAGGTTCCGCAACAGGCCGCGGCGCGTTCTGTGTTGCGCACCGAAGCGGCGTACCGTGAGAAGGAAGACTTGATCATGGTCGGCGCGTATCAGCGCGGCAGTGATCCGCATGTGGACGCGGCCATTCAGTTTCGCGAGCCGGTGCTCTCGTTTCTGCAGCAAGCGCAGTCGGAGCATTCGACGCTCGAGCAGACGACCAATGATCTCTTGGCGCTTGGTGGAGCCATTGATACGTCCACTGCACGTCCTTCGTGAGTTCTGATCGCTTCACCTTCCGGCTTGAGCGGTTGCTCTCGCTGCGACAGAAGGCGGAAGAGGTTGCCGCTATTGCACTCGCCGAAGCACGTAATGCGGAAACGGCTGCGCATGAGGCCAAGGCAGCACTCGAAATGCACCGCGTGCGGACGCAGGAGTCGTTGACGCTTCGCGCTGGCGATACCTCCACCGTTGCCACATTGCGGCAGGTTGCGCTGCTGATGGAGGACGCCGACCGCCGCATTGCGCAGGCAGGCGAGCGTTTGACAGCGTGCCGCACCACCATGCTTGCTCGGCGGGACGTGTTGAATGCCGCCGTCCAGGACCGTCGCGTGCTCGGGCGCTTGAAAGAGCGCGCACTCGACACGTGGCAGCAGGCGGCCGCGAGGTCGGAACAGATCACCATGGACGAGTTCGCGCAGACCCGGCGGAGTGGTACGGATATTGCATGACTAGGGTTCGGACACTTCCGATTCCCTATGAAACGACTTCTGATTCCCTTCGCCGCGGCACTCCTTGCCGCCGCATCCGGTACCTCCGCTCTTTCTGTCTCGCAAGCCAAGACCGTAGCGGCCGAAGCACAGGCCAAAGCGAAAGTGGTCCACGACAGTCTCGAGCGCATCGCCGCGGACTCCACCAAGCGCGTCGCTGAGGCCAAGCGCGTGGCTGACAGTACGGCGACCGACAGCCTGATGTCAGCAGCCGCACCAGCGGCTGCACCAGCGGCTGCACCAGCGGCCGCACCGACAGCAAAAGCTGCCCCGGCCCCCGCAGCCGCGAAGACGTCGGCCGCGAAGACGTCGGCCGCGAAGACTTCGGTCGCGACCGCGCCTTCTAATAAGAAAACACCCGCCCCAGCCCCCGACGCCAAGCACCCGGCGCCTAGCCTGCTCGCCGGCCCGCTGCAGACTGGCGATGCCGTGCTCCCCAGTGGCCGGCTGTCGAAGATTTTCGCGAACATGTCGGCAAAGGACGCAGCCAAAGTGCTCGCACACCTCGATGATGCCGATGTATCGCGCATCCTTGGCGCGGTCACCGACAAGCGCGCGGCTGAGATTATGGCGCTCCTGCCATCGGAGCGGGCGGCGGCCATCAGTAAGTCTGCCCTCAAGTCACCCCCAGGCACCAAGTGAACAGCATCCCGTCGTTCGTCCCGGTCAACGCTCCTTCTGCGCCGACGGCTGATGCCTTCACCGACGCGGTGAGCGGCGGAACATCGTCCAGCGCGTTCGCTGGAGCGCTGGATCGCGCCACGCGCGTTCGCGAGAGCAACGACCTCGACGCAGCGAGCGCCGAGAAGGCTGAAAAGAAGCGCCGCGAGAAAGAAGACGTGGAGCGTCCCACCGCTGACAGCTCCGGCGCAACCGGGGAGACGAGCTCCGGAACGAGCGCCCTGCGCGCCTTGCTGGCCCGTGCCTCACTGGAGTCGTCGGGCGTCACCACGCGTGTCGATGCACAGCTCACCGATCGTGCTGCGCGTGAAGCAGCCGGCAGTGATCCCTCGACAGTCTTTCGCGACCCTGCCCTCTTGCAGCCGGAGTTCCGGAGCAAGGTGGAGCGGGTCGTGCAGCGCATGAAAGGGGAAACGGGCGCCGATGTCACGATCCGAGAAAGCTGGCGGAGTCAGACGCGCCAGAATGCACTCTACGATCAGGGACGCTCTACGAGCGGTCCCGTCGTGACCTGGACGCAGAACTCCCGTCATTCCTCTGGATTGGCCGCAGACCTCGTGGTCTCGGGTGGCAGTTCCAGCCAATACGCGGCACTCCAGCAGATTGCGAACGAAGAAGGGCTTCGCACGCTGGGCGCGAAGGATCCGGGCCATGTCGAGCTGAATCTTGGCGCCCTGCAGCAACAGACCGGCGCCTCGGTACTCCGCGCCGAGATCAGCCTCGCGACGCCGGGACAGCCGGGGGCCCAAGGAGCGCAGTTGGCGCAGGTCGCAGCGGTGGCGCAAGTCGCTCAGGTCGCAGACGTTGCGCACGTCGCCGGCGTCGCTGCTCCAGGCGTCGCTGCTCCAGGCGTCGCTGCTCCAGGCGTCGCTGCTCCAGGCGTCGCTGCTCCAGGGGGCGCGTCAAAGTCTGACGCCACAGCGGCGGCAACTGGCGCCGGTGCATCCGTGCGGTCGGCCAAGTCGTCGCGCTCGTCGCGCTCCTCTCGCTCGTCCTCAGAGTCACGGGACGACAGCGGGAATAGCGGGAGTAGCGGGAACAGCGGCAATGGTGCTCGGACGCCGCAGGCGATTGGGCTGTCGAGCCTTGGAAGCCCGGTGAACACGGGTGGTGTGAGCGCGCCGCGTTTCGTGGCGCCGCTACCCAGCGATGCCGCCGCCCGTGTGGATCGCGTCTTGGCGCTGCAGGATGCCCGGGCCGCACAACCGATGAATCAAATGTTGCTCCGCGTCGACAACGGCGCTGGGGGCGAGGACCGGATTCGCATTGGAACGATCGGCGCGCGCGTTGGCGCGACGATCGACCTCGCGGATCCCGCACTCGCTGCCCAGATCGGCCTAAGGGCTTCCGAGCTCGGCAAGACGCTGGCCGCGCGTGGACTCTCCATGGATGCCCTCCGTGTGCGCGGCACCAGTGGACCCGCTTCGACTTCCAACGATCTCCTCAACGCGCTGATCGCCAATGGCGACCTCGCGCCGACTCCTTCACGTCGTCGCACAGGCGACACCACCGGAC
>JAPLKT010000050.1 GCA_026387895.1 Gemmatimonadota bacterium | reverse complement strand
GCCGTGACAATCGAACCGAAGGTTGCGAAGCTCCGCAAGAAATTCCTCGACCTCCTCGCGCAATGATCCGTGCCGCTGTCATCCCCCGCCCTGGCGCCCCCGTCGAAATTCGTGAGCTGCCGCGCCCAGTGCTTGAGCCAGGCGCGGCGCTCCTCCGTACCCTCTACTCCGAAGTCTGCGGCACGGACGTCCATCTGCAGCAGGGGAAGCTCAGCGGGGTGCCGTATCCGTTGATTCCGGGCCACGTCTCCATTGGTCATCTCGAGGAAATCCGCGGTGTCGTGACCGACATCGAAGGAGAGCCGTTCAAGGAAGGCGACCTCGTCACCTTTCTCGACGTCCACGAGACCTGCGGACGGTGCTACGAGTGCTTGGTGACCAAGCAGACGACCCGTTGCCCCAAGCGCAAAGTCTACGGCATTACCTACGGCATGAACGACGGGCCGCTCGGCGGGTGGGCGACCCACATCTGGATGAAGCCCGGTGTGAAGATGCTGCGCATTCCGCAGGGGGTAGATCCCGCGACGTTCATCGCGGGCGGCTGCGGACTGGTGACCTCGGTGCACGCCGTCGAGCGAGGGCAGGTGGCCCTCGGCAACTCCGTCGCGGTGCTCGGTGCTGGGCCGGTAGGGCAGGCGGCCATCGCGCTCAGTCGGTTGAGCGGCGCGTATCCCGTGATTGCCATTGGTGCGCCGGCCTCGCGCCTCGAGTTCGCCACACAGATGGGGGCTACGCACACTCTCAATCTCGACGTGCCAGAAGCCGAGCGCTCTGCACAGGTGAGGGCGTGGACGGGCGGACGCGGTGTGGACGTGGTGATTGAGGCCGCGGGCGATCCGCGTGCGGTGTCGCAGGCGCTCGACCTCGTGCGCGATGGGGGACGCGTAGTCATTGCCGGCCAGTACACCAATGCCGGTGATGTCACCATCAATCCGCACCTCGCCATCAACCGCAAGCACGTCGAGATTCGCGGGTGCTGGGGCTGCGACTATTCCCACGTGCATCGCGCGCTGCAGGTGCTGGCGCATCAGGGGCAACAGTTGCCATGGGCGAACTCAATCACGGCGCGTTTTGGGTTGGACCACGCCAACGAAGCGCTCGCCGCTGTTGCCAATCGCGAAGTGGTCAAGGCGTTGATTGTGCCCTGAGGTCGAGGACTGCTTCGCACGTATTGCCGAGAGATTCGAACCCTAACCGTCACCGAGTTCCTCCCTATGTCATCACATCAGTGGTCTCGCCGTGAGTTTGGAACCGCGGTCGCTGGGTTTTTCGGAGCGTCGCTCCTGCCTCGCCTCGCGCACGCGCAGCCGGCCCCATGGTGGGCGTTGCCGAACGTGAATGGCGCGCGGCTCAATGCGCATCTCGAGCAGTTGCACGCCTTCGGCAAGAATCCTCAGGGCGGAATTTCTCGACTCGCCTACAGCGATGCCGACCGCGACGCGCGGGTGCTGGTGCAGCAGTTGCTCCGCGATGCCAAGCTTGACGTCTCGATCGATGCTGCCGGCAACATCATCGGCCGCCGCGCGGGGTCGGATCCCTCGCGCCCGTGCATCATCATGGGCTCGCACATCGATTCCGTGCCCGAAGGTGGGAACTACGACGGCCAAGTGGGCTCCATGGGCGCGATCGAAGTTGCGCAGACCTTGGGCGAAGCCGGGATCACGCCGCGCCATCCGCTCGAAGTCGTGAGCTGGCAAAACGAAGAAGGCGGGCTCTGGGGCAGCCATGCTGCGACGGCGGTGCTGACCGAGGCCGAACTCAACACGGTCAGTCGGAGCGGGAAGACCATCCGCGACGGTATCACCTTCCTCGGCGGCGATCCGGCACATTTGGAGCGGACACGTCGTGCCAAGGGCTCGGTGGCGGCGTATCTGGAGTTGCACATCGAGCAAGGGGGAACGCTCGATCAGCAGAAGAAGCAGATTGGCGTGGTGGAAGGGATTGTCGGAATCAAGCAGTGGGAAGTCACCATTACGGGCTTTGCGAACCATGCTGGGACGACCGCCATGGGCGAACGGCGTGACGCGATGCTGACCGCAGCGCGATTCACCGAGATGGTGAACCGGGTGATTCGTGCCACGCCGGGGCGTCAGGTCGGCACGGTCGGACGCATCCAAGCCTTCCCGGGCGCACCAAATGTGATCCCCGGCAAAGTCGTGCTCACCCTGGAGATCCGCGATCTCGACGGGAAGAAAATCGACACCCTATTTGCCCGCATCAAAGCCGAGTCCACAAAGGTCGGCGCGATAAACGACACCGCTTTTGAGTTCCATCAGTTCACCGATAACATCCCAGCGCCCATCGACCTCCGAATCCGAGCGATGGTTGCCGCATCGGCCCGTGAGCTTGGGCTCTCGAACATCACCTTGCCCAGCGGGGCAGGGCACGACGCCCAAGATCTGGCCCAGATTTGCCCAGTCGGGATGATCTTTGTCCCAAGCCTCAAGGGGATCAGTCACGCGCCCACGGAATACTCTGCGCCAGAGGACATCACGAACGGCGCCAACGTCCTGCTCCACACCTTGCTGAAGGTCGATGCGGCGTTCTAGGCGACATTCCAAGCGAGGGGGATACTGGTTAGCCCCTTTACAGTTGCAAAGTCGGGGTCCCGAAGCCAATCTCTTGAGGTGACCACTCGCCGTGACTTCCTCACGACAGCCGCCGCAGCCGCAGCTGCGGCCGCAGCTGTCGGCCTGATGCCTGGCGCCCTGCGCGCGGCTCAGGTGCCGTTCTCGACCGCCCCTGATTTCAACACCACGAAACTCGACCGCCTGGGATTGCAGCTGTATACGGCACGTTCGGAGATGGCGAAAAACGTTGAGGCCACTCTCGAAAAGGTCGCCGCAGTTGGGTATCGCGAGGTCGAGTTTGCGGGCTATTTCAACCGCGATCCGGTTGCCCTGCGCGGCACGCTCGACGCACTGAAGCTCACCTCCCCCGCGTGCCACGTCGGGATGCTGCAGGTGGAAGCGCAGTGGACGGCCACTGCCGCCGCCGCGAAAGCACTGGGCCACAAGTGGGTGATCGTCGCCTCCGTGCCAGGGAAATCGCTCACCTCACTCGACGGCCTCAAGGACCTCGCGAAGCGGTTCAACGACGCCGGCGCACGGTGCCGCGATGCAGGTATGCGTTTTGGCTATCACAATCACAACGCCGAGTTCAAGCCGGTGGTGGAGCCAACGGGCAGCGTGTTGCCGCTCGATGTACTGCTTAGCGAGACCGACCCCGCGCTCGTGGACTTTGAAATGGACCTGTACTGGATCACCAACGCCGGTCAGGATCCGCTCGCGTACTTTACGAAATATCCAGGGCGTTTTAAGCTCGCGCACCTGAAAGACTCCGGAGGCGCACCGAAGCATGAGATGCGCGACGTCGGTGCGGGGACGATCGACTGGAAGACCATCTTGCGCCAGTCAAAGCGGGCAGGGTTCCAGCACTTTATTGTCGAACATGATGAGCCGAAGGACGTGTACGCGAGCATTACCGCGAGTTACCAGTATTTGAGCACGCTCGAGTTTTGAGACGACGCGCTACCCGATCGGGTGGCGCCGTCGCATTCCAAACCCTTCGGATTTCTTTGATGCAGACGCAACCCAAGCGCTTGATCTACGACGTGGCCATTATCGGCTCCGGAGCCGGCGGCGGAATGGCAGCCCATGTGCTCACAAAAGCTGGCGCCAATGTCGTCATGCTGGAGGCCGGTGGTCCTTGGGACAACACCAAGGACTCCAAGATGCTCACTATGCCGTACGAGACGCCGCGCCGCGGTGCGAGCACTAAAGAGCGTCCCTTCGGCGAGTTCGATGCGTGCATCGGCGGCTGGGAGATCGACGGCGAGCCCTACACCAAGGCAGAAGGTACCAAGTTCGATTGGTGGCGCGCCCGCATGGTTGGCGGTCGGACGAATCACTGGGGACGCATCTCGCTCCGTTTCGGCCCCGACGACTTCAAGCACAAGTCCGTCGACGGGCTCGGCGATGACTGGCCGATTTCGTACGATGAGATCAAGCCCTATTACGACAAAGTCGACGACTACGTCGGCATCTTTGGATCCAACGAAGGGCTCCGGAATCATCCAGACGGAAACTTTCAACCGGCGCCAAAGCCGCGCTGCCGCGAACTGCTCGTCAAGAAGGCCAGTGACAAGCTGAACATCACGTGCATTCCGAGCCGTCTTTCGATCCTTACGAAACCGATTCATGGCCGGGCGGCCTGCCACTACTGCGGGCAGTGCAACCGCGGCTGCACGATGAACGCGAACTTCACCTCGCCCAACGTGCTGATCTACCCTGCGATGAAGACGGGGAAGCTCACGCTCATCACCAACGCGATGGCGCGAGAGATTACGACCGATGCCAAGGGGCTGGCGACTGGCGTGAGCTACGTCGACAAACACAGCGGCGAGGACCGGCACGTGAAGGCCCGAGTGGTGGTGCTTGCGGCGAGCGCCTGTGAATCGGCACGTCTCCTGCTCAACTCCCAGTCGTCGGTGCACCCGAACGGATTGGCCAACTCGAGCGGCGTCGTGGGCAAGTACATCACCGACACGGTCGGCGCAGGCGTCTCGGCGTTTATTCCCGGGCTCGTGGGTCAGCCGAACCACAACTGCGACGGCGTCGGCGGTATGCACGTATACATGCCGTGGTGGGAGAACAACAAGAAGCTCGACTTCCCGCGCGGCTATCACATCGGGGTGTGGGGGGGGAAGGGACAGCCGAGCAACGGGTTCATGGGGGGTATTCAGCGCTATCCTGGAGGTGGTGGATACGGCGTGGACCTCAAGTCCGACTATCGGAAGTACTGGGGCACGACGATTGGCTTTGACGGGCGCGGCGAGATGATCCCCAACGACGATTCGTATTGCGAAATTGATCCGTCGAAGAAGGATCGCTATGGCATCCCGGTCCTACGCTTTCACTGGAAGTGGACTGACCACGAGCTGAATCAAGTCAAGCACATGCAGGAGACGTTCCGTGCACTGCTGACGGAGATGGGCGGAGAGGTGTCCTCGCCCATGCCGAGCAAGGAGCGCGGTTACGGTATCGCCAATGGCGGGTCGATTATCCATGAAGTGGGTGGCGTGCGAATGGGCAACGACGCCAAGACATCGGCGCTCAATGCCAACTGCCAAGCGCACGATTGCAAGAATCTCTTTGCCGTGGACGGCTCGCCGTTCGTGACGCAGGCCGACAAGAATCCGACTTGGACCATCCTCGCGCTCGCGTGGAAGACCAGTGAATACTTGGCGAAAGCCGTGAAGGAGGGCTCGGTATGACGACGCGCCGTGACATGCTCAAGGCAGCCGCGGTTGCGCCGCTGGCCTTCGTTCCGATGTCAAATGTCGACGCCATGAAAGCGTCGTTGCACGCCACTGCCGCGCTGGAAAACGCAGGGCTTGGCGCGACCTACGTGCCAAAGTTTTTCAAGCAGGACGAATGGCAGGCGCTCCGCATCGTTGTGGACCTGATTATTCCTCGCGATAATCGCTCGGGCAGTGCGACCGAGGCCGGCGTGCCGGAGTTTATGGATTGGATTTGTGTCGAATATCCGTCGTACCAAAACACGCGTGACGCTCTCCGCTGGATCGATGGTTTCGCCTATAACTCCTTTGCCAAGTCGTTCGCCAAGTGCTCGGTTGAGCAGCGCAAGCAGTTGCTCGATCAGATTGCCTGGCCGAAGAAAGCAAAGAAAGAACTCGCCGAAGGAGTCTCGCACTTCAATCGGCTGCGCGACTTCACGGCTAGCGGTTTCTTCTCGAGCCAGATGGGCGTAAAGGACTTGCAGTACATAGGGAACGTGGCGCTTCCCGTCTGGCCTGGTTGCCCGCCCGCAGCCATGCAACACCTCGGCGTCGATCACGATGTGATGAAGTCGCGCATCCCCTCGCGGTACTGAGGCGCGGTCTTTACGAAATAGCGGCGCGTGCAGGGGCAGGGCACTCACTCAGCGGAGGAACGGCGATGAGCAAGAAGGTGACCCGAAAGGATTTTCTTGGGATGAGCGCCCTGCTCGCCGGCGCAGCCGCCACTCCGCCCATTGCGGCGGCCGCCATGAACCGCACGAGTCACGCCCTTCCCGCCATGCCGCAGAAGGGGAACGGCATCGACGCCGACCTGATCGTGATCAACGGGCGAGTCCTGACCAGTGATCCGTCGCGCCCGCGCGCTGAGGCGTTCGCAGTGAAAGACGGCAGATTCCTCGCGGTCGGAAGCAATGCCGACATCGCGAACCTCCGAAGTGCTCGCACCAAGGTGATCGACGCCGCACGCATGACGGTCACCCCGGGCTTCATCGACGCGCACAACCACCCCGGTGGGGTCAACGAGTTGTTCGAGGTGAACGGAAATCTGCGAAGCATCGCGGAGCTCAAGGCCGCCATCACCAAGAAGGCCGCGCAAACACCTCCGGGGCAGTGGTAAATGCCTACATGTTCGACGACACCAAGCTCGCTGAGAATCGCATGCTCCATCGGCGCGACCTCGACGAGGCAGCGCCGAACCATCCGGTGAGCGTCAATCACCGTGGGGGTCACACGAGCTGGTACAACTCAAAAGCGTTCGAGCTCGCGCATGTCACCAAAGACACCAAGGATCCCGCAGACGGCCGCTTCTTCCGCGATCCAGACGGCACGCCAAATGGACGGGTTGCCGAGATGGCGCGTCGGGTCTTCAATAGCGTTGGAGAACGTGTACGCTATACGCCGGAGCATGCCGCCGAACGTGCCCGGAAGGGAATGGCGTACATCTCAGAGCTGTATACTGCATCTGGGCTCACGACCGTTCACGACCTGAGCGCCACCGCCCCGAACATCCGTGCCTACGAGGAGATTCGCGCCGAGGGGAATCTCCGGCATCGCGCGTATATGATGATTCGCGGCGCCGCATTCCCGCTGCTTCGCGATGCCGGGATGTTCACCGGCTTCGGTGACGAATGGGTGCGTGTCGGCGGCGTGAAGTTTGCGGCCGACGGATCGGCATCGGAGCGCACCATGCGCATGAGCACGCCCTACGTCGGCACCGACGACTACGGCATCCTTACGATGACGCAACAGGAGATCCACGAGGCCGTCGACGATGCACACAGCCACGGCTGGCAGGTGGGGATCCACGCCAATGGCGATGTCACCATTGACATGGTGCTCACCGCCTACGAGCGCGCTCTCAAGAAATGGCCGCATCCGGATCGCCGACATCGTATTGAGCATTGCTCGCTCGTGAATCCTTCACTCATCAACCGTATCAAGGCGATTGGCGCGATCCCGACCCCGTTCTGGACGTACGTGTACTACCATGGCGAGAAATGGGCGGAGTTCGGGGACGAGAAGATGCGCTGGATGTTTGCGCACAAGTCGTTCCTCGACGCTGGCATCATTGTGCCGGGCGCGAGCGATTATGGCCCTGGTCCCTTTGAGCCGCTCATGGCGATCCAGTCGATGGTCACGCGCCGCGATTATCGGGGGCGCGAGTGGGGAGCCAATCAAAAGATTACGATGGATCAGGCGCTAATGGTTGCTACACAAAACGGCGCCCACGCATCGTTCGAAGAGAAAATCAAGGGTTCGATTACGGCAGGGAAACTCGCCGACTTCGTGATTCTCGAAAAAGATCCACACGATGTAGACCCGAACACCATCAAGGACATTAAGGTGGTGCGCACCGTCACCGGTGGCCGCACCGTTTATCCCAAAAGCGAGGGGTGAGGCGGTCAACGGGCAGCGTCCCGCGCTCTCGAATGCAGTTGGGTTAGTTTTCGCACAGTAGTCATCACATTCACGAGCAATCACCACCATGTCCGCTTCTCGACTCGGCGTTGGCTTCATCGGTTCCGGTTTCAATGCCCGCTTCCACATGCTCGGCTGGCGCGGCGTTCGCGACGCCGACGTGCTCGGCGTGTGGAGCCCGAACGCGAAGAATGCAGCGTCAGCTGCCGCGCTCGCGCGCTCCCTCGATATCGGGCAGGCAAAGTCGTACAAGAGCATCACCGCCATGGTCGCTGATCCGTCGATAGAGGCCATCTGGTTGACTGGCCCGAACCAAGCTCGTATCGAGAATGTCGAAGAAATCGTTCACGCGATTCGCGAGGGCAAAGGAACGCTCAAGGGAATAGCCTGCGAGAAGCCACTCGCCAGAAACGTCTCGGAAGCGGCGTATATTACGAAGCTCGTAAAGAGCGTTGGACTCGCCCACGGATACCTCGAGAATCAACTCTGGGCGCCCCATGTAGAAGCCGGTAAGAACTTGCTGTGGGCACGTGGCGCAGCGACCACCGGGCGCCCGTACCTCGCGCGCGCCGCTGAAGAACACAGCGGTCCCCACATGCCCTGGTTCTGGAATGGTCGCCTGCAGGGGGGCGGCGTGCTCAATGACATGATGTGCCACTCGGCACTCGTCGTCCGCTATCTCCTCTGCAAGCCGGGTGAGCCGCTCTCGACCGTGAAGCCGGTAAAAGTCACCGGCCACATCGCGAGTCTCAAGTGGTCGCGTCCGCACTACACCAAACAACTCAAGAAGAGCATGGGTGTGGACTACGCCAAGACGCCCAGCGAAGACTTCGCGAGTGTCATGATTGAGTTCGACACGCCGGGTGGACGCGCAATCGGCGAGGCGAGCACGAGCTGGAGCTTTGTCGGCGCCGGCTTGCGTCTCTCCGCCGAGTTGCTCGGCCCTGAGTATTCGATGAAATGGAACTCGCTCGATAGCGGCCTACAGCTCTTCTTCAGCCGCGAGGTGACTGGCCGCGCGGGCGAAGATCTCGTCGAGAAACAGAATGCGGAGCAGGGCGTGATGCCAGTGGTGCCTGAGGAGTACAACGCCTACGGCTACACCGGCGAGGACCGGCACTTCGTGCGCGTGTTCCAGGGTAAGGAGAAGCCGCTGCTCACCTGGGATGACGGCGTAGACGTCGTGAAAATGCTGATGGCCGCATATCAGAGCGCCGAGCAAGAGAAGACGCTGGCCTTTCCGCCGCGCGGCCTCGATACGTTCGTGCCTGCAGTTGCGAAGGGTACCTGGAAGCCGTAATCGGTTGTTGTCAGTTGTAGAAAGCACTGGCGCCCGTTTCGGGCGCGCGAATCGGAGACTGAATTATGGGAATCGGTCGTAGCGTACTACTCGCGATGTCGAAGAGCGCCTTCCTGAATGAGCAGGCGTTGAATCGCCGGTTCGTGAAGCGCGCCGTCAAAAAGTTTATGCCCGGTGAAGCGCCTGAGGACGCGCTCAGTGCCGCGCAGGCGTTAGGGAAGGTTGGGCGGGGGACTATTTTCACGAAACTCGGCGAGAATCTCACGCGACTCGACGAAGCCGATGCCGTGCGCGACCACTATCTGAAGTTCTATGACATGGTCAAGGCGCGTGGCATCGATGGTCACGTGTCCGTGAAGCCAACACAACTCGGCCTCGACCTCTCACCCGAAACCTGCGCCACGCATCTTCACGTGCTCGCGGCAAAAGCCGCCGAGAGTGGCTCGATTCTCTGGATTGACATGGAGGATTCGAGCTATGTGGATCGAACATTGGCGCTGTACGAAGAGGTCAAAAAGGCGTATCCCAACTGCGGTCTCGCGATTCAGGCATATTTACTGCGGACGCCGCAGGATGTCGAGCGCCTGATGGCGGTGCAGCCGATTATCCGGCTCGTGAAGGGTGCCTACGCCGAACCCGCGCATGTCGCGTTCCCTGTGAAGGCTGATACCGATCGTGCGTATTACGAGGTGTCGGTCACCATGCTCCGGCATGCCGCCAAAGGGAACTGCCTCCCCATTTTTGGAACGCACGACATTCCGCTGGTCGATCGGATTGTGGCCGCTGCCAAGGAGATCGGGGTGGCGGACGGCAAGTATGAGATCCACATGCTGTACGGCATCCGCGACACGGATCAAGCGCGCCTTGTGCGCGAGGGGCGCACCGTGAAAACGCTGATCAGCTACGGCAGCTCATGGTTCAAGTGGTACATGCGTCGCCTCGCCGAACGGCCTGCGAATGTCTGGTTCGTCGTGCGCTCGATGTTACCGGGGTGAATCGAGCGCACGGCCTGCGCGCGCACCTTATGTGCCTAATGTTGGCAGCGCGTAGGTGATGCGATCGAATGCGACCTTGAGGATTTCCTCGGAGGTCGCGAAGCAAATCCGCAGATGACCCTCGGAGCCAGCCTCGAACCAGTCGCGGCCGCCAGGCACAAGCGCCACGCGACTCTCCTCGAGCACGCGTGCAACGAACGACTCCGCGGAGTCGCGCACGCCAACCAAGCGTGGGAATGCCAAGTACGTGGCATTTGTGTCAACGGGCGCGAGAAAGGGCATCTGAGCGATAAACGCCAACGTTTGCTCACGACGTGCTGCGAGATGCACGCGAAAGTCACTGAGCCATGCATCGCATGACGTCAGCGCGGCTGTCCCCGCTACCTGCGAGAGGATCGGGATTCCGGCGGCTGTACTGGCGTGCTGCGACGCATTGAACAGCAGTTGTGTGACATCAGTGTTACGGGCGACAAGATATCCAATCCGCATCGCGGCGAGCGCGAAGTTCTTGGAGAGTCCAGACACGACGATTGTCTTGGCGTATACGGGAAGTGCACGATCTAAGATGCTCACGAATGGCGTCGTGTACGAAATGTCAGCCCAGATCTCATCGCTCACAATCCAGAGCCCATGCCGCTCGGCGAGTGTCACGAGCGCCATCAGGTGCGCGGCCGAGAGCATACGCCCGCGCGGGTTGTGTGGATTGCAGATGAAGATGGCACGGGTGCGATCGTCGATCAGCGACGACAGTGCCTCGAGGTCGTACTCAGCCGAACCGTCGGGAAGCGGGCAGGTGCGAACTATGCCTCCCGCCGCTTCAATAGACCGACGGAAGAGGAAGTCTACCGGATCTGGAATGATGGCGTTGTCGCCAGGGCCGAGGATCGTCCGTGCCGCAATGAACAACCCGCCGGCGGCACTGTTCACCGGCAGCACATGCGTGGGATCAACCGGCGAGAGTTTCGTGCGAGTGTACCAGTTCGCGATTGCCTCACGAAACTCGGGGAGTCCGCGTGGCGGGCCGTACGAGTGATAGCCGTCGGTGACGTGCCGTACCAGCGCCTCGGTGATCTGCGGCGCGACGGCGAAGTCTGGGTCGGCCGCGGTCAGCGGAATAACATCCGCCGGATGCACCGCCCAGCGGTAGTTGTACGCGCGCTGGCGCAGCAGGTCGAGTCGAACGCGGTCGCTGTCGAAAAGAGTCACGGTCAGTGGAGCGAAAGGGGCAGTTGAAAGTTCCGGTCACGCTTCAACTGCATGAACTGCTCGACAAGCTGATCGCCTTCTGCAATGTAGCGGCGGATGTTCGGTTCACGCTTTTGATAGTAGCGTTGGAATACCTCGGATGTCGACTCCTCGACTTGCTTGCGTGAGAGGAGTGCCGCAAGGCATGCGGAATCCTCGAGAGCAGAGTTCGCGCCCTGGCTGGTAAAGGCGAGGAGCGGATGCGCCGCGTCGCCCAGCAGCGCCACCGACCCGAACGAAAACGCAGGCAGAAGATCCATACGCTCCGAGATCCAGAGAAAACTCGAGGAAAAGTTGTTATTCGCAATCAGCTGCTGGAACGCCTCGGGGTACCCGCGTGCGGCTTTCGTGAGGTAGGCTCGCATCGAATCGGCTGATCCATCGTCCAGCGGATCGTCGAGATGATTGAACTGCAGAAACCAAATGTAGTGCCCGTCGCCCATTGGAATCATGCCCATGCATTTCCCTCCAACGGTGTCGATCACTTTGATGAATTCGTCTTGCGGCACGGCCAGGTCAGGGAGGTACACCATGCCGACGATTTCACGTTCACCAACTGGAACCATCCGGTGCTCTGGGAACAGGGCGTGGCGCACGGACGAGCGAACGCCATCGCTGGCGAGAATGATGTCCGCCTCGACACTCGTTCCGTCCACGAACCGTACGCCGGAGATCTGATCGTTGTCGCCATAAATGAAGCTCGCGAATGCGGCGTCATGCCGAATCTCAGTGGCCCCGCTCGACGCGCGTAACATCTCTACCAGCTCTTCGCGCCGCATGCTGAGACAGTCCTCGAGCTGGCGTTGATACACCTCGGAGCCGTTCGGCAAGATGGCGCGAAACCGATTGATGGGATTCCCGCGCCGCAGGAGATCCGATCGAAGGCCGAGTGAATCGAGTGCGTCGATCCCGTTCTTCAGGATGAGGAATCCAAAGCCTTGGTTCGCGCTCCGCTGTTGACGATCGAAGACGTGAACCTCGATCCCTTGCTGGGCTAGGCTTCGTGCGGCGGTGTAGCCCGCGATACCGCCTCCGATTATGGCGGCGGTGCGAACCGGCGCATGGTCGCGGCGAATCCGGTACGGCGTGCTGTTTGATCGCCAGTGCTCCGCATTCGGGAGGTCTTCGCGAATCAATCGGCCGTGCTTCCAAAGGGCAGCGAGCCGGGCTTCGGCACGCTCGATCGGAATGCCGCACCGAATCGCGATCTCCCTCGAGGAAAGCCCCGGGCACTCCTCGAGCAACTCAATCAAATCGGACCGCGGTTTGGCATCCGGGGTATCGAGTTTCGTGAGGTTATGGATGATGCCAGCCCAGTGCTCCAGCGCCCGGGCAGCCGTCGTCTCGCCGAGGAACGACGTATCCGTAACGCTGTCGCCCTGGTCGTTGATAAAGACGAGCGTTGGGAATCGGCGAACCTTCCAGCGTTCGGCGTCTTGGATGTCGCGCGCGAATGCATCGGCGGACGTTCCGTCGTGAAGCGATTGCAGAAAGCGCGGTACGTCGAGGCCGCTGCGAATTGCTGCCGTAACGAGAATGCGTTCTTCGCTGATGTCCTTCCCCTCAAGGAAGATCAAGTCCCGGACCGTCTGCATGAATCGGAATCCGTTCTTCGGATCCTGCGCCATGGCCGCATGATAGGCGATGGACGCCGGGTACGAGGAACTCACCGGTCGGCGACGCCAGATGGTGCTGTCCATTTGCACGCCATGCTCGGAACTCAAACGCTCCCACAGGCAGGCCACGGCCTCGCCGTTGCCGCAGCTCGGATCCATCGGCGGGAGCTCGTCCCAAGACTTGAACATGCCGCCTAGCTTGACGTCGATCTTCACCAGCCCTTGGTACTGATCAACCATCGTCGCGATGTACGGATCTACCACCCGACACGCCGAACAGAGCGGGTCGGAGAAATACAGCACCTGGATATGCCGCGACTGGACACGAAGTGCCGTTTCGGTCACCGTGACGCCGGGATCCGACGCAACATGACCGCCGTCTTTCAAGAGGTCTGCGCTCCGTGTGGTCACTGTGTGCTGGCCTGATTTAATGCGTAACAATCGTAAGACATTGCAAATAAATGACTTAGGTGGTTTTTATGGTGTTATGCTCGGGCGTGGAGCGCCCCAGGACGGTGCATTTCACATATCTGTATTGCAAGAAACGAACCATATGAAATGGGAAAATCCGTCCGTTCTTTGTGTCTGGGGGCGAGGCACATAGCTCGGCGGGCGCGCTCGGGGCGCGCTCGGGGCGCGCTTGAGACCGCTACCGGGAAACTACGAGTGATTCACCGGGCGGAGGCGCTGCGGTACGCCGTGGAATGCCCGTCCATGCACTGCGTGCACGCCGGTTCGGTCAACGAGGTCCACCACATTCTCCGCGGTTACCGAGCCGCCGGCGATAATCTCCAGACGTTCGCCCGCCCGCTCTACCAGCGCCTTTAGCCGCTCGGCGCCTTCCATGGCAGTCTTGCCGGCACCGCTCGTCAGGATGTGGTCCACCTGCAGCGATACCAGGAGCTCCAGCGCTTCTTCTTGATCACGCACCTGATCAAAGGCGCGGTGGAAGCCGATCCGCACCCCCGAGGCCACGGAGATCAGTTGGGCCATCGCTTCAACGTCGACGTCGTCGTCCGGCGTGAGCGCGCCAATCACGACGCCATCGGCTCCGAGTTCTTTCGCGACGGCGATGTCTTTCTTCATGATCTCAATCTCGTCGTCGCAATACACGAAACTGCCGCCACGCGGACGAATCAGCAC
Source organism: Gemmatimonadota bacterium (assembly GCA_026387895.1). Lineage (GTDB taxonomy): Bacteria > Gemmatimonadota > Gemmatimonadetes > Gemmatimonadales > Gemmatimonadaceae > Fen-1231. Next base: position 4,545 of record JAPLKT010000050.1, on the reverse strand, counting down.
ATGCACAGAGACGAGCAGCTTCTCAGAGCACCGTGCAATGAGCCCAGCGCTCGGTGTCGTGCCACCGTCATGCAACGGCCCGCACAGTTCGAGACGATGCACCCCCTCGCCTTGGGCAGCGAGCGCATCGATAAATGTGTCAACCGCAGCTTCGACAATTATGGGCACGGGAGCCTCCGAGTTACGCCGTCGCGGGGGGAGCGGCCTTGGGGCGGAACAGCAGAAAGAACAGCACGAATACCGCGAGCGCACCCACGGCTGGAATCGGCCAGATGGCTGCCCAGTCGTGGGTCGTTTTGCCCGCGGCGTCCGTCACCGCGTGACTGCCGACAACGGCGCCGGACACGTAGGACCCAACGAAATACCCGAGCCCGTTCGTCACGAAGTTATAAAATCCCTGCGCGGCACCGCGAATCTTCTCACCGGCACGCTGGTCGGTGTAGATCTGTCCGCTGACAAAGAAGAAGTCATAACAGACGCCGTGGAGCAGGATCCCAGCCCACAACAGCCACATCCCGGTGCTCGTGTTGCCGTGCGCGAAGGCGAAGTAGCGGAGGCCCCACGCGAGCATGCCAACGAGCATCACGACCTTGATGCCGAACCGACGCAGGAAGAAGGGGAGCATCACCATGAACGCGATCTCGCTCCACTGCCCAAAACTCTGGATGAACGCCGGCTCCGGTGCGCCAATCTCGTTCAAGAACGGGTTCGCAAACGTGTAGTAGAACTGGAGCGGCACGCAGAGCAGGAACGACCCGAGGACAAAGATCAGGAAGTCGCTGTTCTTGAGGAGTGCCAGCGCGTCGAGTCCGAGCGCATCACGCACACTGAACGGCGCACCTGCGCCCTTGGGCGGCGTGTGCGGCAACAGGAGCGAAAAAACGCCAAGTAGCACCGAAGCACCGGCCGCGAGCTGCATGGGGAACGCAGACGTCTCAGCGTGCATTTTGCCGACGACCGTGCCAGCAACGATCCAGCCGATGGTCCCGAGCACACGGATCAGCGGAAAATCTTTCGCGGGGTCCGGGATATGCTGGAACGAGATCGAACTCGTGAGCGAAAGCGTCGGCATGTAGCAGATCGCATACGCAATCACGAGCGGGTAGAACTCGCCGAAGGTCGTGCGCGTGCTCACGACGTACATGAGCACAGCGCCGAGTAGATGCAAGATCGCCAAGAGCTTCTCGCTCGCGAAGAAGCGGTCGGCGATGATGCCCATGAAGAAAGGCGCAATGAGCGCGGCAATCGCGGTGGCACCGTACGAGAGGCCGATCTGGGCATCGGTGAACTTCAGCGTCGTGCCCAAATAGGTGCCCATCGTAACGAACCAGCTCCCCCAAACAAAGAACTGGAGGAACATCATGATGCTGAGTTTTGTGCGTACGGCGCCCATTTACAACTCCCGAATCCGAATGTTGCGGAAGGCGAGGCTCCCCAAGTGGTCACCCTGCAGCGCGATGTGTCCCTTCTTGTAGCGGCCGTAGTTGGGCCACTCGTTGAACTTGCTCTTCTTGACGAGGCCAAGCCAATCGGGGCTGTTCAGTTCATATTCGAGCAGCTTGAAGCCGTTCAACCAATGTTCGATATGATTGCCTCGGGCGACAATCTTGGTGCTGTTCCACTCGCCAACTGGCTTTAAGTGCCCCGCGGGGGAGGGGTACAGTCCATACGCTGCGCCCGCGCAGGTGAACCGCGTTTTGTTATCGCTTGCAAGACTGTCGTCGAGCAACTGGTACTCGGGTGCTGTCCAGTAGATGTGATCGTATTCCTCGGTCCCGCGATAGAAGATTCCGCTGTTCCCGGCACGCCCGATCTTCCAGTCGATTTCGAGTTCAAAGTCACCGTATTCCTTGACGCTGACGATGTCCTCGACCGGGCGGGTCTTGGCGATCGTGCCGTCCACCACTTTCCACCCACTCGGCACCGTATCGACTTTATAACCGCGCCAACCGCTGAACGACTTGCCGTCGAACAGTGGGGTCCAGCCGTCGGCGGTGCGTCCACCAGCGGCGGACGAGGCAGGGGCAGGGCGTGGCGACCCACTGCCGCTGCTCGAGGCAGAGGGCGTGCAGGACCAGGCCAACGAGGCGAGAACGAGGCAGGAGAACGTGGTCCGGGCGGTCATACGGGCTCCAGTCGAGGACAGGGCGGAAACGCGCCATCGGAAGATGCCATCTGCTAGGCCGGAGCGAAAGGAGGTATCGTCGGAGGGCTTCCCTCCTGCCAACCGAATACGTTTCTTCCCACAGGCGCCGGAGCAGAGATGTGACGGGCCCACCCCCCACGGGACGCTTCTGATTATGTCAGCACAGCCGTATTTCGCGCGCGGAATCCCGATGCTCCCCGTCGCCAACGTGCGACGCGCCATCGACTTTTTTGTCGATGTCCTCGACTTCAAGCACGGCTTCAATGCTGGGGAATACGGCGGGGTCCGCCGCGACGCAATCGAAGTGCATTTCTGGCACAGCGAAGATCCGAATCTTCCGCCGAACTCGAGTTGTCGGATCGAAGTCACAGAAATCCGGCAGCTGTACGCACTGTATCGCGAACGCGGTCTGATTCGTCCCGAGGGCGATATCGCCGCGAAGCCGTGGGGCACAACCGAGTTCGTCGTGCTCGACATCGACGGGAACACGCTCACATTCGTCGAAGTGTTCGGCCAAGGCTCCTAAGCGTCAGGGGCTCGCGTGCGGTGCTGACGAATGGGTCGAGCGCGGCGCCGTATCGTGAACCCTAGTAGGAGACCTGGACGCCGGCCGTGAACACGCGATCCGTGGTGCCGAAGCCCGTGGGGGGCGCGCTATTGAATCGCGTGGCCAATCGCACCTTCAAGCTCATGTGCTCAGAGAGGGGCGCCACCATGGCGGTTTCGCTGTTCAAGCGGAAGTGGCCGCCCGACGTCACATCGGGAATCACCTCAGAGACATGCTGCACCGTTGCCTTGCTGGTGAAGGCATGCTTGTAGTTCACCGCAGTCCGTGCTGCCGGGAGCTGTGCTCGCACGCCAAGCGTGTTCTCCTGCTGCGTGAGCACGCCGCCACCGTCGACCGTGAGCGAGTCTCGCGGGCCGCGAATCGCCCGCCACTGGATCCCAAGGAGTTCGTCATACCGGCTCCTGAAGCCTGCGTACACATTGCGCTCGAAGGCCACAGCAACGAACGCACCTACCGCACCGTTGAACGACGCGTCAGCACGCACGCCGAGCCGTAGCTGATTCGCGCTCTCATTTCCCTTCGTCCGGCCGTAGATGTACGCGCCGGTCTGGGTGAAGGTCCACGCATCCACGGTGCGGACAATCTTGTCGCCAATGCTCATCGTGGTGACGTCGGTGTTTCCGGTCGCGCTGACGTAGCCCAAGTCTGCCTGCCAACTGGTGCGCCGCACCGGCGCTTTCTGGGCCTGAGCAACGGCGCTCGAAAGTACGCACGCCAGCACGATGGCGCGTCTCGCGCGGCTGATTGCTCTTTGCGTCGATGGCATCGTCAGGCTGCTCCGGGCGATGAGAGAAACGGAAGGGGCGGCTGCGGCCCACTTGGCATTCTACGAAAGCGAACGCACCACCACAACCGCGACACGTGCCGCCGCACGCCCTAGTGCTTCCACTCGCGGAAGATGTCGAGTCCGAACTGATAATTCGCACTGAGCGTCCCGATTGTCCCGCACGGGTTCGTGCCCGGATCCATCGACGCAATCGCGGCCACGCCCACCTTTGGTCGGAACTCGGCCGCGACCCCGAACCACATCGAAGAACTCTGTGCGGCGGAGGCGCGCGCACCGCGGCAGAGCCCTGCCGACAGATTCAGAAATCCATCGGCACCGATGCGTCGTCCACCGGTGATGGCCAGATTATTCAGCACGGCGTCGAGGGGGTTTGAGGACAGATTCGCATAGGTATTGGTCCCCGCCACGGTGCTCACCTGCAGACTATTGAAAAATGGAAAGATCGTACCGAGCGCTGACTCGAGTGCGCTGCCGAGGGTTGGGAGGATGGCTGCCGTGGCGGTCTTGAGCGTGGTCTGGCTCTGTCCATCAAGCGCAAAGCTCGGCACTCCGAACAGCAAATAGCTGATGATCTCGCTCTGTGCCAGCGTCACCCCTCCCGTGCTGCTCGAGAGATCAAGACGCAGATCATCAGTTGTCCCGGTGAGGTGCGCCCCAACGGTGATATCGTCCTGGGAGGGCCGTCGCACGAGATACGACGTCCAGATATCCATTCCGGCGACAATGGGTAAAGACCCCGCGACCCGTACGACACCGCTGTCTACGCGGAAGGTGCGTTTGAGAGCGCCAAGATCCACGCGGTACGTCCCGCGGTTCGCGAGTATCTCGCCTGCAAGGTACGGGTTTGTGAGGTCGCCGCCGAGCTCGAGTGCACCGCTCAGTTGCACATTCGCGTCCTTGGACTGGAGCCGCACATCATTGCCCAAGTTCACGGTCAGTCCGCGGAAACGCGGCCCCGTGCTGATCGCTCGGTCCACGACGCGCGTGGTGTCGCGGAGGCGGCGTAGCTGACGCTGCTCGCCGATTCGCAGCGTCGCGCTCGGC
>JAPLKT010000053.1 GCA_026387895.1 Gemmatimonadota bacterium | reverse complement strand
CTGATCGTTGGAGGTCTGCGGGATGAAGCTCACCGCCGAGACGTACTGGCGGGTGCTCAGCAGGCCGTACGAAAGGCCGAGCGCGGCGCCACCCACCGCATAGATGGCGATACGCTTCCGCCAGCGGAGAAGGGCACTCATGATGCTAAAGATCGAGATCTCGATGGAGTGGGCCCCCTCGCTGCTTCGATCGTCGCTCGCCACGCGTTCGGTCATAGGCTTTCTAACTCCGCGGGGGAAGAGCGATGCTTCATCCGGACTCTATCGTAACACCGATCCAAGTGGCTAGGGAGGGAATCGAACCCCCGACACGCGGATTTTCAGTCCGCTGCTCTACCAACTGAGCTACCTAGCCGTAGCCACGAAAGATATTCGAGCCGCGGACCCCTGCCAACCCCGCGCGCCCCATTTTTCGCGCTACGCCGCGCCACTCAGACCACCACGTACGCCTCCATAGCGAAGTACTCGGCCAGTCCCAGCCGGTTCAGCAAGGCGGCCGTCTCTTTGTTCCGCGACTCCACCCTCTGCCAGAACTCCCGATCGTCCGTCCCCGGGAAGGGAGCCGAGTCCTTCTGCGACTGGTGCTTGAAGATCGCCTGAATCTTGAGCCGCAGCTCCTCTTGGGAGAGAGGAACGAGCCAGGTGGCCTCAGCGACCGGCCACTCCTGCCAGGCGCCGCGGTAAAGCCAGATCTCGGGGCGGCCTGGGGAGTCCGCGGTGGGCCAGAGCTCGGCGCACGCAGCGTCGATGGCCTCCTTGCACACCCGGTGTGTGCCGTGCGGGTCGGAGAGGTCGCCCGCCACGAAGATGTACGCCGGCTGCATCTCCTCGAGCAGGGCGCGGACCATGGCCACGTCCTTCGGCCCGATGGGGTCCTTCTTTACCTTCCCCGTCTGGTAGAATGGGAGATTGAGGAATCGCGCCGAGGCCGCCTTGAGCCCTGCGGCCTCGATCCCGCTCACCGCTTCGGCCTCGCGGATCACCCGCTTGAGGTCCTGCACCACGGCGGCGTCGATCTGTCCCGGGGATTTCCCGGCGAGCGCGCCACGCACTGCCGTCGTGAAGGCCTCGATGGGGGCCGCGGGGAGCCGGTCGCTCGCCGCGAGCCGCTCGAGCACGTCCACATAGCGTCGCGCCTCGTGGTCGAAGACTGCGATGTTGCCGCTCGTCATGTAGGCCACCGTGAGGACGTTGGCGTTCTGGGCGAGCTTGTGGAGGGTTCCGCCCATGGAAATGACGTCGTCGTCGGGGTGCGGCGAGAACACCACGATCCGCTCGCGCTGCGGGAGCTTGGAGCGCCCCTTGATCTTCCCCGACAGGATGTTGAACACCTCGCCGTTCACCGCGCCCGGCGACCCATGACGCGCCACGAGCGACGACAGGTGATGCTCCGCGTAGTCGTGCTGCGTGAGCTTAAGGATCGCGGTGTTGGTGGTGAGGGAGAGCCAGCTCACGGCCTTGAGCATTAGCGCTTCGGTCCACTCGACCTCGTCGAGCAGCCAGGGGGTGGCCACCCGGGTGAGATCGGCGGCGGCGGCGGCATCGACGTAGCATGTGGTGTTCGCGTGGCGCTGCAGGAAGGTGGCGGCGATCTCCATGCTCACCTCCCCCTCGACCGCGAGACGGATCACCCGCGCCTTGTGCTCGCCCGTCGCGAGGATGGCGATCTCCCGAGCGTCGAGGATCGAAGCGATCCCCATCGTGATCGCTTCGCGGGGAACGAACTCCTCGCCGAAGAAATCGGCGGCGGCATCGCGCCGTGTGATGTTGTCGAGCGCGATAAGCCGGGTCCGGCTCTGCATCCCCGACCCGGGTTCGTTGAACCCGATATGGCCGGTCTTGCCGATGCCGAGCAGCTGGAGATCGATCCCGCCGGCATCGCGGATGGCCTGCTCGTAGGCCACTGTGTGCGCCTCGACCTCTGTGCGCGGCAGGTCGCCCCGCGGGATGTGGACCCGCGACCGGTCGATGTCGATGTGGTCGAACAGGTTCTCCCACATGAATCGGTGGTACGAATTCACCGCGTCGGGGGGCATCGGCCAGTATTCGTCAAGATTGAACGTCACCACATGCTGGAAGGATAGCCCCTCCTCCCGATGCATGCGGATGAGCTCCCTATACACCCCGATCGGGGTGGATCCGGTGGCGAGCCCGAGGACGACCGGGCGTTCATCGGGCCGACGGGACCGGATGAGGGCGGCGATCCGTTCGGCGACCTCGTGCGCCAGCTCGGTGTGGTCGTCGATGATTACCGTGCGAATCTTCTCTCGTGCCGTAGGACTCATTGGGAGGTAACTCTCGTAGTCGTGGAGGTAACCGACCGCCGCGGACGCGCGTACCTTGGCCCGCGCCCGGCAGCCGACACGTTTCGATTGGTTGTCTCATTCTAAGCTATTAATGTGTAGTTCTGAACACCCGGACGCTCTGTCCACCCCTGCATTCCCGAGTAGCTTTCGAGGTCCCCTATCTCCGATGACTCCATGATCCGTACGCTTCGATGGTTGCTTGGCGCCATGCTGTGCGCTCCCGCCCTCCTCTCCGCGCAGGGCACTGCTGATGCCAAAGGCAGCGCTCCCGCCCGCAAACTCCACGTCCCCTACACCCTCGATTCCCTCCCCAATGGGCTGACCCTCATCGTTCATGAGGATCACTCGACCCCCATCGTCACCACCGACGTCTGGTTCCATGTCGGCTCGGGCGACGAAAAACCTGGGCGTACGGGCTTCGCCCACCTCTTTCAGCACCTGATGTTCATGGGCTCCGAGCACGCGGAGAACCCGCAGTTCGACCGCCTCCTCGAGGCCGCGGGTGCCAATAACAACGGCTCCACGACCGAAGACCGCACGAACTACTACGAATCCGGCCCAAGCTCGGCGCTCCCCCTCATGATCTGGCTCGAAGCTGATCGCATGGGATGGCTGCTCCCCACCATGGACAAACCAAAGGTGGACCTCCAGCGCGACGTCGTGAAGAACGAGCGGCGCCAGTCCTACGAGAACCAGCCCTACGGTCTTGTGGCCGACTACAAGCCAAAACTGATGTACCCGGCGGGCCACCCCTACTCCTGGCCCGTGATCGGCTCCATGACCGATCTCTCCGCCGCTTCCGTAGACGACGTCAAGAATTTCTTCCGCCAGTACTACGCGCCGAACAACGCCACCATCGTGGTGGCGGGTGATGTGAAGGCCGCCGATGTGAAGGCGCTGGTACGTAAGTATTTCGCGGCCGTGCCGCGCGGTCCGAAGATCGAACGCCCCGCGCCCGCGGCGTTCACGGTGCGTGACACCGCCGTCACACTCGAGGACCGTGTGCAGCTCCCGCGCCTGTATCTCGAGTGGCACACCGTGAAGGGGTGGCACGCGGATGACGCGGCGCTCGAGATCGCGGGGCGCATCCTTGCTGGTGCGCGCACCTCGCGCCTCACACAAGCGCTCGTCTACAGCAACGAACTTGCCACCGGAGTCTCCGCACGCCAGGACGGCAAGCACCTCGACGGTGATTTCGGGATTGTCGCGACCGCACGTCCGGGGAAGGGACTCGACACACTCCGCGCGGTTGTCGACGCCGAGCTGCGGAAGCTCGCGGGCGAGGGTCCGAATGCGCGTGAGCTCGAGCAGGCCAAGAATAGTATTGAGGCCAACTTCCTCCGCAGCATTGAGTCGGTGATGGGGAAAGCCGACCAGCTCAACGAGTACTTCTCTGTGACGGGGAACCCGGATTCGTTCCAGGCCGATCTCGATCGCTATCGCAAGGTGACCGCCGCCGACGTGCAGCGTGTGATCACGCAGTATCTCCTCACGAATCGCGTGATGATCTCCGTGGTGCCGCAGGGCAAGCTCGAACTCGCAGCCAAGAAGGGGATCGCGCAGTCGGCCGATCAAACCACGGTGCCGTCGCTCGGCAAGACACCGTCGCTCAAACTCCCGACCGTCGAGAAGGGCACGCTCGGCAACGGCGTTGGCATTCAGTTAGTGGGACAGCACGAAGTGCCGCTCGTGCAGGTAACGCTCGTCATCGAGGGCGGGTCGCGGCTCGATGCCGCGCGGCCGGGGCTCGCAGCCTTCGCCGCGCGCTTGCTCACCGAAGGTGCCGGCTCGCGTGATGCCAACGCACTGCAGAGCGAGCTCGCCTTCCTCGGCGCATCACTCAACGCGGCGGCGGCGGGCGACTACTTCAGCATCTCGCTCAATGTGCCCAAGCGGTCACTCAGTGCGGCACTCGACCTGATGGCCGATGTCGCGCTGCGCCCGTCGTACAAAGCGTCGGAGGTTCGCAAGCAGCGGGACCTGCTACTCGCGAGCATTCTGCAGCGCAAAGATCAGCCCACGCAGGTCGCGTCCATCGCGTTCAATCAGTTGATGTTCCCCGAGGGGCATCCGTACCACAATCCGGCCGGCGGCGACAGCACCACCATCACCACACTCGACTCGGCGCAGGTGCGCGCGTTCTACAACGCGGCATTCGTGCCGTCGCGCGCAAAGTTTGTAGTGGTCGGCGATATCTCGCTCGGCGAGATCAAGCCCATGCTCGACGCGCGCTTTGGCGCGTGGACATCAGCACCCGCGCTCCCGATCCCCGTGGTCACGAGCAAGGCAACGAGCAACAGCGCCGTGAAGGTGTATCTGGTGGATAAGCCCGGCGCGGCACAAAGCGTGATTTATGTCGGCGCGCCGGGCGCGGATCGCCTCAGCGCAGATTATCCCGCCCTGATGGTTATGAACACGATCCTTGGCGGCTCATTCTCCTCGCGTCTCAATCAGAACCTCCGCGAG
>JAPLKT010000115.1 GCA_026387895.1 Gemmatimonadota bacterium | reverse complement strand
TTGTTATAGATGCTGATTTGGTAGATCAGAGCATCCTCGCCGGAGTTGGACTCGGGGCGCATGCGTTTGAAGAACTGCATCGCAACGTCTGCGGTATCGCAGTGAAACTGCTCGGCGATCTTCTGACAGAACAAATTTCTCGATCCCGGATCATCATTGACTGCGAGGTGCTTTGGGGCGATGAATCCGGAGTAGCACGACGTGCTCTGGCGGAACACATCGGCCTGGCGTGCGTCGAGCGCTTCCTTGAAGATTTCGGGTGCATTGCTGTGAAGCCACAGCGCCCGCTCGTACTGGTTGTGGATCGCCGCGAACGCCTTGCGGCCCGTTTCATCAAAAATGTCTTCGCGAAAACCCTCGACGACGTCCTGCCCGGCGCCGTCGGACAGCAGCACGATGCGCTCTGCCACCTCGTCAATCTTCTGGCGCTCGCGCATCGGTAGCGCCGCGAGGCCGGCCTCGAGCGCCGCCCGTTGCACTCGCTTGCCTTGTTTTGGGTCCAGTTTTGGCAGGGTGAGGCCGATTTCGGCAGTCAGAACGTGGTGGGCGATCGACGGCGACAGGTGGACCAGCAGTTTGGTGAGATTCTCAGCGTCGTTCATGGACAGCCCCTTTCCAAGGTGGTGATTGGGTTGGTATCAGCCCAAGACGACCCCGATATTTGTTGGGGTGCGCAGACCAACACCGTTCGGTACGCCGAACGAATAGAATTATCTCGAACTGGATAGGAGTTTGTCAAACAGATACGTATTTGTTCGGCACAGTGCTATTATCTGCTTGTTCTTAATGATGATTTTGGAGCCCAAAGTGCCCTCACCGCTTGGTGAAAAGATTCACAACTTACGTAAGCTAAAAAAGCTCAGCCTTGACCAGTTGGCTGAGCTGACCGATTCGAGCAAAAGCTACATATGGGAGCTGGAAAATAAGGACGCCCCGAACCCCTCGGGGGACAAAATCGCCAAGCTCGCGGTGGTGTTAGAGGTCACCACGGAGTTCCTCCTGGTGGAGACCACCACGACCCCGGATGAACAGGTTGTCGACGAAGCCTTCTTCCGCAAATACCAAACCATGCCGGAGGACACGAAGAAGAAGATCCGCAAGATTCTCAACACCTGGGACGAGGAATGACCGGGGCGAAACACCCAATGGCCGAGGCCAACCGGATCTCGACGGTGCTCAAACAGGTGCTGGGCCCGGACCGGTTTCCGGTCAAGGTGGACGAAGTGGCGATGGAATATTCGCGGCAGCGCTTCCCCAAGTCGCCGGTGGCCAAGGTTGATGGGCAGGATTTGGCAGGTTTTGACGGGATGCTGACCGCAAACGCGTCGCGCTCCAAGTGGTTGATCCTCTATAACAGCGCCGTCCGGTCGGCGGGCCGCAAGCGCTTTACGATCGCGCACGAGTTCGGCCACTACATGTTGCACACCGATCAGCAGGACAGATTCGAGTGCAGCGACGCTGATATCGAGACCGGCGGTGACCGGCGCAATATCGAAACAGAAGCTGACCTGTTCGCATCAACTCTTCTGATGCCGCTGGACGATTTCCGAAAACAGGTGGCGATCCAGCCCGTGAGCTTCGATCTGCTGGGGCACTGCGCTGACCGTTACGGCGTCTCACTGACGGCCGCGGCGCTGCGCTGGTCGGAAATTGCCGAGGGGCGCGCCGTCCTCGTGGCCAGCCGCGACGATCACATGCTGTGGGCAAAATCGAATAACGCAGCATTCAAGTCGGGCGCTTACTTTCCGACGCGAAAGA
>JAPLKT010000073.1 GCA_026387895.1 Gemmatimonadota bacterium | reverse complement strand
GTGACCGGCAAGGCTCCTGTCTCGCTGCCGGGATTCTTCGCCCGCGGCGATGGTCTGGTGCGCGTTGCGCCCCCGAGTCTCTCAACGGCAATGAGCGACACGCTGCGACGTGTGCTCGAACGGGCCGTTGCAGACAGCGCCTTTCCGGGCGCGTTTGTTGTCGTCGGACGGCGCTCCGGTATCATTGCGCAGATGGGCGTCGGCCACCTCGACTTCGCCCCGTCGCCGGTGCCCGACGAGCACACGCTCTGGGACATGGCCTCGCTCACCAAAGTGCTCGCGCTCACCTCGGCCATGATGCAGCTCGTCGAGCAAGGGAAAATTGATTTAGACGCGCCGGTACAGCGGTACCTGCCGCAGTGGACTGGGCAGAACAAGGATCGAGTCACCGTGCGCGACTTGCTCACCCATCGCTCCGGACTGCCGGCCTGGCGTCCCATTTACAAAGAAGCGGCCACCCCCGCCGAGGCACTTGCCCTCGTGTTCGCGACGTCGCTCGACACCCTGCCCCGCGTCCGCATGGTCTACTCTGACCTTGGCGCGATCCTGCTGGGGGAGATCGTGCGCACCGTGTCGGGACAACGGATTGATGCCTACACACGGGAGCACGTCTTCGGACCTCTCGGAATGCAGGAAACAGGCTACCTGCCGGACCCGTCGCTGCTCCCTCGGATTGCCCCAACAGAGGTCGATCCCTGGCGCCAGCGGCACCTGCGCGGCGAGGTGCATGACGAAAACGCCTATGCCCTGGGTGGCGTCTCTGCACACGCGGGCCTCTTCAGCTCCGGAGCAGACCTCGCGCACCTCGCGCAGGCGTATCTGAACGGGGGAGTCTACGGCGGCGCTCGTGTGTTCAAGGAGAGCACAATCCGGCAGTTCACGGCGGTGCAGGACTCCACGTTCTCCAATCGTGCACTCGGCTGGGAGACCCCAACGGGCTCAAACTCCGCGGGTCACCTGATGACGCGCCCATCGTTCGGGCACACCGGCTTCACGGGAACATCATTCTGGGTTGATCCCGCAGACGACCTGTTCGTGGTAATGCTCACGAATCGGGTCAACCCGACGAGGGCCAACACCAAGATTTCGGCGTGGCGACAAGCGGTCGCCGACGCCGCCGTTGGCCTGACGCGTCAGATCGCGCCGGCGCAGCCCTAGTGCATCCGCGCGCGAAGGGCGCGAAGGGCGCGAAGGGCGCGAAGGGCGCGAAGGGCGCGAAGGGCGTGATCGCGCGCGTTTAGCGCGCGACGACCTTGGGTTCGGTCCGCTGCGAGACTCCCTCGGGTGCCACGATCATCGTGAACTCGAGGGTTTTTCGCGGTTCGGCGGCAATCTTCATCGACAGGCCACCGTTGCGAGTGAAGCCCACGCCGCCCCATCCCACCGTGAGCACCTCCAGATGCTGCGCCGACGCCGTCAGGCGAACCTTATAGTCGCCAAAGGCGGGCTTTTTCAGCTGCAGGCTGATAGTGCACGTCGAATCGCCAGCAACCACGCCCCCCGCATCGGTGCAATCGACCTTCGGCTGGGCATCAGAAATCGTGCTCGTGCTTGGCAAACCGGGGACGAAAACAGTCACCTTCCCGCCATCGGGCGCGGTCAGTTCGAGGCCAATATCGGCCACCGTGACTGTCAGAAACATCTCCCCGATGGGCTTGTCGAGGGTCGGGAGCCGAGGGGCCTGCTCGCGCCCATTATCACGGGTCAGGAGGCCCCACGCCAGCGCGATACCGCCCGCGAGGATCGCCGCCAGCCCCAAAATGGGCTTCAGCCCCTCCACAATGGCGCGCAGGCGCCTATTTCCTTGAGAATGCTTCGGCATTCGGATATATTACCTCGAAGTACGTCTTACCGCTCGCCACAGGCGAAGCAGGAGGAGGATACGATGAGCACAATGAACCAGCCAGAGACCCTGTTGGCGCTTACCGCCGCTGCGGTCGTCGAAGTCAAGAAGTTTATGGCCGCCGAGAATGTTGGTCCAGAGACCGGTGGACTCCGCGTGTCTGTGCAGCCGGGTGGATGCTCCGGCTTCAAGTACAGCCTATTGATTGAAGATAAGCCCGCCGAAGACGACTCCATTGTGGAACAGGATGGCTTTAACGTATTCGTGGACCCGTTCTCGATGCAGTACATCGGCGGTGTCACCGTTGACTACGTAACGTCGATGCAGGGCTCGGGTTTCACCTTCAAGAATCCGAACGCGACCGGCGGCTGCGGCTGCGGTAGCTCGTTCTCAGCGTAAGTCAGTCCGTTGTCTGGTGGCCGATTCGGCGTCATCGATCTAGCCGTCGTCGTCCTCTACCTGACCGCAACCACTGGGTTCGGGTTGTGGCTGGGGCGCAAGCAGACCAACGCACGTGATTATTTCGTCGCAGACCGCTCACTTCCTTGGTGGGCGGTCTGTTTTTCAATTGTTGCGGCAGAAACTAGTGCACTGACCTTCATTTCGATTCCTGGGCTCGCCTACGTCGGCAACTTCGGGTTCCTCGAGGTCGTCGCAGGTTATGTCGTCGGGCGCATCGCGATCGCCGCGATCTTGCTCCCCCGGTATTTCGAAGGCGATCTCGTCACGGCGTACACGCTCCTCGAGACACGATTCGGCAAGGAGACGCGTCGGTTTACCTCGATCGTCTTCATGGTCACACGCGCCATGGCCGATTCGGTCCGCGTGTTCGCGACCGCAATCCCGATTGCGTTGATTATCGGACCCGTCATGCCGCGCCAGTACCTCATGCCGAGTGCCATCCTGATTTTGGGTGCGCTGACTATTCTGTACACCTACAAGGGTGGGATGCGCGCCGTGGTGTGGACGGAACTCGTGCAGACTGGGGTCTACCTCACCGGCGGGCTCGCCGCCGCGGTGCTCCTAGGCCACGCGGCGACCGACGGCTGGAGCGGCATCCTGACGCGCGCCGGTGCTGCCGGAAAGCTGCAGGTGCTCGACTTCTATACCGGCTTCGACCGGCCGCACACGGTGTTCGCTGGAGTGATCGGCGGAGCGTTTCTGTCGATGGCGTCGCACGGTGCTGACCAGACGATCGTCCAGCGGCTCCTCTCAGCGCGCTCGCTGAAGGACGCCAAGCGCGCGATCATCGGGAGTGGGATCGCCGTGTTCGTCCAGATGACTTTGTTTCTGCTCGTGGGCATCGGGCTCTGGTCGTTCTACGGCGGGCGCGAATTCACGAAGCCCGACGACATCTTCCCGACGTACATTGTCGAGCAGATGCCGCACGGACTGTTGGGCCTTATCGTCGCGGCGATTGTCGCCGCGACCATGAGCACGCACTCGGGCGCGATCAACTCGCTTGCCGCCACCACCACGCACGACATTTACCTGCCCCTCTCCGGTCGAACGGAAGATGATCCGCAAACATTTCGCGCGGGGCGCTTCTTCGCGTTGATCTGGGGCGTTGTGCTCACGGGCGGAGCGCTGCTGTATCCCGAGGGGAAGGTCCCAGTGGTCGTGGTGGCGCTTTCGATTGCGTCATTCACCCAGGGAGCGCTCCTCGGCGCGTTCTTCCTCGGGATCTACAATCGGCGCGCCGTCCAGCGCGACGCCATCACTGGCATGAGCGTGGGCATCCTGACCATGGCATTCGTGGTGTTTGCGAAGCCACTCGCCGCCGCCTATCCGTGGCTGGCTGGGCCGCTCAGCCCGTTTGTGAATATCGCGTGGCCGTGGTACGTGTTGATTGGCATGACCATCACGGTTACCGTGGGATCGTTGTCCGCACTCACGCACGACGGGCGGGCTGCCACCCCCCTCACCAAACGCTAACTTAGTTGCCATGACTACGATGATTATTGTCGGCGTAGATGGAGGCGGCACCAAGACCCAGGTGATTGTCACCGACGCCGAAGGAACACAGTTGGCCACCGTGACGGGCCCGGGGTCCGCTGTCCGCCCAGGGACCGCCGAGGACTCCGCCGATGTGATTGAATCGCTCATCGGCGAGGCACTCGCAGCCTGTGGGCACGAAGAAACCAAGCCGACCGCCATCTGTGCGGGGCTCGCCGGCGTGGGACGTGACGCCGAGTACTCGGCGATTGTGGCCGCGCTCTCGCGCCGTGAACTCAGTGACGAACTCGAGGTACTCCCCGACACGGTCGTCGCGCTCGAGGATGCGTTCGGGGACGGACCTGGAATCCTCTTGATTGCCGGCACCGGCTCGTCAGCGATCGGCCGTAGCCACACCGGACGCCTCGCGCGCTGTGGGGGCTGGGGCCCGATGTGTGGCGACGAAGGAAGCGGCGCCTGGATTGGCCGTCGTGCACTGAGCATCATCACAGGCGCCTCAGACGGGCGCGAGCCCGAAACAGCGCTCCTCGGCGTGCTGCTCACGCACCTACAGATGGAGAATCCCGACGAGCTCGTGGCCTGGGCCGCGAAGGCGACACCGGCGAAGTTTGCGGAGCTGTCCGGTCCGATCATGACGGTCGCGGCCAACGGAGACCTGCGCGCCAACTCTTTGTGCACGATGGCGTGCGAGGAGCTGGTCGTGCACATCCGGACCCTCGCGCGCCAACTCTTCACCGATGAACGCGCGGCGATTCCGATCGCGCTGGCTGGCGGAATGATGCACCGCGGTAGTTATCTCCGCCGTTTGGTCGAGCTTCGCCTGAAGACCGCCGTTCCTGGTATCAATCTTCACTCTGCTGAAGTTATTCCAGCACGCGGCGCCGTACGCTGCGCACTGCGACTCGCGGCAAACGCATAGTCCGACAGTCCGTGAACTGGAACGGGGGGCCGTGCACATCGCACGCCCCCCCTTTTTTCGCGTGCGTGTCGCATACTCAGCGCAGCTGTTCCTTCAAGAAGTCGACGGTGCGCGCAAAAGCTACCGCAGCAGTCGCCGCATCGAACCCCGGCCGTGCTGGATTACAAAACGCGTGGCCGGCATCGTACTCGTGGGCGACAAACGATCCGCCGGCTGCGTTCACGCCGTCTACCAGCGCGTGCACCGCGGCGAGCGGAACACTGGCGTCTGTTTTTCCAAAGTGGCCGAGGACCGGCACCGTGATCCGCGACGGGGTAATCTCGACCTTGGGATGGATGCCGTAGAAATCAACGCACGCCGACACGAGCTCCGGCATCTCCTGCGCGGCGTACAGCGCGAGCTGCCCACCCATACAGAACCCCATGGCGCCAATCTTGCGCGGGGAAACCGCAGGATGCGCTAATAAATAATCGGCAGCTCCACGCAGGTCGACCCCTGCCTCAGCAATATTGAGCGCCATCAGCAGTTTGCCTGCCTGATCGGGATTCGACGTCTGCTCGCCATGGTACATATCAGGAGCGAGTGCTACGAATCCAGCCGCCGCAAACTGGTCCGCTACATCCTTGATGTGCCCAACGAGCCCCCACCACTCCTGGAGCACGATCAGCCCTGGGCCAGAGCCCGGATAGCCGTTGTTGATGCGGCTGTTGGCTGCGAAAGTGATCATTGTTCCAGTCATATGGCGAATATGTCCAGCGACAGCTGGAACCGCCAGTGAATCCACACTGACCGGCCGATCACTCCCCTCGACGTGCCATCACCCAGAGATTCTCGCGACCGAGCATGCCCTCAAAGAGCAGTTGCACGGGCTGCATCGCTGCCCCGATGACCTGCGCCACTGGCCGAGGCACACCACTCGCAAAGAACTGCAGCTGATCCGCAATCTTCGGCATGGTTTTTCCTCCGGCAGCGAACGGCTCCAGCCCTGCGGCACGCAGCGTGGCGTCGAGCACCGGTGCGCGGAAATGCACCCGATGCCACGGTAGGTACAGCGGCTGCGCAGAGTAACCGAGCGTGCGTGCCGACCAGCTCTCGATATTCGGCACCTCCACGTAGCAGGCACCTCCGGGGCGTAGCAGTCGGCGGATCTCCCCCAACGCACGGTATGGGTCGGCCGTGTGCTCTAGGACATGGCGGTACAGTACGAAGTCGAACGCCCCAGCATAGCGATCGAGCTCTCGCTGCCGCACGAAGCGGACCGGTGCCTGCCCCTGTGCGGCGTGCTGCAGCGCCGCTGGCGGGCTTTCGTGCATATCCGCGGCGGTCACTGCAGGCCAACCGAGATCACGCGCAGCGATCGCGTAGCGGCCATTGCCGGTCCCGAGGTCGAGCATTGAGTCCGGTGCGCTGCCAAGCCGCCGCGCCATAGCCCGCAGCTGCCAGCGGGCAATCGCGTCCTTCACCACCGAAATGGGCGCGAGATCTCCTGGAACAAAGTCCTTTGATTCGCGATCGGCGTAGAGGGGCGCGAGTTCTTCGTCGGTCTTATAGGGGAGGGTCCAGATTATATGGCAAAGCGGGCACTCCCCAAGGGAGTCCCCGCTTCGTGCGACACCAGAGCGCCAAGGGCGCAGGGCCGATCCATCCTTCGGGCAGCGCGCGTCGAATCCCACGGAAAAATCAGCTCGCGGTCTTTGCTACTGCGGGCTGGCCTGGATTCTCTGGGAACTCACCTTCCCAACGCGCCATCACCGCGGTGGCGAGGCAGTTGCCAAGCAAGTTGACCGAGGTCCGCGCCATGTCCATGAGGGCATCGACGCCGAGGATGACCACCACCGCCTGAAGCGGTAGCCCGAACATTGCGAGCGCTCCGCTCAGAATGACGAGCGACGCACGCGGCACCGCCGCGACCCCCTTCGAGGTCAACATCAGGGTGAGCATCATCATAATCTGCTGACTGAGTGGCATATCGATGCCGCCCGCCTGTGCGGCAAAGACGCTCGCCACCGCGAGATACAGCGTGGAGCCGTCCAAGTTGAACGAGTACCCCGTGGGTAACACAAACGCGATGATGCGCTTCGGGAGACCGAACTTCTCGAGGTTCTCCATCGCTAACGGCAGCGCGGCTTCGCTAGAAGCGGTCGAGAATGCGATCATCCACGGCTGCTTCACAAAGGACCAGAAAATGCCGAGCGGAATTCGTGCGAAGAGCGCGATTGGCACGAGCACTACCAGCACAAAAACGATGAGCGATCCATACAGCGTCACCACGAGAACCGCCAAGCTCTTGAGCACGCCAAGTCCGCTGGTGCCCACGGTGGTCGCGATGGCCGCGCCGATACCGAACGGCGCGAACTTCATGACGATCCCGACGAACTTGAACATCACGTCCGACATGCTCTGGCAGAAATCGAGCATGAACTGCTTGCTCTTCCCCTGCGGCACTTGCGACAGACCGACGGCGAAGAGAATGGTAAAGAACACAACCTGCAGTACTTCATTGCGCGCCGCCGCCTCGAAGAAGCTCTGCGGTACCATGTGCTCAATCATACCACTGAACGACACCTCGGTCTTCGCAAACTCAGCGCCTTTGTCTGCAGAAAACGCATCGAGGGTGATGCCGACACCCGGCTTGATCACGTTGACGGCAATCAAACCGATGGCGAGCGCCGCTGTGGTGACAACCTCAAAGTACAGCACGGAACGGAACGCCAGGCGCCCCACCTTCTTCATGTCATCGCCGTGCCCCGCGATCCCCACCACCAACGTGCTAAAGAGCAATGGCACGATCAGCGACTTGATCATCCGCAAGAACACCGACGACGTCGCCCGTTCGGCGATCGCCAGACTGGGCCATTCGGCGGCCGGGAAGAAATAGCCAAGGGCAATGCCAGACACCATCGCAATAACAATCCATTGCGTGGAACTGATGCGGCGTGGAGCTACACTCGTCTCGCTCATTCGTGCGTCACCAATACGTGGAAGAGGCAGTGTCGCCTCAGAGAAATAAAAGTCAACCGAAACGGTCCTGAAGCAGCGCTACGCGCGCTGTGCTTCGCCGCTGCGGAGGGTCGAGTTCTTATAGCCATACACTGCGTACAACACGATCCCAATCACCAGCCACCAGCCAAAGCGCACCCAGGCAAGCCCCGGGAGTCCGAGCATGATATACACACAAGCAGCAGCTCCCGTTACAGCAACGGGCCAGACGAGGGGAACACGGAAGGGGCGCGGACGATCAGGCTCGAGGTAGCGAAGCACCAACACTCCGAGACACACGAGCGCAAACGCGAAGAGCGTCCCAATGTTCGTGAGATCGTACGTTTCGTTCGCATCACCGATCAGCGACCAGAGCGCGACGCACACACCCGTGATCATCGTCGTGATGTGCGGGATGTGGGTCTTGGGATGCACCTTGGCAGCCCAGCGCGGGAGCAGTCCATCGCGCGCCATGGCAAAGAAAATGCGCGGCTGGCCGTACTGAAACACCAATAGCACGGCGGCCATAGCGAACACTGCGCCAAGTGCAACAATCTTGGAAATGCTCGTCATTCCGGTCGCGTTGAGCGCAAAGGCGAGCGGATCGGCTGAGGTACCGAGCTGCTGGTACGGCACCATGCCGGTCAGGACGAAGCCAACCACGATATAAATCAACGTGCAAATCGCCAGCCCCCCGAGAATACCGATGGGCAAGTTGCGCTGCGGGTTCTTGGTTTCTTCCGCTGCCGTTGAAATCGCATCAAAGCCGATATACGCGAAGAAGACAATCGCCGCACCCTGATGCACGCCGGTAAATCCGTTAGGCGCAAAGGGGTGGTAGTTGGCGGTGTCAATGTGCTGCGAGCCCATGATCAAGAAAAGCGCGAGCACGAGCAGCTTCACGCCGACCATGATGTTGTTGGCGCGGGTGCTTTCCTTGACTCCGGTCAACAGCAGCCAGGTGATCAGCGCGACAATCGCGAAGGCAGGGACATTCACCAGCACCGGCATGCCAAATAGATGTGGTGCCGACTGTAAGAGTCCATGTACCTTGGGGTCAGAAGAATCCTTCGGTGAGCGACTTAAAGTAGTCCCCCCAGGAGATCGCCACCGCCACGTTGCCGACGGCGTACTCGAGAATCAGGTCCCATCCGATAATCCACGCAACGAGCTCGCCGAGAGTGGCATAGGTGTAGGCGTACGCGCTGCCTGCCTGCGGAATCATCGAGGCGAGTTCGGCATAGCACAGCCCCGCCAACGCGCACACACACCCAAGCAACAGGAACGAGAGCACGAGCGCTGGGCCCGCGCCGTACCGAATCACATGCCCTGCGGCGTCCGTCTGCCCTGCCGCCGCGGAGCCGATTGATCCAAAGATCCCGGCGCCAATCACGGCCCCAATCGCGAGCATAACCAAGTCTCCAGCGCTCAAAGACCGCTTGAGCCCTGAAGTCTCCGACTCTGCGACGAGCGCAGCGATCGGCTTGCGACTGAAAAGTCCCTTCATGCGGAGGTAGTCCTTAGGAATGGGCGGGAAATCCGAGGCCGGCGCGATACCCAGCGCCGGCCTCGACGTGCGGCATCAAAATCAGATAAAGAGCGGCGCGAGCACGAGCGTGATGGTCGAGAGCAACTTGATCAACACGTGCAGCGACGGACCGGCGGTATCCTTGAACGGATCGCCGACGGTGTCACCAACCACCGCGGCCTTGTGCGCGTCCGACTTCTTGCCACCGTAGGCGCCGGTCTCGATGTACTTCTTGGCATTATCCCATGCAAAGCCAGCAACCGCCTCGGCGCCCAGATGCTCATCCGGGCCACCCAACGACTTGAAGATCAAACCAACGCCGATCGGGAACGCGAGCACCAAGAAGCCAGGCAGCACCATGGCCTTCAACGCGCCGACCGTCACGATGTCCACGCAGGCGGCATAGTCCGGCACTTCGGTGCCCAGCATGATCCCTGGGCGCTCCTTGAACTGACGACGTACTTCCGTGATCACGCTCTGCGCGGCCTTGCTCACCGCAGTCATCGCGAGCGAGGAGAACCAGAACACGAGCATACCGCCGATCAGCGCGCTGACGAACACCTGCGGCTTGCTGAGGTCGACATGCAACGGCTGGCCGGTGTAGTTCTTGACTTCGTCCAAGTACGCCGAGAAGAGCAGGAAGGCGGCCAGCGCGGCTGAACCAATCGCATAGCCCTTCGTGAGCGCCTTGGTGGTGTTGCCCACCGAGTCCAGACGATCCGTCTTGTCGCGGATCTCTGCCGGCTGCTTCGACATCTCAACGATACCACCGGCGTTGGCCGTGATCGGTCCGAACACGTCCATCGCGAGGATGTAGCCAGCAGTGCCGAGCATGCCCATAGTTGCGACTGCAGTGCCGAACAGGCCGCCAGCGGCCTGCCCGTCGATCATGATGCCGCTGGCACGACCAACCATGAAACTCGAGACGAGCGCAATGGCGATCGTGAACACCGGCAACACCGTGGATTCCATACCAACCGACAAGCCCATGATGATGTTCGTCGCCGGGCCAGTCTGCGACGCCTCGGCGATCGAGAGCACGGGGCGATAGCGATATTCGGTGTAGTACTGCGTGATGAACACGAACGCGACCGAGGTCGCCACGCCGATCATTGCGCAGATGAAGTAATGCCACCAGGCGTCCGGCGCATCCGGCGTCACGAGCAGCACCTTGCACGCGAAGTAGATCGCCACGCTGACGAGCGTCGCGGTGATGTAGAAGCCACGGTTCAGCGCCGCCATCGGGTCCGCATCTTCCGTGGTGCTCACGCTCATCACACCGATGATCGAGCACACGAGGCCGAGCGCGCCGATCACGAGCGGGAACAGGATCCCCGACACACCGAACGACTTGAAGAGCAGCACGCCAAGGATCATCGCGCCGATGTTCTCAGCAGCGGTTGACTCGAACAGGTCGGCGCCGCGGCCGGCGCAATCGCCGACGTTGTCGCCTACGAGATCGGCGATCACCGCCGGATTGCGCGGATCGTCCTCTGGGATTCCGGCTTCGACCTTCCCCACCAAGTCCGCGCCAACGTCAGCGGCCTTCGTGTAGATGCCGCCGCCCAGCTGTGCGAACAGCGCCACGAACGAAGCACCGAAGCCGTAGCCGACGATCAAGAACGGAATCTTCTGCGCCCATGCCGCCGAATCCATGCCGTTCGGCACCAACGCGGCAAGAATCGCGAACAGACCACCAACGCCGAGCAGCGACATCGACACGGTGAAGAGGCCAGATACCGCACCGCCGCGAAGCGCCGTCTGCAGCGCCGCGTTGAGCGAGGTCATGGCCGCCGCGGCCACGCGAATATTCGTGCGAATCGACACCCACATGCCCATGTAGCCAGCGATTCCCGAGCTCAGAGCACCGAGCAGGAACGAAAGCGTAATGAATAGGGCGAAGACCTTCGGGTCATCAACCGGATCGGTCGCATTGTGCGTGCGAATAACGCCATAGCCAACGGCGAGCACGGCGGCGACGAGGACGGCGAGCATCGCGATCGTCTTGTTCTGGCGGGCAAGGTAGGCCTCAGCGCCTTCCTGGATCGCATCGGAGATCTTACGCATCTCCGGCGTTCCTGTGCTACGCGCAAGCACCCAACGCGCGAGCCCAACCGCGAACAGCAGGGCGCCGACGCTGGCGCCAATAACGATCATGAGCAAAGTCGACTGCATGGAAGCCATGAACTTGGGGGACTAGAGTTCGGAAATGCGAGGGCGTGATGCGAGTGACGGAACCGCCCCGTGGAAGGAGAAAAGCAAACTGAGCGCTAGGTCGCCGTGTTCGGCGAGGCTGAACGCTTCCACGCGAAATACACGGGAACACCGATCAACACGAGCACGAGTCCCGACAGGGCCTGCGCACGTGTTTTGTCTGCCACGAGCAGCGTCACCGCGACACCACCCGAGAGCAGGACATACAGCGCGGGGAGCACCGGATAGCCGATCGCCTTGTACGGGCGGGGCACATCCGGGCGCTTGGCCCGCAGGAGGAACAATCCGATCGTCGTCAGCGCGTAGAACAGCAGCGCGGCGAAGACCACATAGTCGAGCAACTGGCCGTAGGTGCCCGTGAGGCAGAGCGCGCTGGTCCAGATGGACTGCAGCACGAGGGCCCATGCGGGGACACCATTCTTGCTGAGCACGCCGGCCTTCGCGAAGAAGAGGCCGTCCTGCGCCATCGCGTAGTACACGCGGGAGCCGGAAAGGATGAGGCCGTTGTTGCACCCAAAGGTCGAAATCAGAATGGCACAGGCCATGATCGCGGCGCCATTCGCGCCAAAGATCGTTTCCATCACCGCGGTTGCCACCCGGTCCGACGTCGCATGGTCAATGCCGCGCGCAATCGCGGTGGCTCCATCGACTGCGCCGTGAATCGGCAGCACGCTCAGATAGCCAACGTTGGCGAGGATATACAACCCCGTCACCAGACCGGTCCCCATCAGCATCGCGAGTGGCAGATTCTTGGCAGGGTTCTGCACTTCGGCAGCCGCAAATGTTACGCTATGCCACGAGTCGGCAGAGAACAGCGAGCCCGTGAGCGCGGCGCCAAAGGTGACCACAAACAACATGGTGAAGTCCGGCGAGCCGGCAAAGAACTGCCCTGCCCCGAAGTTCGCGGCCACGGCGTCGGCATTGCGGCCGATCGTGAGCGCCAGAATCACAAGCAACGCGAGCGCAACGGTCTTGATGAACGTCAGCGAGGTCTGCACGAACTTGCCTTCCTTCACGCCGCGCAGATTGATCCAGGTGAGCACCCAGATCGTGATAAGCGCGACGAACCGCTGCGGCGAAAGGCCAAGCTCGACCATCCCACCCGGCGAAGCAATATCAAACTTGGGGAACCACGAGAAGCGTTCCGGCGTCACGGCGGGGAGCAGCACGCCGAGGAACTTTCCGAAACCAACCGCAACGGCGGCAATCGTTCCCGTCTGGATGACGACAAACAACGTCCAGCCGTACAGGAAGCCCATCAACGGGCCCATGGATTCGCGCAGGAAGGTGTACATTCCGCCGGCACGCGGATACATAGCCGCGAGTTCGCCGTAGGCGAGCGCTCCGAGGAGCGTCATGACACCCGTGAGCACCCAAGCCAGAATCAACCACCCTGGGGAGCCAAGCGAGCGGCTCATGTCGGCCGACACGATGAAGATACCAGATCCCACCATGGATCCTGCCACGAGCATCGTGGCATCGGTGAGAGTCATCGCCTTCACGAACTGGCCCTTCTCAGCAGTCGGTTGGCTCATGGTGGTCGGCTAGGGTTTACCCACAACCTGAGTAAGTTAGCGACCGGTTCGTGGGTGCGGAAGCTACAATAGAGCCACCGGCAAACTTTTTGTCACCCTGGGGCTGCCGGGGGGGGGCAACCTCAGCCGGCGCTGGGGACCTCGGCGGTCACGAAGGCTGTGTCACGCACGGTGGTCCCGTCAGGACGGACCGCGGGGCGGAACCGGACCTCGTCGAGCATCAGCTTGATCTTGCGGTTGTAGTCGCCGTCCTTGCTCTCGTTCCACCGAATGAGCTTGGCCTTCCCCTTCTCGTCAACCTCAAAGACGGCGACCAGCTTATAGGGGCGCACTTTTGACGGGACCGGCAGCGGCAGGATCGCCAAGGTCGTCACGCTCGGCGGGTAAATCTTACCCTCCCCGCCCCCGGTCCCCGCCCCCACACCGGACCCCTTCCCCGTGCCGTTCCCAGAGCCACTACCGCCGCCGGTCCCAGGGCCATTGCCAGCAGTCCCATCGCGACCACTGCCCCCGCCGGTTCCGGCAACGGGGGCAGCGTCTTTAGGGGGCTCGGTGGTGGTCTTGACCGGCTCAGGCGTTGGCGGAACAACCGGCTCGGGTGGCTTGACCTCCGGCGGCTTCACGACCGGCGGAGGAATCACTTTGGGCGCCACGATCTGCGGCTGCGTTTGCGGGGCGACCTGCACGTACTGCAAGCGCTCGGCCACGATCCCGCCATTGCCGCGGCGCCCACCACCGCCACCACCGGCGGGCCCGGGTCCCATGCCGGCATCCTTCTTGTCCAGCACGAGCGTGATCCAGAACGGGCCGAGCAGGAGCAGGAGAAGCCCGAGGTGGACAATCGTGGACACAACAGCACTCCCCACGCGATTCTGCTGTGGAAGCGGAATCCCGACCGGGGGCCGATATGGCCGACGCGTGGTGTCTGGAGTGGGTTCTGTCATTTCTCCTCAATAATACGGCCGGCGAACCCGAAAAGGTTCGCCGGCCGTAAGGTCCGACTGATCAAACAGGCGCTCGGCGCGCGATTACTTGCGCTTTTTGGCCGCCGGGGCGGCAGCAGCGGGGCCGTTGTCCTTTGGCGTCATGCCGATGACCTTCACGCCGCCGCCACGGGCGGCATCCATCGCGAAGATCACGTCCTGATATTTCACCTGCGGATCGCCCTTGACGAACATAATCTTTTCTGGGCGGCCGTCGTAGATCTCCTTCAGCCGATCACGAAGCTTCAGTCCCTCGACAGCTTCCGAGTTCACGAAGAAGAGGCCCTCGCCAGTCGGGCTCGGCTTAACTTCGAGCACGATCTGGTTGGACACGGAGTTGGCGGTTGCGACCGCCGGCTTCGGGTCCGGGAGCTGCGCGTCGATTGCCTTCCGGCTCATCGGCAGGATCATCATGAAGATGATCAGCAGCACGAGGAGCACGTCAATCATAGGAGTTACGTTGGGCTCATTGGTCAGCCCGCCGCCACCGGTGCTCATAGACATTAGGGTTTCCCCTTCTTCATGGAATCGCCGAGGTTGTCGCCTTCCACCACGGACTTGGTGTTGCTCAACTGATCGGAGATCATGCCAGTGACACGCACGCCTGACTTGGCGGCGATGTCGAGCGCATCAACGATCTTCTCGTACTTGAGGTCCTTGTGGGCCTTCAGGTAGAGAATCTTGTCGCTGGTACGCGCATCATAGATTCGCTTCAGGATGTCGCCCAACTGCTCGTTGGGGACCGCCTTCTTATCGAGGAAGTACTGACCGTTCACGTCGATACCAAGCACGCGATCGTTGTCTTCCTCGGGGTGGGGCTTCAGGTTCTGCCCCTGGGGCGGCTCAGCCACGAAGCCCGCGTTGATCTGCGGCACTACGATCATAAAGATGATCAGCAGTACGAGCATCACGTCGATCATTGGCGTGACGTTCGGTTCGGCCTTGACGCCGCCCCCTCCCATTGACATCGACATCGGATAGGCTCCGAAGTGGTGGGTGAGCGAACCTTAGACCGCCGACTTACCGGCAGCCTGCGCGACCGTGTTGAACTCACGGGTGAAGCGGCTACGACCGAACTCGCCCGACACGGCCTTGATGAGATAGTCGATCATCTCCTTCGAGCTGTAGGTCATTTCGGCCATGATGTTGTCGATTCTGGTCTGGAAGTAGTTGTACGCCCACACCGCTGGGATAGCGACGAGCAGACCGAACGCCGTCGTGATCAGGGCCTCGGCGACACCGGCCGAGATCGCGCCGATACCACCACCGCCGCCCGCGGCCATGCCGACGAAGGCGTTGACGATACCCATCGTGGTGCCGAGCAGACCGACGAACGGCGCCGTGGCGCCGACGGTGGCCAGCACGCCCAGTCCACGCTTCAGCAGCACAATCGTCATCAGCATTTCACGCTCGACCGCACGTTCTGCCGAGTTGATGTCGGCGACCGTCACCGAACCGTCCTGAATCAACGGCTTGATTTCGGTGAGCGAGTTGCCGAGGACGCGTGCTACGTGCGACTTCTTGTAGCTGACCGCGAGGTTGATCGCTTCGGTGAGGTTGTCCTCCTCGAGGAACTGCGAGAACTCAGGCGCGAACTTCAGCGTCTCCTTCTGTGCCGACCGGAGGTACCACCATTTCTGGAACATGACGGTCAACGAATACATGGACATAAGGAAAAGGGTATACACGATACCCTTTGCAAAGCCGCCCATCGAGGTGTACAGCTCGACCATGGAGAGATTCATTTCGAAAACTCCTAACGCGTTGAGTAGTGAAGTACCGAGATTACTTCTGGATGCCGAACACGAACGGTTGCTGTACGAGCTGCTTCACCTTCCTGTTCCCGACTTCCGCCGGGATGAACCGCATGTTCGGCAACGCATTCTTGACCGCCGAAGCGAACAGGTCATGCGATGTTTTCAGCACCTTGAAGGTGTTGATCTCGGCACGGCCGAGGGTGTCCACCACGAATTGGGCGATGACTTCACCCTCAACGCCGGCGCTCTTGAGGATGTCCGGGTAACGCGGGGACGCCGAACCAGGCGCCTGCATCACCGGCTTCTCCACTTGGAATTCCATGAGCGGCTGATCAGGATTGGTCGGCAGTTCGACCTTTCCACCCACAACACCGTTGCTACGACCACCGGCCGTTCCCTTCCCCGAGAAGTCGCTCTCATTCGTGAGCTTTTTCGAGAGGTCGATTTCTGGGAGCACGTCCGGGATGTTGATCGGCGCGGTGAGTACCTGGAACCCCTTAACCGTCGGAGCGTCAGCGACTGCCTCTGGTGGCGGTGGCTTCGGCTCGTCCTTCGGGGGTGGTTCGTCCTTCTTTGTCTCGACGAAGTCGATCTTTTCCTCCTTCACCTTACTCTTCTGCCCCGCATTGAGCGTGGCTTGGACGGCGAAGATGGCGACCGCTACGTGGAATACAAAGCTGCCAATGGCACCGCCCGTTGAGCGTTGCTTTTGGGCCCTCGACTCCAGCAAGTTGTTGAGCAAGTGTCCTTTCCTTTGCGGCTGTGGAAACCGTGAGACAAGCTCTGACAGAGGGAGAAGCTACTCGCCGTTTCCCCGTTCGGTAATGGGCGAACATTAAGATTTGCTTAATCGCGAGTTAGCATTGTGCAATCCGCGCGGTGTCCCCTCCTCTTGCATGTTCCGAGGGCTGCGCATAGGCAGGACCCTCGTCACCCTCGTCCGGCGGGGGCTGTGAGCTCTACACCCTGGTCGCGCTCGAGTCGCGTATGGTGGGAATCGACACCGTGAACGTGCTTCCCCTCCCCAAGCGACTCGCGACGAGAATGGACCCGCCATGCGCCTGCGCAATCCACTGGCTAATCGCAAGTCCGAGACCCACGCCACCGCGCTCAACACGTGTGCGCGCGCGGTCGACGCGCCAAAAGCGGTCGAAAATGAACGGGAGATCGGCGCCGGCAATCCCGATGCCTGTGTCCTTCACGGCGAACAGCGCAATGCCGTCCACGAGCGTGAGCGAAATGTCGACACTCCCGCCCTTGGCTGTGTACTTGATCGCGTTCGTGATCAGGTTCAGGAACAGTTGGCGCAGACGTACGACGTCGCCCCCGACGCTCACCTGGGCGATTGGTCCGAGCGTCACGGTGAGTCCCGCCTCCTCGCCGAGGATGTTCGCTGTCTCTGCGACGTCGCGCACAAGCGGTTCGAGCGGGACGACTTCGCGGTGGATATCGAAGCGCCCCTCGTCCGATCGGGCGAGTGTCAGGAGCGACTCCACGAGGTCCGCCATACGCGTGGTCTCTTGCAGCGCTTCTTCGAGCGCGACGAGCTGGTCGGTCGTGCCTGGCTGCGTGGTCATGGCGCGTTCGATGTCTGCGCGGAGCACGGTGAGCGGGGTCTTCAATTCGTGGCTCGCATCAGCGGTGAAGCGGCGCAGTCCCGCGAACGACACTTCGAGGCGTGCGAGCATGGCATTGAGCGTCACGCCGAGGCGGCCAACTTCGTCGCCTTCGTCGTCGACGGGGATGCGCTTGTGCAGCGACCGTCCGTCGGAGATTGCCTCGACGTCATTAATCATGCGATCGACCGGCACGAGCAGGCGGCCGGCGATGAGCCAGGCGGTGAGAATGGCGATAAGCACCACCACGGGACCGAACCGCAACGCCAGCCCCATGATATTCGCCACCGATTCATCGATGCGTGCGGCGGAGACCGCGGCCACGACCCGCCGCACGCCCGGGGTGACGCGTGGGTCCTCGAGGCGCGCGGCGACGATCACATCGGACCGCAAGCTGTCGAGGCTAATCAGGCGCAACGGATCGCCGGGTAAAAGCCGGAGTGCGAGTTCGCTGATGCGCTCTTTGTCCGCCTGACCGAGCCGTGCGACGGCCGGCGACCAATAGATGATGCGCGCCGAGTCCGCGACGATGATGAACTCGGGCACCGCATCGAGTCGGCGGCGCATATTGGCGTTGAGTTCCTGACCGATTAACGAATCGGTGATGACCGTGAGCTGGCTCTCGACCCCTCCCTGCTCAAGCATTCGGGCGCCGATGTCCGCGTTGGCGATCGCACGCGCGCTGAGTTCGCGCGTCACCTCGACACGGCGCTCGGCGACGAGCAGGGCCGTAAAGGTCGCCATGGTTCCGAGCAGCGCGAGCGTATAGCTCGCCGTGATGCGGACGCGGATTGAGGCCACGGCGCGAGCCCGTTAGCCCTTGATCACGTAACCCACCCCACGAATCGTGGTGATGAGTTTCTTGCCGCCGGGCACGTCGACCTTCTTGCGCAGATGATTGATCACAACATCTACGATGTTCGTGCCGGGGTCGAACTGGTAGCCCCACGCGTACTCTGTGATGAGCGTGCGGCTCATCACTCGTCCCACGTGGCGCATCAAGTACTCGAGGACGAGGAATTCTTTGGGGGTGAGTTCCACCAGCTGTCCCGCACGTTTGACTTCGCGTGCGTCGAGGCTGAGTTCGAGATCGCCGACGGTGAGGATCGCCGCAGCTAAGGCGCGCGGCCGACGGGCGAGTGCCTCGACGCGCGCCAGCAGTTCCTCGAACGCGAATGGCTTGGTGACATAGTCGTCGGCACCAGCGCGCAGCGTCTCAACTTTGGCGTCGACGGCGTCCTGCGCGGTGAGCACGAGCACGGGGCGTTCGAAGCCGCGTGCTCGAAGGTTGCGCAGGACCTCGAGTCCTGAGCGGCCCGGAAGCCGCATATCGAGCACCACCACATCGTAGTGCTGCGCGCGTGCGAGACGCTCGCCCTCAATGCCGTCGGTACACAAGTCCACCCCCCACCGCTGCTCTTCCAGTCCGCGCTTCACGAACTGGCCGACCGTGGGATCATCTTCGATGACGAGAACTTTCATATGCTCCCAGGAATGTCGCTGCGAGGAACTCCATACTCTCGAATCTTGCGGTAGAGCGTCTTGGAGGAAATCCCCAGCCGCGCAGCGGCACGTCCCTGGTGCCCACCCACGCGCCCCAGCACCACCTGAATATGACGCCATTCCATGGCGTCGAGGGAGTCATCCACGGGGGACGTAACCTCGAGCCCGGCGTGCGGCGGCAGCATCAAGTGCTTGGCATCAATGACGTCCTTGGGTGCAATCACGACGGCACGTGTGATAACGGCACGCAGTTCCCGCAGATTCCCGGGCCAATGGTATTTGAGCAGTGCCGCGATGGCTGCATCGGTGAGCACGTGAGGCGCGCGCGGCGCGGCGTCGCGCACATACCGTTCGGCGATCGGTAGAATATCTGCGGCACGGGCGCGGAGTGTGGGAAGGGCGATGAGCTCGCCGCTCAGCTGCTGCAGCAGGTCAGCACGAATCTCGTGCTGCTCCCCAATTACCGTCAGGGTCGTCGCAATTACTCGCGCGTCAACCGAGAGCCGCGCATCCGCGCCGTCACGGCAATACTCCCCAGCGGCCAGGACCTCGGCGAGCGCCGCCTGCGATGCTTGGTCGAGCCATTCGACATCACAAAAAATAACGGTGCCGCCCGCGGCTTCCTCGAGCGCCCCGACCGTGCGTGGGAGTGCACGGGCCTGTGTGTCGGCCGCGTCGACCGCGTCGGCCGGCGTACTGAATAACGCGGCACGGGCCCGTTGCGGGTCGAGGAGGTCGCAGTTCACCTCCACCATTGGACCCGCGGAGCGCGGCGACAGTTGGTGAAGGTATCGCGCCACCGTAGACTTTCCGGTTCCGGGCTCCCCCACGATTAACACCGATCCGTGCGATTGGGCGGCGCGCGCAGCGGCGACGAGTGCCGCCTGCATGGAGAGCGCCTCCGAATCTAGAGCGTGGGGGGCTTCCATCCGGAACAACCGCCGCTGCATCCGGGAGGTGTCGAGGCTCGACCGTCGCTTCTCGGCCGCACGACGCACCATGATATCGATCTCGTCAAGC
Organism: Gemmatimonadota bacterium; assembly: GCA_026387895.1. GTDB lineage: Bacteria > Gemmatimonadota > Gemmatimonadetes > Gemmatimonadales > Gemmatimonadaceae > Fen-1231. The sequence goes on along the minus strand of JAPLKT010000073.1, from coordinate 450 downwards.
CGATACGGCTTAGCGAGGTAGTCGGAGGCACCGGACCTCAGCGCGGCGACCGCCGTGTCGATCGTGCTCTGCTCGGTTGTGATGATGCATGCCGGCGGGAATGGGTCCTCGCGGGTACGGCGCAGGACGTCGAGGCCGTCAAGTTCTGGCAGCTGACTATCGAGGAGCGCGACGTCGAAAGCGCCGTCTCGGATGCAGCGGAGCGCATCAGGGCCATTCGTGCAGCGCTCAACGCGGTGCCCTCGTCCCTCGAGGTAGTGCAGCAGCACACCGGCGACGATATCATCGTTATCGGCAATCAAAACATGAGCCGCAACTGTCGGAAGCATTGACAGCGAAGATAATATAACGCGCAAAACTGGACAAGTTGACCGGTTTTATGACCGAGTGTCCTGAGTGTTTCGGTACAGGCAGTCGCCGACATGCGACCTTCGGACAAATCGTCCGAAG
>JAPLKT010000114.1 GCA_026387895.1 Gemmatimonadota bacterium | reverse complement strand
GGGCCTGGGCCTGATCGAGAGCCGCGCGAGCCAAAGCGGGACGCCCGGCGAAGTGCGCCGCTACTACGGCAACGGCGAGGAGCGGCTGCCCGCCGGCGGAGGAGTCACCCGCCTCTACTACACCACCGACCACCTCGGCAGCATCCGCGAACTGGTGGACGCCACCGGCGCCGTCCGCGCCCGCTACGACTACGATCCCTACGGGGCGCGCACCGCCAACCTTGTGACCGTCAATCCCGCGGAGAGCGACGTCGGGTTCACGGGCCACTACACCCACGCCGGCACGGGGTTCGTCCTCGCCCCCTAGGAGCCTGTCGGACTTTCCCCCCACGGTTTTTGCGATGAGCGGGTTATGAGAGTATGCCCGCCCGCTTCGTCAATATCGACCACGACACGCCACTCCTGCTGCCACCGGACCTTCGGCAGTGGGTACCGGCGGATCATCTTGTCCACTTCATCATGGATGCCGTCGGCGAACTCGACCTGCGCGGCGTGCGGGTCAACGAGCGCGGCACCGGCGACGCCCAATACCCGCCATCTGTCTTGCTCGGGCTACTCATTTACAGCTACGCCACCGGGGTCTTTTCCAGCCGGCAGATTGAGGCGGCGACTCATGATCGCGTGGCTGTGCGGTTGCTCTGCGCCGACACCCATCCCGATCACGACACGATCTGCACCTTTCGCCGGAAAAATCGCGAACTGCTGGCGCGCAGTTTCGCGCGGGTCATCGAGTTGAGCGCGAGTTGCGGGGTGCTCAAAGTGGGAGGCATCACCGTGGCCATCGACGGGACCAAGGTGCTGGCCAACGCCAGTAAACACGCGGCCGTCAGCCACGGGCGGGCGGGGAAACTCATGGGGGAGCTAGACCTGGAAATCGAAGAGCTCCTGCGCAAAGCTGAGGACGCTGACAGCACCCCACTCGACGACGGCCTGTCGATCCCCGCCGAGGTGCAGCGTCGTCAGGAGCGCAAAGCCAAACTGGCTCAGGCGCGCGCCGAGATCGAGGCCCGCGCGCAAGCTCGCGCCGCCCTGGAACGCGCTGAGTATGAGCGCAAACTGGCCACCCGCGACGCCACGCGAGCCACCGGCAAAAAGCCCCGTGGCAAGGAACCGCAGCCCCCGAGCGACGCGCCCAATCCGAAGGACCAAGTCAATTTCACCGACCCAGAAAGCCGCATCATGCCGGTGAGCGGCGGCGGTTTCGAGCAGTGCTACAACGCGCAGGCCGCGGTTGAAGTGGAGAGCCGACTGATCGTTGGCCAGCGCGTCAGCGACGCCCCCAACGACAAGGAGCAACTCGTGCCGAGCCTCGCCGCGGTCGAGGCCGCCGCCGGTCCCGTGGCCGAAGTACTTATCGACAGCGGTTTTGTGAGCGAAGCCGCCGTGCGCACCGTGGAGAGCGGTACCGACGGCCAACCCAACGGCTTGCGCGTCCTCGCCGCCATGAGCCGCGAGCGGCACGGACGCCGCGTGGGCGATCTGGAGAAAAAAGCCGATCCCGCCGCGCCTGACCCTGCCGCCCCGTGGACCGAACAGATGGCCCACCGGGTCGCCACCAAAGCCGGGCGTGCCCGCTACAAGCTGCGGCAGCAAACCGTCGAACCCATCTTCGGCATCCTCAAAGCGGCCCTCGGCTTTCGCGCCTTTCGTCTGCGCGGCCTGGCCGGAGTGGCCACCGAATGGACCTTGCTGACCCTCGCCTACAACCTCCGGCGTCTCCACCGCCTCGGAGCACAGCTCAAAGCCACGCCCGTCGCCACCTGAATCGGCCCCAGCGAACCAACATGGCCTCCCGCGATCTCTCCACCTACCCAACCACTTGAAAACCCATCCCGCACTGCGAGAAACCGGGCGGATCACGGCCTCCGCAAAAAAAACGCCGAGGAACATCCTTAACCCCATCCTTCCGCGAACTCCGACAGGCTGCTAGGGCATCGTAGGCGCGGGTCACGGCCGGAGTGGCGTCATTGTACGCGG
>JAPLKT010000008.1 GCA_026387895.1 Gemmatimonadota bacterium | reverse complement strand
TGGCCTGGGCGCCGGGGCGCGGATCGTTCGCCGACAAGATGTACGCCGCCGGACCCTCGGTCTTGGCCTTCAGGATCGAGCGCTTGGACTTCTCGTAGAAGTTGCGCATCAGCTGGCGGCGATTGTTCGCGACATAGCTGAGCGACACGAGCAATCCGGTCTGCTCGTAGTTGTTGTTGTTGCGCAGTGACCACTTCACCTTCGGGAGCGGTGGGTTCTGCTTGTACCAGGTACGCTCGGTGTCGTTGGGTCCGAGGGTGCGTTCCACCGTCTCTGCCGTGCCACCATTGCCGAAGGTCTCGTACAAGCGGCTGATGCCGTTGTGCGTGGCGGCAATGAACATCAGGTAGCCCGGGCTCCACGTGTCGAACGTGCCGTGGGCGAATACGCCGGGCATGCCGTAGCGCGTCATTTCCTGCACGTTGTTCCAGCCGATCAACTGCCATTCGTTCGTAACGAGCGGGTCGAGCCAGGCATTGAACGGCCCATCGCCGATTGTGTTGTCGTACAGATACGCGACCGACTCATGCAGGTCGTGCAGCGCCATCGCTTTCCACGAGACGTAGGTGTTCAGGACGTTCTGCGTGAGCTTGAGCGTCATCCCCATCGCGTCACGATTGTTGTCGTGTGCCACATACTTGCCCCAGTAGAGCGCGCTCGGGGACGTCTCCCCTGGATGCTTCACTTTCCAGTTGTAGAGATCCACCACGCGATCTCGGCCGTCGACTTCAACAATCGGCGTGATCAGCGTGATCACATGCTCGCGGATGTTGCGCACATACGGGCTCTCATCCACCGCCAGTCGATACGCGAGCTCCATCAGCGCGGTGGGGGCACCGGCTTCCGTGCTATGAATGGTGCCTGTGATGTAATACACCGGCGCAACCTCAGCGGCGATCCGATCCGCTTACCTCGGCAGCGATCCGATCCGCTTCGGCGTCATCCATCTTGATGGTGCGCGGATCCGCGAGCTTGGACAGCTTCGCCCGGTTCTCCTCGAGCTTCGCCATCAACTGTTCGCTCGCAACCGCCACAGCGATCATCTCACGTCCTTCCTCGGTGGTGCCAATCGACACCACTTTGGCGCGCGGCGTGCTCTTGGCCAGCAAGCGCATGTACTCGTAGACCTCCTTCGAGTACGGCAACTTGGTCGGCGCACCCGCGATATCGCCGAGTACCGCCTTGGGGGTCGGGATCCCCTTGGCCGCCGGCATGTAATCCACGAGCGGGGAGAGGAAGAACGGCTCGGTGGTGTATTCCTTGATTTTCTTGGTGTATTCCTCGTCGATCGGCTGGGACATGAGGCGTCCCGGCTTGGCGTTGGCGAGATCAACGGGGCCCTGGGCACGGACAGCCGCGGGGACGGCAGCCACAGCGGGAAGCAGAGCGAGCAGCAGTGCGAGCGTACGGAATCGGGTCATCGGTGGCCCTCATGGGGCAGCTATGCGTGGGACGGCGCTATACGACCCTACAAGAATGCCCCGGACGGCGGCGCGGGGGTAGAGGGGGCGCATCTACAGAGGCGCACGCTAGGGGCGCAACCTAGGGGCGCACGCTCGCGGAGGAGTCGCCCGGTGGGTATCGTTCGCACGTGAATGAATCCCCCGTCGCCAGACTCGTCGACCTGACCGGTCGCGTCGCCCTAGTGACTGGCGCGGCTCGCGGCCTGGGGCGAGCAGCCGTCCTGCGCCTGCACGAACTCGGGGCACGGGAAGTGGCTGACCTCATTGCCTTCGTGGCGTCAGATGCCGCCGGTTATATCACCGGCGCGTCGTTCGACATCACGGGTGGCGACCTCATGATGTAACTATGAAATCCACATCGCGTGTCCTTCTCGCCCTCGTGTTGGCGATGCTCCTCGGAATCGGGGTCAGCGCACTCGGGAACCCCCAGCTGCTTGCCGCCGTCGACTTCCTGGCGCCAATCGGCTCCCTCTGGGTGAACGCCATCCGCATGACGGTCATCCCGCTTGTCGTGTCGCTCATCATCACGGGCCTCGGCTCAGCCGGCGGCATGCAGAGCCTCGGCACCGTGGGCCGTCGCACGCTGCTGGTGTTCTTCGGACTCCTCACCTTCGTGGCGGCGATTGCCGTGCCGTTAGCGCCAATCGCGTTTGGCGCGCTGCCGTCCAACGGTGGGGTGCACCCCGCGCTTCCTCCTGGCGCGGCGGAAGTCACCAGTGAGATCGCGAAGGCAGGGCCGGTGCAGTCCGTGGGCGCATGGGTCAACTCACTACTTCCAACCAACCCGATTGCGGCTGCTGCGAACGGCGCGCTCATGCAGCTGGTGCTGTTCACCATTCTGTTCGCGCTCGCGCTCACGCGCGTGGAGTCTGCGACACGCACGCAGCTCGTCGAGGTGTTCCGCGGCATTGGCGACACGATGCAGGTCTTGGTCGGTGCTGTCATCGCCCTCGCACCGATCGGCGTCTTTGCGCTCGTGGTACCACTCGCCGCGCACACCGGCTCGGCGTTCGCTGGGGCGGTTGGGTATTACGTGGTCGTCTATTCGGGCTTTAGCCTCGCGATAACGCTGTTGTTCTATCCCCTGGTCACACTCTTCGGGGGAATCCCATTTCGGCAATTCGCAAAGGCGGCCGTCCCAGTCCAGCTGATTGGCTTATCTTCGGCCTCGTCGGTGGCGTCGCTACCGGCATTGATTGACAGCGCAGATCGCCAGCTTCAACTCCCGAGTCAGGCGAGTGGATTCGTGCTCCCGTTGGCGGTCAGCACCCTCAAAGTGGCGGCGCCGATGACGTGGGCTGTTGGCGCCTGCTTTATTGGCTGGTTTTACGGCGTGCCGCTTGGATTCCGCGAGCTCGCCACGATTGCCTTCGCCGGCGTGTTCCTCTCCTTCGCGGCCCCCGGCGTGCCGAACGGTGCCTTCCTCCTCCTGACGCCGCTTTTCGTTCAGATTGGACTGCCCGCCGAAGGGATCGGCATCCTGATTGCGCTCGACGCGATTCCAGACCGCGTGGCCACGGTGCTGAACGTCACCGGTGATTTGACAGCGGCTGCAATCATCGTCGGCGGCAAGACGCCCGAGCGTCCCGCCGCCTAGAGAGCTGCGCGCGATCTCCTACGCGCGCAGCTGCCCTGCGACCACTTCCGCGATGTCGTACACCTCAACATTCGCGTTGCGTGACTTCACGCTGTCGGCCATCATCGTCATGCAGAACGGGCAGGCCACGGCGATCGCGTCGGCACCGGTCGCGAGCGCCTCTTCTGCGCGCTCCACGTTGATGCGCTTGCCGACCGTCTCCTCCATGAACATGCGCCCACCACCGGCGCCACAGCAGAGACCCTTGTCCTTGGAGCGCGGCATTTCCACGAGGTTCATGACCGGCAACGCACGCCGCAGCGCTTCGCGCGGCGCATCGTACACGTCGTTGTAGCGCCCAAGGTAGCACGAGTCATGGTACGTGAAGGTGCGCACCGGCCCGTGCAGCTCCTGCACGATTGGCACACGTCCCTGCTCCAGCAGGGATTCGATAAACGTGCTGTGATGCACCACATCGTAGTTGCCGCCGAGCTGCGGGAACTCATTGCCGATCTGATGGAAGCAATGCGGGCACGCGGTGACAATCGTGCGCACGCCATACTTGTCCAACGTCTCGATGTTGTCCTTGGCGAGCATCTGATACAGATACTCATTGCCCATGCGACGCGCGGGATCGCCGTTGCACTTCTCTTCCTGACCGAGGATCGCGAACTTCACCCCGCTCGCCTGCATGATCTGTGCGAACGCCACGGTCGTCTTCTTGGCCCGATCGTCGAAGCTTCCCATGCACCCAACCCAGTAGAGCACCTCAGGGCGCTCGCCACGCTCGGCCATCTCAGCCATCGTCGGGATATTCATCCCCTCGGCCCACTTGCCGCGATCGCCCGGATCGAAGGCCCAGGGCGAGCCACGCTGCTCCATGCTCTCGAACGCGGGCATCACTTCCGCAGGGAAGCGACTCTCGCCGAGCACGAGATTGCGGCGCAACTCCATGATCACACTGAGCTGATCGATGCTCACTGGGCATTCCTGCACGCAGGCGCCGCAGCTCGTACAGCTCCACAGCTCTTCTTCGGTGATGTAGCCGTCGAGCAGCGTGCGATCAGCGACGGTCGACTTATCCGCCGCATGCGCGTACGACTCGAGCCGCTCGCGCACATTGATCATGATCTTGCGCGGGCTGAGCAGTTTGCCGGTGGTGTGCGCCGGGCAGACGCTCGTGCAACGGCCACACTCGGTGCAGGCGAACCCGTCGAGCAGCGACTTCCACGAGAGGTCCGTGACATCCTTGGCGCCGAACACTTCGAGATCGCCTTCCAAGTCCATCGCCTTCATCACACCCTTCTGCCCTGGCCCGCTCGTGTTCGAGAGGAACACATTCGGAAGCGACGCCACCACATGCAGATGTTTGGAATACGGCAGATAGTTCAGGAAGCCGAGCACGAGCAGCCCGTGCGCCCACCAAGCCAGATCATGCGCCACAGAGGCCGCACTTGGCGACATCCACGAGAACGCCATCGCCACGCCGAAGGAGATGGGACGGAGCATCGGGGTCATTGTGTCTGGATGCGCGACCATCTCGAACGCCTCGTAGGCGAACATCGTGATCATGAGCGAGGCAATCCAGCTCAAGATCAAGAGCGGATCATTCGGGTGCGTCTCTGCACACTGCAGGCGCTTGACGCGCTTGGTGAGACGGCGGAAGAGCGCCATTCCAACGGCGGCGATCACCAGCGCCGCCCATACGTCCTGATTCAGCGCAAAGAACGCATAGACCGGCGCGATGAAGTACGGCTGGAAGTTGAATCCCGGGATCACGCCGCCGATCAGAAACTCGATGGTTCCCAGCGTGAGAATGCCAAATCCCCAGAAGATGGCGGCGTGCATTGGGCCCGCGATCGAGTCGCGGAAGATCTTCTCTTGGAAGATGCCGATGCGCAGGAAGTTCCCGAAGCGCGTCGGCAGATCGTTCCACCGGGAGTCATCCGTACGACCGAGTTGCAGTTCTCCGATCAGGCGTTGGATGTTCGCCGCGAAGAACCCGAGGGCGCAGACGAAAATGATCGTAAAGAGAACGTGCCCAGCGCTCATGTCGTGCTCCATCGGGGGTGGGAATTACCGAGGGCACCGCGTGGACTGCGTGGAACGCGGTGCCCTTCGATACTACGCGCCCTGCTTGGCTGCTTTCACTGCTGCGGTCAGGACGGGAAGGATCTCCAGCACGTCCCCCACAATCCCATAATCGGCAATCTTGAAGATCGGTGCTTCTTTGTCCTTGTTGATCGCGACGATCGTCTTGCTGGTGCGCATGCCGGCCAAATGCTGAATCGCGCCGGAGATGCCGCACGCCACATAGAGATCGGGGCTCACCAAACGACCGGTCTGACCGATCTGGTCGCTGTGCGGACGCCACCCTTCGTCCGTCACCGCGCGCGTCGCACCGACCGCTGCATTGCCGAACGCCGCCGCGAGATCTTCCACGAGCGCGAAGTTCGCCGCTTCCTTGAGTCCGCGACCACCGGAGATGATGACCGGCGCTTCGCCAAGATCGAGCTTGGCGCCACCGCCAACCACGGTGTCGGTCACCACGACACGCGACGCCGACGGATCACCGGCGCTCGGAATGTTCTGCACCGTACCGGCCTTCGGCGATTCCTTGGGCAGCACCGCACCGGGACGAAGCGAGATGATCGCCGGTGTAGCCTTCAGCGTGAGCGTCTGCACAATCTTTCCCGTGTAGCCGGGGTGCTTGGCTACCACGGCGTCGCCACTGAATGCGAACTCGGTCACGTCACTCGCCAATGCCACCTTGAGCTTGGCCGCAACACGCGGCGCGAGATCCTTCCCCTGTGCCGACGCCGAGAAAAATGCGGCGCGATAGTTGTTCGCGAGCCCTGCCGCGAGCGTCGCCGCAAGCGCTTCGGGATTGTAGTGCGTGAACGCCTCATGCTCCACCACGAGCACCATATCAGCGCCGTGCGCCGCAAGCTTCGCGGCGTGCACCGCGATACCGGGCGCGCCGGCGATCAGCACACGGACTTCGCCACCAATCTGATCGGCGGTCTGACGAGCTGCGGTCACCGCCTCAAGCGCTGCGCGGCGTAACTCTCCACCACGCGTCTCGGCGAATGCGAAAATGTTCGACATCAGAGTACCTTCGCCTCTTCCTTGAGGAGTCGCACGAGTTCGGGGACAGCGTCCTTCCCCTCACCTACAATTCGCCCAGCGGCGCGTTCGGCGGGGAGTTCCATCTTGTCGAGCGTATAGCTTTGCTCACCGATCTGCGCCGGCTTGGTCTCGAGCGGCTTCTTCTTGGCCGCCATGATGCCCTTGAGCGACGGGTAGCGCGGACGCGCAATCCCTTCGTCAATGGTCACGATTGCCGGAAGCGGGCACTCGATCAACTCGTACGAGCCCTCAAGCTCACGACGTGCCTTCACCTTGCCACCGTCGAAGTCGAGCTTCGAGATCGCGGTAATAATCGGCAGGCCGAGCAACTCGGCAACCATCGTGCCCGTGGCCTGATTCGCAGTGTCGATCGACATACGACCGAACATGACGAGGTCATAGCCACCAGTGGAGATCTCGGCGGCAAGCGCCGTCGCGATCGCGAAGCTGTCGAACACCGGCGCATCGTGCTTGAGCTGCACCGCGCGATCGGCGCCCATGCTCATCGCTTTGCGCAACGTCTCCTGCACGTTGTCGGCGCCGAGGGAGATCACGACGACTTCACCGGCGTTGGCCTTCTCCTTGATCTGGAGCGCAGCCTCCACGGCGTAGCCATCGAAATCGCTGATGTCGAACTTGAGCCCGGCCTCGTCTACTGAGGTGCCAGTGGCTCCAATCTTAAAGCGGACGTCCATGTCTGGAACGCGCTTGATACACACGGCGATCTTCACCGCGAAATCCTCGGTTTAGGGGTACGGCTGAAAGTTAGCGATGGGGGGGAGCAGTCGGCAGAGTGCGGAGCCACAGAGAACACAGCAATAACCCGCCGAACGCGAGCGCCACCGGGCCGCGGGGAAGCGCACCGGTCATCAGGAGGGTGGCGCAGGCCGAAGCCAACGACAACAACCGGAGCTGCTCCAGCACCCGCGCCCATCCCTCCCCCTCCAGCAACCCGCCAATATTGGTGATCGTCAAAACGACGTAGAACGCTAGCGCGGCCGTTTGGGAGCCAGGCAGCACCTTGGACAGAGCCAGCAGCTGCATCCCCGCAAGAATCGCCAGCACAAACTGCACGACTACATAGCGCATCAACCCGGGCGGAATCTCTGGATCAAACTTCCGAATGTTGTCCACCGTTACTTCCGGTGGCACAATCGGCGCCCCAGCCTCAGGCGGCCGCCAGTTCGGGCTCCCAAACAGCACCCGAGTCTTATTCCGCCAGCCGCGGGTGAGCCAAAAGAGGCGCCACAGCTCCACAAATACGTGCAGATTCGCCCACAGCGGGTTCCATGTCTGGAGCGGATGCGTAATGCCATACACCGGCTCCTCATCCTCTACAACAAAGGTCCCGAAGACGCGGTCCCAGGTAATAAAAACCCCAGCGTAGTTCTTATCCTGATACTTGGGATTCACCCCATGATGTACCCGGTGGTGACTCGGCGTGTTCAGCACGTACTCTGCCCACGGGCTGAGGCGCCCGACCGCCCGGGTGTGAATCCAGAACTGATAAATCAGGTTGATGCCGTGGCAGACCACCCACATCAGCGCGGGGATTCCGAGCATCGCCAGCGGGAGGTAAAAGAGCCAAATGAATAGCCCATGCAATGCGCTCTGTCGGAGCGCCACAGCCAGGTTGTACTCTTCGCTCGAGTGGTGGACCACATGACCCGCCCAAAACAGGTGCACCTCGTGCGACGCACGGTGCGACCAGTAGTAGGCGAGGTCCACGAGGACGAACACCACTCCCCAGCTCACCAGCTCAGGAATCCGGACGCCGAACCCGGGGAATCCGACCGCGCTCGTAAATGGCGCCCCCTCCGGCCAGACGACCCCCGGGAACACCACGCGCACCGACAGGTGCTCCCACACCCAATAGTAGAAGCCAATCGTGACCACCTTGATCACAATACCGGTAATCTGACTCAGAATACCGATGTTGATGTCTGCGATCGAATCGTTGAGCCGAAAGAGCTGGACACCTCGCACGCGCGTATACGCGTACTCGATCCCGAGCAGTAAGAAGAAAATGGGAATCGACGCCTGGATGATTGACATGTCGGGAGGGGCGGGGTTCGCAAGGCTGGGCAGGCGGGCCTGAGACGCATTACGTTATGGTAGTTCGTCACCCACAACTTAGGGCAGGGGCGCCACGGATGCCTACCGACACTGCACTCACCGGTCGTACGGTCGCCCTGATCACCGGGGCCTCAGCTGGACTCGGCAAGGTCTTCGCGCAGCGCCTCGCCGCCGCCGGGCACGATCTCGTGCTTGTGGCCCGCGATGCCGCGCGCCTGCAGGCGCTCGCCGATGAGCTCTCCCTGCAGTACGGAATCAGCGCCGAACCGCTGGCCGCCGACCTCTCGCGTGACGACGGAATGCGCCACGTGGCCGACCGGATCGCCAAGATGGGAAATCTCGAAATCCTGGTGAACAACGCCGGCTTTGGGACCAAAGGCAAGCTCGTGACGCGTCCTATCGCCGAGCAGGCGACCATGCTCGAACTGCATGTGATGGCGCCGATGCTGCTCACCCGCGCGGCGCTCCCCGGCATGATCGAGCGCGGCGTCGGCACCATTATCAACGTGGCAAGTGTGGCCAGTTTCGTGTACGGGGCCGGGAACGCCAACTACTGCTCGTCCAAGGCCTATCTGCGCATTTTCTCGCTCGCCCTCAACGAGGAACTCCGCGGTACGGGCGTCCACGTGCAGGCGCTCTGCCCAGGCTTCACCCACACGGAGTTCCATGACCGGGCGGCGATGGACAAAACCACGATCGCCGGCGTGCTCTGGCTGAGCGCTGAACGGGTGGTAGACGACTCCCTGGCACAGGCCGCCGCCAAGGGGGCCGTCGTGTGCATCCCGAGTACGCGATACAAGCTGATCGTCTTTATGGTACGTTATCTGCCGGAATGGATTCTCAGCGCGGTGCGCAAGCAGTACGGCAAGCTGAGAACCTGAGCGGAACGCGGTACCCCACAATCGACGGAGCCCCCCCATGCATCAGACGCTACTGAGCCCGAACACCGCACGCCGGTTGACCAGCTCGTGGAACGCTATGCTCGGCTGCTTCGCTGTTGCTTGTGCGGTAGCGACCGCCGGTGCACCCACCGCCGGCGCTCAGCAAACCCCGCCTGCAGCGTACCAGGTGGTCCTCAAGGATGGCTCCATCACCTACGGCCGACTCGAGCGGCAAGACGCCGACAGCGTGGTGATTATTGGGCTCACGGGGCGCATCGCCTTTGCGCGTGCATCCGTTCGGAAAGTGATGACCGCAGGCATGCAGCATACGCGCGCCGATGGATCCATCGAGTATTGGGCCGAAGACCCGATGGCCAGCCGTCTCGTCTTTTCCCCCACGGGGCGCTCGCTCCCCAAGGGCGAGGGGTACTTTGCCGATCACTGGGTGGTCCTCGGCAGTGCCGCCTACGGCATCACCGACGACATCACCATCGGCGGTGGCGGACTGCTGTTGCCGGAATCGAAGTTCTGGTTCCTGACGCCGAAAGTGCGCATCGTGGCCCACGACAACTTCAACCTCTCGGCCGGCGTCTTCCTCGCCGGATGGGGCTCTGACGGCACCGGCGGCATCGGGTACCTGGTCGGCACATTCGGCGGGAGCCCCGACGGCAACCTCACCGTGGGCATCGGCAACGGCTTTGCCGGGTCCCGCAGTGCCAAAGACCAGCTCATCATGATCGGCGGCGAGCGGCGCCTTTCGAAGCGCACCGCCTTCATCAGCGAGAACTACTTCACCACCGGTTGGGCCGACGCACTGGTTTCGTACGGGATGCGCTTCATGGGGGAACGGCTCACCTTCGACCTGGTATTCGTGAGCACAGCCAAGGGCATCACTTTCCCGGGCTTCCCGGTAATAGGTGCAGGTTTCAGGTTCTAGTACGCGCTGGCCGCGGCCACTGCCTACTTGAACGCGTTCAACCCCGTCACCGCCTGCCCCAGGATGAGCGAGTGCACGTCGTGCGTCCCCTCGTACGTGTACACGCTCTCCAAGTTCGCCATGTGCCGCATCGAGTGATACTCGGCAATAATCCCGTTGCCGCCGAGTAGGCGACGCGCTTCACGTGCGACGTCGGTGGCGATGTTCACATTGTTGCGCTTGGCAAGTGAGACCTGCTGCGGGGTGAAGGTCCCCGCGTCCTTCATGCGCCCGAGGTGTAGCGACACGAGCTGCCCCTTGGTGATCTCGGTGAGCATGTCGGCTAGGCGCACCTGCTGAATCTGGAAGCCGCCAATCGGACGGTCGAACATCACGCGCTGCTTGCTGTACGAGAGCGCCTCCTCGTAACACGCCATCGCGGCGCCCAGCGCGCCCCACGAGATCCCATAGCGCGCCTGCGTGAGGCACATGAGCGGGCTCTTGAGGGCGCCGCTCTTGGGGAGGACGGCATCGGCGGGGAGATGAATGTCGCTGAACACCAACTCGCTCGTGTCGCTCGCGCGGAGCGAGAGCTTTCCCTTCACGAGACGTGAGGTGAACCCCTTCGCATCGGTGGGGACGAGGAATCCCTTGATGCTGTGCCCGTCGTCGTCGCCGTCCTCCGTCTTGGCCCATACCACGCACACGTGCGCCTGCGAGCCATTGGTGATCCACATCTTGCCGCCGTTCAACACCCAGGTGCCATCGGTCTGCTGACGGGCGCGCGTGATCATCCCGGCGGGGTTCGACCCGTGGTCACTCTCGGTGAGCCCGAAGCAGCCGATGGCGGTGCCCTTCGCCATCCGCGGGAGCCAATGCTTTTTCTGCTCCTCGCTCCC
>JAPLKT010000046.1 GCA_026387895.1 Gemmatimonadota bacterium | reverse complement strand
GCGTGTCGTCGACGACGCCAATCAGGAGGAAGTCTGGTGGCAGAACGCCCTTGGCGGGACCACCGCGACCCGGGCGGCCCGGCGCGCTGCGCGGACCCATACCCCGCGGTACGACCGGCGTGTTCGCGGCCTTCTCACGATCGGCGACCGCTTTGAGCGCGGCCTCCTTCTCGTTGAGCTGGTCGGAGACACTGGGGACGTTGGCGGCGAGCGTCACTTCGAAGGCGTCGCCACGCTTGCGCAGATCCACGACATTCCCGTCGTGCGCATCGCGCAGGATGCGCGCGAAGTTGCGCTCACTCAACGACTCGCTATCGCGCGCGAGAATCGCGAACGCCTTCTCGCGTACACGCTCGCTCGGAACCGCATCGTCGCCTGTGACGAGCGCCGTGACGGCGTCCTTCACGAGGGCGAACGCTTCGTCGCGGGTGAGCCGGATTCCCGTCGTCCCGATCGAGGCGTCAGCAGCATGACGCGCATGTGTGACGCGCGGCGCCTGCGGCGCCTGCGCCACGTGTGGCGTGCGCTGGTGACGCGGCTCGCGGCCGCGTTGCGGTGCGGCGGTCGGTGCCGCCGTAGGAGCCGTCGTAGGAGCCGTCGAGTCCGTGAGGACCTCCGTCGTCCCGGCCGAAGCGGCCGAAGCGGCGACAGCCACGCCGTCCGCTGTGGTGCCCGTCGGCGTTTCGTCACGATCACGACGGTTGCGGCCGCGACCACCGCGACGGCCACGACGGCCCCCGCGGCCTTCGCGACCTTCGAGCGCTTCGGCGCCTTCGCCGGCAGGCGACGCATCACGCGACGCGGCGGCCGGTGCAACCTTGGCACCATTAGCGGGCGAGACCTCGAGCTGACCGTTGTCGAGTTTGTTCGCGATCAGCAGTCCCTTCTGTGCAGCCTCGAGACAGAACTTCGAGAACTTAGAGAAGTTCAAATCCTTCTCGTCAAAGGTGCTGTCGATTTCCTGCATCACCTGCTTGAGGCGGTCGCTGCGCATGACGTCGCCGTTGCGCACCATGCGGTCGATCGACTCGGTGACGAGCTCCCACGGATCGCGCTTCTGTCCGTTGCTCTCTTCGCCCGCCTTCACCAATCCGGCGAGGGCGTTGTAGGAGTAATACTCGTCGCAGTTCTGCACGAGCAAATCACTCGACGACTCACGGATGCCGACGCCGATCACGTACTTGCCGTATTCCTTGATCTTCATCACGAGGCTCGAGAAGTCCGAGTCGCCCGAGAGGAGGATGAAGGTGCCGATCTCGGGACGCGTGAAGACGAGCTCCATGGCATCAATCGCGAGGCGGATGTCGGTGGCGTTCTTCTTGGCCGAACCGTAGGCCGGGGCCATGATCATGTCGATCGAGGACTCGGCGAGCGGCACGATGTACTGCGGATAGCGACGCCAGTCGGCGTAGGCACGCTGGACGGCGACCTTTCCCTTGATGATGTCGGAGCCGAGGAGGTTCCGGAGCTCCTGACCGAGGTCAGAGCGGATCCCCATCGTGACGTTGTCAAAATCAATGAGGAGGGCCGCGTTCGGGGCGTGGACGATCCCGCCGATTCCGCTGTGTGCGACCGCCTGTGGGCCGCGATGCATTGGTGCGATGGGCGCCCGCACCTGGGCGATGTGTGAATGTCGTGCCATGTCGGTCAACTTGTCTCCGGCTGTTCGCCGATGCGGGAGCATGCGACGCGCCCTTGGGCGTCTAGCCCAATGGTCTGCGCGATGCGGCAGCTCCCATATGTATGTGAGGGGGGCGAGCGCGCCCATCCGGTGGTTCGGCATGCTTCTCATGGGCCCGGTGCTGATGCACCTGAGCTGCCCACGAGGGCCGAACAACGCTTGGTGGCGCGGACGCCGTATCCCTCGCGGTGTCCCCGAGGCGCCGGGCGTACCGATGGTCGGGGCCCAAGGCCCAGCACAATCATCGATGCGCTCGGCGCTCCGTACTATAGAACCTAGTGAGCCGCCGGGGGTTTGTCACCTCGACGGGGGTCTGGCCCCTCCATATGTTCCTAATCGAAACCCTCCCAGCCCCAGGGCCGTAGAGACCTGTGTTGAAACGACTCGGCTTCCGTTCCCGACTATTCGTCATTTTGGCGCTTTTCGCCTTTGTACCGGCGATTGTGCTGACTTTGGCGTGGGGGGCGACGATTGTCGGTTTCCTTGGGAAAATCGACGGAACGGCCGCGTGGGAGCAGGCCGCCTCGACTGGGGCGGCAACTATCGCGATCGCCCGTCGAGGGGCAAAGTCGGCCGCGGACTCGGCGGCGATTGCGGCGCACGAGGGGGAACTCGCGCGGTCGCTGACCAACGCCGAACGCTTTGGATTCCTGTCGCGCCAAGGGATCCCGGCGCTGTTGGTATTGGGCACGCTGTTGCTCGCGATTCTGACATTTCTGGCGTCGCGCGCGGCGGGGCACTTGAGTCGCCAGCTCAGTCGACCGCTGACGGAGCTGGTGCGGTGGACGGCGCTCGTGCGACGCGGGGAACCGCTGCCCGCAAGCCACGGGCGCGGCGCGCCGGAGTTTGAGGTCCTGCGGTCGGAGATGCGACAGATGGAGCTTGGACTCGCCGCGGGGCGTCGGGCGGCCGTCGAGGCAGAGCGACTCGAAGCATTTCGAGAATCCGCGCGGCAGGTGGCGCACGAACTCAAGAACCCGCTGACGCCCATTCGTTTTGCTGTCGCCCAACTCAAGCGGAAAGTCGGACCGGAACTGGCTGAGATGGTGGAGGTCTTGGATTCAGAGTCGGCGCGGCTTGACGCCATGGCGACAAGTTTTGCGCAGTTTGGTCGACTCCCAGAGGGACCGGTTTCCGAAGTAGATATGGGGGAACTCGTGCGTGCGGTGACGCGTACCGCGGTGCCGAGCCATGTGCAGTGCGCGGTCGACGTGGCGGACGCACTCCCGCACGTGACGGGGCAATACGACGCGTTGAGTCGGGCGTTGACCAATATTCTCTTGAACGCCGTGCAGGCGACCCACGATGATCCGCGTCTTGCGGTGCGCGTGTGCTTGCGGCGGGCGACCGCTGGTACGTCGGTGGTGGTCGCCGTGCGTGATCACGGGGTTGGGATTGCGCCCGAGCGGCTGGATCGGATTTGGGACCCGTACGTGACAGATAAGACCGGTGGAACGGGGCTGGGGCTCGCGATCGTGAAGCAAACGATGGTCGCGCACAGCGGGACGGTGGAAGCGGAGAGCACCGTGGGAAAGGGCACGGAGATTCGTCTGGTGTTGCCGGCCGCGGGTGATACGACGGACATGCTCCGGCTGCTCGCTGAGCGGCAGGAGCGCTGACCTATGGCCTCCGTACTGATTATCGATGACGAGCCGAACATCCGCCGGATGGTGGGGGCGCTGCTTGGCGCTGAGGGATTCGAAGTGCGCGAGGCCCCGGATGGCGCGACGGGGGTAACCCGTGCGACCGAGTCGGAACCCGATTTGGTGCTGCTCGACCTGATGATTCCCGGTCTTCTGGACGGCATGGCGGTGCTCGAGCGCCTGCGGGCCGCGTATCCTGACCTTCCGGTCGTGATGATGAGCGGCCGGGCCGGACTTGCCGACGCCGTGAAAGCCACGCGCTTGGGTGCCGTGAACTTTCTCGAGAAGCCCTTGAGTCCTGAGGGTGTGCTGCTCGCGATCAACAGTGCGCTCGAGCTTCGCTTGGCACGCCGCGAGCGTAGCGCACTGCGTGCTGACCTCGGATTAGCTGGGGAGTTGGTTGGCGAGAGTCCCACCATGCATGCGCTGCGCGCTATGATCGCGCGTGTGGCCCCAAGCGACGCCCGTGTGCTGATCACGGGCGAGAGCGGAACAGGCAAGGAGTTGGTGGCCGCGGCGATTCATGCCGGAAGCCCTCGACGTGAGCGGCCGTTCGTGCGCGTGAACTGCGCGGCGATTCCGCGCGACTTGTTGGAAAGTGAGATGTTCGGGCACGAGCGCGGCGCCTTTACGGGCGCCACGGATCGCCGACTCGGACGTTTTGAACTCGCCCACACCGGGACACTGCTGCTCGACGAAGTCGGGGACCTCGGGGCGGACGCACAGGCGAAACTGCTGCGCGCGATTGAAGCCAAAGAGATTGAGCGCGTCGGCGGCGGCACACCGATTCGCGTCGACGTGCGCATCGTGGCGGCGACGAATCGCGACCTCGAACGTGCGGTGCGTACCGGACAGTTCCGCGAGGATCTCTATTTCCGCCTGAATGTGATTCCCGTCTCAGTGCCACCGCTCCGGGAGCGCCCGTCGGATATCCCAGCGCTCGTGCGGCACTTTGCCGCGCTGCAGCGCCAGCGCTCCGGCCAAGCAGTGCCGCTGTGGACCGACGAGGCCATTCAGTATTTCATGCGCCATCGTTGGCCCGGCAATGTGCGCGAGCTTGCCAACATCGTCGAACGTGTGTCGATCCTGCACGCGGGGGCGCCGATTGGCCTGGCGGAGGTGCGTGCGGTGCTTCCGCTGAGTGAGACAGGCCAGGTGGGGCTGAGCCCCGCCCTCCCAGACTTACTCCAGCCGGAACTGACATTGAGCGATGCGCTCGACGAGCACGAGAAGTTACTCATCAGCCGCGCACTCTCGGCGGCGCATGGCGTCGTAGCCGAAGCCGCACGACGACTGAACACTGATCGTCCCAACCTGTATCGCCGGATGAAGCGACTCGGGCTCACGGCGCTTGGAGATTAACCCACTGAGAGCAACGCGGCTGTGCACGCAACACCTGGAGCGCATATGACACCACGCAGGCGGAATGTGCGATGGGCCCCCAGCGCGTGGGGGATGGCCATCACGCTGCTGTACGGCACCCTGATGTACGGCACCCTGATGTACGGCGCGCACCCGCTCGCTGCGCAGAATCGCGCCGATGAGAACGGCGTGCGGCTGTCGAGCGTCGCGCGCACCGCAATCGACCTCTACAACGCCGCGCCGACGACACGTGCGAATGGCGCCTGGGATCTCGCGCGCGGCACGAGTACGACGGGCGACGTGGCCGTACTCAATGGACCGGTCACGATTGCGGGAACCGTGCGCGGCTCCGTGGTGGCCATCAACGCCGATGTGCGGCTCGCGCCAGGCGCCACGATTGCGCAGCAGCTCATCGTGATCGGTGGAACCATCACCGGACAGGACAGTGCGACAATCGGCGGGGAGATTCGGGTCCAAGCGGAGTTGCTGCGCTACCACCTCGAGGGGGGCACGCTCGTCGCCGAAAGCGACGTGGCGCACGATGACAGCTGGTGGTCGCGCCGCAGTATTCGCCACGAATTTCGTCGCGGCGAGGCCTACACCGATTTCTTCTACGTCGCGTCGCGCGCGTACAATCGGGTGGAAGGGTGGTCGTTCGTCGCTGGGCCACGGTTCCGCCGGATCACCGATTGGGGAAAGATCAACGTCGAAGCATTCGGGGTGATGCGCACTGCGGATCCCGTGCGGTGGGACAACAGCACACTCGGGCACGATGCTCGTGTTGAAGCGCAGTTCGGAAAGCCGTGGAGTGTCGTGCTCGGCGCGCACGCGTTTGACGTCGTCCAACCAACCGAGTCTTGGCAACTGAGCGATGGCGAAGTGGGGCTGTCTTCCGTGCTGCTGCACCGAGACTATCGTGACTATTACGTGAGACACGGAGGCGAAGGGTTCATTCGCCTCCAAGGCACCGACGAGGCTGACCTCACAGTGGCCTTCAGCGCCGAACAGTGGGGCAATGTCGCCGCGCGCAATCCGTGGTCGCTGTTGCGCGGCAGTGAACCGTGGCGGGACAATCCGCTCGAGGCCGTCGGTGCGATACACCTACTCTCGGTCCGCACCCGTATCGACACGCGCGAGAAACAGCGGTCGGCGTGGTCCGGGTGGTATGCGACCGTTGACTGGGAGAATGGCATCGGCACGCTGACCTCGCCACAATCGGCGTGCCCGGTACAGACGCTCGCCCTGTGCACCGGCGGCCTCACCAAGCCGGTGAACTACACCCGCGGCATGGTGGATCTGCGCCGTTACAACCGGATTTCGCCGCACACCTTCTTGAATCTTCGCCTTGTCGGCGGCGGCTGGATCAGCGGAGACGCGCTCCCCCTGCAGAAGCGCATGGCGCTCGGCGGCCCGGGCACGTTGCCCGGTTTTGGCTTTCGCGAAACCTCACTCGCGCCCGACGTGCTGAACTGTTCGACGGGCAACACGCTGTTCGGTACGCCGGGATTCTGCGACCGAATGGCGCTGGCGCAGGTGGAGCTTCGCTCGCGACTCTTTTCCGGAATCTTTCGCGACGATGCGGGGGACGAATGGTGGCGCCCTGGGCTCAACCGCGAAGCGCAGTGGGTGCTCTTCGCCGACGCGGGGCGTGGCTGGAATGTGGGGACCGGCAATGGCGGCATCCTCGTCGATAAGGCAAACCTCCCTGCCCTGAACTCTTTCAAGCGGGACATCGGCATCGGCCTCGACTTCGGTGGCCTGGGCTTCTATTGGGCGAAGGCGGTGAGCGATGCGGCCGAACCCGCGCGCTTCTTCATGCGCTTGGAGCGTCGGTTCTAGCACGTGCGGAAACCCTTCCCTCCCCTCTTCGGGCTCGCCCTAGCGGTCACGCTTGGGCACGGGACCTTGCTGCACGCGCAGCAGCGCCCCGCGCTGGAAATTGTCTTGCCGGAGGCCTCGCAGGTTACCGCCACTGGGCCAGTGGTGCAAGCCCGCAACATGTTGTCCTTGAGCAAGGTACGCGAGCTGCTGGCGGCGAGCTTTCCGCTCCGTCTGCACTTCAGAGTGGAGCTCTGGTCCGAAGGATCGATAATTAATCACATCGAGCGGACCACGGAATACGACGTGGTGGTGCGCTACACGGCGATGGATAAGCAATACGAGGTTATTCAGCTCGTCAACGACCGCCCGCTGTCGCTCGGCAAGTACGCACGAATCGAAGACGCGGAGGGGGCTGTGGCGCGGCGCACGCGTGTGGCCATCACCGCGCTCTCGGTGCGCCGTCGACAGTATTACTTGGTCACGCTGGAGACGAAGATGTTGAGTCTCACTGATCTCGATGAGGTCGAACGGTGGTTGCGCGGCGACCTGCAACCCGGGCTCACCGGAGCGGCAAGCCCGGGCACGATCATCACCCGTGGGCTGCGCACCGTGGCGGCAAAGCTGCTTGGCAGCGAGTCAGCCGAGTATGAGGCTAGTACCCCGATGTTCCGCGTGCCGTAGCGCGTGCCGTAGCGCGAACCGGTTCTTGCTCCAGCGCTTCGAGTTGCTCGAGCATCCCCGCGCCGTAGAACATGCGAATGTACTTCGCTTGCGCCGGCGTGAGCCGACGCACCGCCCAGGAGAGGTGCACAAAGTGCGGCTCCACCGGCGCGTGCTTGGGATGCATGCCAATCTCCTCCGGCAGCCGGTCCGCCTTGCGCGTATTGCAGCTGGAGCACGCCGTGACAACGTTGGTCCAGACATTGAGGCCACCGCGCGACAGCGGCACGACATGATCTCGCGTGAGTGATTCACGCTGGCGGAGCGCGCTGTTTGTGCGTCCGCAATACTGGCAGGCGTAATCGTCGCGGGCGAAGAGAAAGGTGTTCGTGACCTGTCGCCGGAATCGACGCGGCACATGAATGAACTTGGTGAGTCGGATCACGAGCGGGCGCGGATAGGCCAATCGCTCGGAGCGCACCAGCGCATCCAGGTCAGCTTCTACGACCTCGGCCTTGCCATCAATCACCAAGCGCAGCGCACGGCGCAGTGGCACCATGGTGAGTGGCTCGAACGACGAATTGAGCGCGAGACAGCCAGCGATCACGTGATCCTCCGATAGGAGACACGACAGCGCCGCTCCTCGCGGGCTGTCACCTACTACTCGCCGCCGCGGGTGGGAGCGGCACCGCGGTGAGCCAACCATACGGGTCGGGGAGCACCCCCTTCACAATCCCCATAAAACGGTCGCGAACGGCTTTGTAGACAGGCCCCGGCGCTCCCGTACCCACCGGGAGCTGATCAATCGACCGGATCGGCGTGATCTCGGCGGCGGTGCCGCAGAAGAACGCTTCGTCCACGATGTACAGGAACTCACGCGGCATGACCATCTCGCGCACCGTGTAGCCCAAGTCGGCCGCAATACGCATGATGGAGTCGCGCGTGATACCGTGCAGAATGCCGGAACTGAGGGGCGCGGTGTACATGACGCCGTCGCGCACCACGAACAGATTCTCACCGCTTCCTTCCGCCACGAATCCTGCCGAGTCGAGCATAATCCCCTCGGCGTAATCGTCGGCCTTGGCCTCGATCTTGGTGAGCTGCGAGTTCAGGTAGTTGCCACCAGCCTTCGCCAGCGCGGGGAAGGTGTTGGGGGCCGCACGGCGCCAGCTCGCCACTCGGACATCTGTTCCGGTGAGAAGCGCTTCGTCGCCAAAGTACGAACCCATGTTCCAGCAGATGATCATGGTTTCAATCGGCGCGTTCTTCGGCCAGATCCCCATGTTCTCGCCGGTGCGCATGATAATCGGCCGGATATAGCAGTGGCGCAGGCCGTTGGAGGCGATGGTCTGAATGGTCGCATCGCAGAGTTCGTCGATGCTCCACTTGGTCTCAAGCCGATAGATCTTGGCCGAATCCTTGAGGCGGCGCATATGGTCGCGCAGCCGGAAGACGGCACCCGCCTCAGGGGTTTGATAGCAACGCATGCCTTCGAACACGCTCGATCCGTAATGGAGGGCGTGCGCCATGACGTGCACAGTGGCGTCGGCCCACTCTACGAGTGTTCCGTCTCGCCAAATCCGCGCAGTAGGTCCCGTATTCTTCGTCACAGCATCGCTAGTCTGAGGGTACGCGCGAAAGCTACATCCCGGACCTCAGCGGGCGCTAGCGTGGCGACGGTCACAGCCGTGTTACCGAGGAGTCGCGGAGTCGCTCGAGGGCGAGGAGCGCGAGGAGCGCTGCGCTTTCCACGCGGCGAGCCGTGCCGCGGTTGCTGTCACGCGCGTGAGGATACTCGTGGTGTCGTAGCCCACAACCTCCCCGTCCCGGAGACGTTCGTGTCCTGCCACAACGACCCGCACCGCAGGCGTACCGGCCATCGACCAGATCACGGCGTCGTACGGATCGTAGACGGGATTCGCACCAACCGGAATCGTGAATGCCGCGAGATCAGCCGCCTTGCCAGGCTCGAGCGAACCAATGGTGCCGGCCAGCCCCAGCGCCTTAGCCCCGCCCAGGGTGGCAATCTCGACCATGGTCCGGGCATCGAGCACGTCGTCGCGCTTGGCGGTGGCGCGTTGCGCGAGCATCGCGAGCCGTCCCTCGGCGATCAGATCCATCTGGTTATTGCTCGCCATGGAGTCGGAACCCAAGCCCACATGGATCCCCGCCTCGAGCATAGCCGCGAGAGGGGCGATGCCGTGGCCGAGTTTGGCGTTGGACGCGGGACAGTGGGCGACGCCGCAGCCATGAGCCGCAATCGTGGCGCGGTCAGTTGCGTCGGTACGCACGGCATGGATCAGCAATGTGCGCGGCGACAGCACGCCACACCGCTCCAGCATCGCGATGGGGGAGCGACCGCGCGGATGCACGGGGATGTTCCGCCCGTTGAGGAAGGCCGCGAAGGCCCCATCGCCGTCGACCACGAGCGACTGTTCTTCTTCGCTCTCGGCAATATGTGTGGCGAGCGGGAGCTGCAGTTCGACCGCGAGCTTGGCAACCGCGGTGAATAGTTCGTCGCTCACCGAGTAGGGCGCGTGAGGTGAGACCCCGAGCCCAACAAGTGGCGAGGCATTGGGGCGGAGTGCGCGGATCGTGCGGCGCAGATCGTCGACCGCGCGATCGCACTGTTCGGGATCGGGGCCAAAGGTTTCGTGATAAAAAATTCCTCGGACGCCGAGTTCGCGCATGGCATCGAAGCCGGCGGGATCAGGCGCGGTGTCGGCGTAGGTTGTGATGCCGTGCTGCAGCCCTTCGATCACACCGAGTCGGGCGCTGTCGAGGAGGGTCGTGGAATTGAGGACGTCCGTCCGCGCCGCGGTGAGCGTGCGGATCCAAGGAAAGAACGACAGTCCTTCGAGCAGTCCACGCATGACGGTGAGGTCGAGATGCGTGTGGGTATTGACGAGCCCCGGGAGGAGGATAGCGTCTCCGAGTTCGTCGTCGCGGACGTTGCCGCGGACGTTGCCGCCGTTGGGCGGCGCGTGATGACGCGGGCCGACCCAGACGATTTTTTCTCCCTCGACGATGACGGTGCCGTTCTCGATGGCAGGTGCCGTAATCGGCAGGACCCACTTGGCGTGGTAGCGCACCTGGTCGGGCAACGCCACGCGGTCACTCATGGGTTCTTTTTGCTTACGACGGTGGTGCGCGGCGGGCAGTAGCGCGTCGGTTCGGTGCCTGGAATGAAGTAGTCCGTGTAGGCGTCTTCGTTGGGGCATGCGGGGCCGTGCAACAGACCCGTGCCCGCGTCGATGTTCCGCGCGGTGATCGCCGCGGGGCGCGGCCAGTCGGGCGGGGTTGGCTTCCGCTCGTAGACTTCGCGCATGAAGGCCGTCCATGCGGGGGCGGCGAGTCGGCCGCCTTGGGCGTTTTTCATGATGGTCTGCGGTTTGTCGAGCCCCATCCAGACGCCGGCGACGAGATCCGCGGTGTAGCCCACGAACCACACGTTGGTGCCGTCGTTGGTGGTGCCCGTCTTTCCGCCGGCGGGGATGCGGAAGTACTGCCCCACGCTGCCGAATGCGGTGCCTTTCCGAATGACGTCCTTCATCATGTCCACCATGAGCCACGCTTCTTCGCGCGAGAGCACTTCTTCGCGCTCGGGCTGCGGCTTGTACAGCACTTTCCCCTTTTCGTCTTCGACCCGCACGATCGGAGTCGGCGGGACGCGCCACCCGAGGTTGGAGAACACCGAGTAGGAGGCAATCATCTCGAGCGGATAGACATCGGCCGAGCCGATGTGGACCGAGGGATAGGGGGGCACCGGCGTCGTGATGCCGAACTTCTTGGCCATCTCCACCACATTCTGCTCTCCGACTTCCATGCCGACGCGAATCGCGATCATGTTGCGCGATTCGTACAGGCCGTGTCGCATGGTCATTGGGCCCCAGAACTTCAGGTCGAAGTTCTGCGGTGTCCACGGCTTGTTGGGGTCGAGCTGCGCCATTTCAAGCGGCGAGTCATCCACCATGTAACTGGGTGGCCGGCCGGCCTGAATCGCCGTGGAGTAGACAATGGGCCTGAAGGTTGAGCCCGGCTGCCGGAGGCCCTGCGTGGCGCGATCGAACTTGGAATCATCGTAGTCGCGTCCACCGACCAACGCGCGCACCGCGCCCGTGCGGGGATCGAGCGCGACGAAGGCGCCTTGCAAGTAGGGCGAGGCGACCGTGTCATCGGGAGCGTTCGAACCGCCGCGCGCAAGCCACTGCTCGTAGGTGCGATGCGGGAAGGGGCCCCACTGCCCCGCCTCGACTGCGCGGAGCTGGCGATCCAGCGCGCGCTCAGCCGAACCCTGGAGGTCGAGGTCGAGCGTGGTGAATACCTTGAGCGGCTTCTGATAGAGATCTTTTCCGAAACGCTCGTCGAGCGCGCGCCGCACCCAGTCCACGAAGTACGGCGCGACTTCGCTGGTGCCGCCGCGCTTACGCGAGAGACGGAGTGGGAAGGCGCTCGCCAGCGAGGCGTCGGCATCGCCGATGGCGCTCGCGCGCCGCATGAGTTCGACCACCGTGTTGCGGCGCTGCACGGCGCGGTCGGGAAAGCGGCGCGGGTTGTAGCGCTCCGGCGCTTTGGGGAGCGAGGCGAGGGTCGCTGCTTCGGCAACGTTCAGATCTTTGACCGACTTGCCGAAGTAGCGATGGGCGGCTGACTCCACGCCATAGGCACCGTTGCCGAGATAGATCTGATTGAGATAAAGCTCGAGGATCCGATCTTTGGAGTACTTGGCCTCGATGGCGCGTGCGACCTTCGCCTCGCGCAGCTTGCGCGTGAGCGTCTTTTCGCGCGCCTTGAGGTTCTCGGGGAACAGGTTGCGCGCGAGCTGCATCGTGATGGTGGAGAAACCCTGCGAAATGCCGCGATTCCGCACATTGGCCAGGACCGCACCGAAGATACGAGAGAAATCAATCCCGCCGTGATGGTAGAAGCGTTTGTCCTCGGTGATCACGAAAGCTTGCTGCACGTGCTTCGGGATCTGGTCGAGCTTCACGAGGGTCCGCCGCTCCAGGCCGATTTCGGCGATAAAGCGCCCGTCTGCCGCATAGAGGCGGGACGTCTGCTTCGGCTGGTACTTTTCAAGCTGCTCCAGCGAGGGGCACTTGTTGCCGCTACAGACCATGGCCCAGCCGATGCCGAGGCCGGTGACGCCAATGGCGCCCAGCACCGCAATGACGGCGAAGAAGATGGAGAGCGGGCTACGTTTCATTGGAGAGAGGGAAGTCTAGAGCCGTTGCAGGAGCGGGGCAACGCGCGACATCCCGAAGCTGACCGCCCGGGGTGCGTGACAGGGCGCCCTGCCCTGCCTAGCTTTGGAGTATGCCTCAGCCCATATCGTTGCTCGAAGAACTCGCGTGGCGCGGCCTGCTCTACCAGCAGACCGAAGGCCTCGCCGCGCATCTCGCGACGGGCCCCGTTCGCGGCTACTGCGGCTTCGATCCCACAGCCGCGAGTCTGCACGTAGGAAACTTGGTCCCGGTCATGGGACTCGTGCACCTCGCGCGCGCTGGGCACACACCGGTGGCGCTGGTAGGTGGCGGCACGGCAATGATTGGCGACCCGTCGGGGAAGGCGAACGAGCGCACCCTCATGACGGTCGAACAGATTGACGCGAATGCAGCGGCAATCCATGCGCAGCTCGAGGGGGTCTGCCAGCGCGCGCTG
The DNA here is from genome assembly GCA_026387895.1 of Gemmatimonadota bacterium. GTDB lineage: Bacteria > Gemmatimonadota > Gemmatimonadetes > Gemmatimonadales > Gemmatimonadaceae > Fen-1231. The sequence continues at coordinate 8,074 of JAPLKT010000046.1, read as the reverse complement.
GGGGAGTCGTCCGCTCCGGTTGTGCTGATGCGCAACAACGCGTCATGGCTGCGCACGTTGGACCTCGTGAGTTTCCTGCGCGACACCGGCAAGCATTTCTCGATCAACTACATGCTGGCCAAGGACTCGGTGGCCTCGCGCCTTGAGAACGGCATCTCGTTCACCGAGTTCGCGTACATGCTCATGCAGGCGTACGACTTCCTGCATCTGAGCCAGCATGACGGCGTGTCGCTGCAGATCGGCGGGAGCGATCAGTGGGGAAACATGACGGCCGGCACAGAGCTGATCCGTCGCGCGTCGTCGGCCGATGCGTTCGCGGTGACGCTCCCGCTCGTCACGACCTCGAGCGGACAGAAATTCGGCAAGACCGAAGCCGGAGCGGTCTGGCTCGACGCGTCGCTCACCTCGCCCTACCAGTTCTACCAGTTCTGGATTAACGCCGAGGACGGGGACGTCGGGAAGTATCTGCGGATGTTCACGCTGCTCGACCGCGAGACGATTGAGGCACTGGAGGCGTCGCATGCCGAGGCGCCACATGAGCGTCGGGCGCAGCGGACGCTCGCGCGTGAGGTGACGACGCTGCTCCATAGCGCAGCGCTGGCTGATGCCGCCGAACGGGCAAGCCGGATCGTCTTCGACAAGAAGCTCGACCCACGCACCATCGCACCCGAGGTGTTTGAGATGCTCTCGCGCGAGATTCCTCTCGTGACGCTCCCGCAAGCGGATGTCGATGTGCTGACCGTGCTTGAACAGGCGTTTGCGCAGTCGCGCGGCGCTGGGAAGAAGCTCCTCCAGCAGGGAGCGGTGCTGGTCAATGGCGAGAAAGTCGCCGCGGATGCGCCGATGGTGGCCGCATCCGGTGCCGTGCACGGCCGCTGGTTCTTGGTGCGGAAGGGCGCGCGCGATATCGCGCTGGTGAAGCTGGGCTGACCGCTCGGCTGGTCGACGCGGCGCGGGCGCGCTTAGAGCAGTGCGAGCGCCGCGTCGAGTTCGTCGGCCGTGTTGTAGCAGTGGGGCGCAAGTCGCACGCACCCTTCGCGCACGGCGTGCGCCACTTTCGCTGTCGTGAGGCGCGCGCTCGACGCCGTAGGGTCGGCGGTTCGGAAGGCCAAGAGACCCGCACGCTTCGCGGGATCGCGAGGTGTGACGAGCGAGACTGTCGGATGGCCGGCAACAAACGCCACCGCCCGATCCGCGAGTGACCGCACATGCGTCTCGACGGCTGCTGGTCCGAGCTCGAGAACGAGTCCGATGGACTCCGCCATCGACGCGAAGTTCACGAAGTCCAGCGTGATCACCTCAAAGCGCCGCGCGTCGCTCGCCCAGGTGGGGTCGTAGTCGAGGAACTTGGAGAAATCACCAGCGGTCGCCTGCGACATCCACCCCACCTCGGCCGGCTCCAACTCCTGCACGAGTCCTGGGCGCACGTACGCGAACCCCGTGCCCCACGGGGACATCAGCCATTTCTGGCATCCCGCAGCGAGAATGTCGATGTGCAACGCCGACAGATCGAGCGCCCGCGGGCCGATCCCTTGGATTCCGTCCACCACGAAGTACACGCCTCGCGCCTTGCACGCCGCGCCGATGCGCGCGAGATCGATGGCGTACCCACTCCAGAAACTCACCCACGAAAGCGCGACGACCTTGACCCGCGGCTCGGACTCAATGGCACGAACAATCGCATCTTCGTCGGGATAGTCGCCCGCCATCGGCATCAGCCGATACTCGGCGCCTTTCGCTTTCGCAACCGCGAACCAGGGGTACACATTCGCGGGAAACTCGCCGTGTGAACCGAGAATAACGTCGCCTGCACCGATGGGCAGCGTGCGCGCGGCGAGGTTGAGGCCATGCGAGGTGTTGGACATCAGGGCAATCGACGACGCGGGGGCGTTCATCAACCGGCCGATGCGCTCGCGTGCGGTCGCAAAGACCGGAAAGAGCATCTCCGGTGACAACCGATGCGGTTCGGCGCGCGTCAGAATCCACTCCTGCTGCATGTCGCGCGCCCGCTGTGGAATCGGTCCGGTGGATGCGTGGTCGAGGTAGAGCGCGTCCCCGCGCGCCGCCCAGGAGAACTCGCGTGCACGCAGCTGCCGAACGTCGTACGTCATGGTTGGCGAAGTTCAGGAGGAGTATCCGGCGGCTGATGCTTCCATCGCCGGTGCTGCCAGAAGTACTGATCAGGATACGCGCGCACGAGGCGTTCGAGCATCGCGGTAAATCGGGTCATGATCGCGTCGACATCGCGCTCCCGATCCCCGCTGTGGGTGACCGGCACATCCTGCACGACGAGTCGATAGAGGCCATCTGGCTGGCGCATGGCCGCAACGAACACCACGGGAATGTCGCCACGCAGCGCGAACACCGCGCCACCGCGCGGCGTCTTGGCAGGACGACCAAAAAAGTTTACGTAGGTCGACGCCAGTCCTACGGCGGCCTGATCGGATAAGAACCCCACCACATGACCGTCCCGCAGCAAGCGCGGGACGCGACGCACCGCCTCGCTGTCGTGAACGACCGTGACACCTAAGCGTTCGCGCGTGCGCTTGAAGTATGCTTCCGAGAGCGGGTTCGACGCGCCGCGCACGATCCCGACGATTGGTAATCCGCGCGCGCACATGTATGCGGCCGCGAGCTCCCAGCTCCCGACGTGGCCCGCGACGAGGACCACCCCTTTGCCTTGCGCGTGTGCCGCCACGAGCCGAGCCCAATCGTCTGGGCATTCGTGAAAGAGCGGAATCGCATGCGCCGCACCGATCGTCGCCAGCACCGTCGCTTCGACCGTCACGCGCCCCAGATTGCGATACGACTCCCGTGCGACCTCCTGCACGCGCGCCTGGTCGAACTCTGGGAAGGCCGCAGCAATTTGCCGCTCCACTATACCACGCCGAATACCAAACGGCGCGTACCCCCACGCCCCGATGACGCCAGCGATCTGGGCAGCCCGTGGCACGCCAAACGGGGCGAGAATGCTCGTTAAAACCCGCAACGCCGCGTACTCGAGGCGATGCAGCACCGTCGGCTTCCGGAGGGCACGCGTGGCCGGCGTCGCCCGGGTCGGCACCGCGGGAACTGGCGCCGTCATGGCTCCGCGCGCTGTAACCCAGCGAGGCGCGCATAGGCGCCCCCCAACGCGAGAAGCTCAGGGTGCGTCCCCCGTTCGATCACACGGCCTTTGTCGAGCACCAGAATCTGCGAGGCATTGGCAATCGTACTGAGCCGATGCGCAATCACGAACACCGTGCGACCGGCGAGCAATCGATCGATCGCTTCTTGCACCAAACGTTCGCTCTCGGTATCGAGTGCCGACGTGGCTTCGTCGAGAATGAGAATCGGAGGGTCGGTGAGCAAGGCGCGCGCGATGGCGATGCGCTGGCGCTGCCCGCCCGACAACCGTGTGCCGCGTTCCCCGAGCACCGTGTTGTAGCCATCGGGGAGCGCCTCGATAAATGCGTGTGCATTCGCCGCACGAGCGGCGGCCTCCACTTGCGCCTCCGTATACCGCCCGGCGGCACCATAGGCGATGTTCGCGCGCACCGTATCGTTGAACAACACCGTGTCTTGGCTCACGATACCCGTGAGCGCACGAAGCGACGGGAGCTTGAGCTCGCGCGTATCGATGCCGTCGAGCGTTATGCGACCGTTCGTCGGCTCAATAAAGCGCGGAATCAAATCCACCAAGGTGCTCTTCCCTGCTCCACTCGAGCCCACCAATGCCACCACCTCGCCGCGGCGCGCCGTGAGCGAGATGTCCTGAAGCACCGGCTCATCGCCGTACGAGAAGGAGACCTGCTCAAACGCGAGCGCGCCGGTAAATCCAGCAACATCGCGCGTGCCGTGATCCGTCTGCGCCTCGGTGGGCTGGTCGAGCACCTCGAACAACCGCTCGGCCGCTGCGAGCGACTGCTGGCCGGTGGTCGGCGCCTGCGAGAGCTGCTTAAGCGGTGGCAGGAGCCGCATCACCAGAGTCATGAACGTCAGGAGCGTGCCGCCCTCCATGTGCTTCGAAAACACCAACTCGGCGCCAAACCACAGCACCATCATCGCAACAACAGTTCCAAGGATTTCCGTGAGCGGGCCCGACAGCAACGAGAGGCGCGTAATCCGAATCATGCCGCGCGTGTAGTTCCCGCTCGCGGCACTGAAGCGCTTGTCCTCGTAGGGCTCGCCCTGGAAGCTCTTCACCAGACGCACGCCGCTGATCACTTCCTGCAGCACGCTGGTGATTTCGCCGTACTCATTCCGGAGTGAGCGGTGTCCCGTGCGCAACGTCCGCAAAATCGGCTGAATGACTGCCGTGATGAGCGGCGCGATCACCAATGAGATGAGCGCCAGCCGTGGCGAAATGCGCACCAGAATCACAATCGTCACAATGATTTGCGACAGATTCATGACCGACCGCGCGAACACTTCGGCTAGAATCGCCTTCGCCTGCTCGGTATCCGTGAGAATCCGGGCCATGATCTGCCCAGTCTTTGTCCGCGAGAACCACCCGAGCGGCAAGCGCTGCATGTGGTGGAAGACGGTGTCGCGCAGATCGCGGGTGAGTCGCTCCTGCAGCGAGGCGCCGATCTGCCCGCCCATCCAGAGAAAGACATTTTTGATGACGACCAGCACCAACATCACGCCGATGACGCCGAGAAGCGAGCTTCGCTTGTCGCCGGCGACGATGAACGGCAGCACGAGCGCATTCATCAAGCGCGAGAGCCACCCCATCCCGCCGGGCACGACCTGATCAGCGCCGAGCAAGGTGTTGAGGAACGGAATCAGCAAAATGAACGCCGCGCCGTCGAGCGCGGTGCCAATGACATTGCACACCACATTGCCCGCCAGCCGCCACCAATGGGGGCGGAGGAACGCGAGCAGGCGGCGGTAAAGAGGCATGGGTGGAATCTAACCGTTCGGGGCAAGGGTTCCCATCTTCTGCCCGCGGCACGTTTGGGGTATCATTGGCACTGTGCTCACGCCACCACCGTACACCCTCGCCGGAACTGAGTTTCCTTTTCGCGCCCTCGCGGCGCTTGCTGGCCGTGCCCCGCTCGGTGGGGGACGCGAGGCGGCGCTCGCGACGTTGCTCGCCGCACGCCTCGCCGACGCCATGTTGCCCCCAGTCGCGCTCGGCGTGGCAGTCCGTCGCACCCGTGCTGACGGTGCCCGACACTGGTTGTCGAGTATCACGCTCGGCCCCAGTGTTCGCACCGCCGTGGCTCGACTCGTGGAAGTCACCGCAGTCGACGACCGCCATCAGGCGGCGCTGGCGTTGATAAAGGTGACCGAGGTCACGGCGCCACACCTGGACCGCGGTGCACGTTTGGAGCTGGAGCGGCTTATCGTTCGACTGAAGGGGTAGGAAAGAGGCAAGGTATTGTGACTGTTGGACTTGCCCGTCTTACGCCTCTCTTCGTAATATAGGTTGTTCCAGCCCCCCCGATCGGGAGACATTTGGACGTGGCACACCCGACCGACATTTCGCCCCTTGATCTCGTTGTCCACCGCGTGGATGCAGTCGCCGACGGAACCCCCATCGACGATGCGTTCGCGACTGGATTTCCGAGTGTGGATCGATGCTTGGGTGGCGGAATACGGCGGGGGGATATGGTCTGCCTTGGTGGAGATGTCGGGAGCGGCAAATCCAGCCTCGCGCTGGCCATGGCGCTGCGGATGGCGGAGCTGGGGCATGCGGTCCTGTTTCTCACGAGTGAGATGAACACGGATCGCGTGGTGGAGCGGGCATTGGCGATTGAAGGGCGCATTCGCATCGATGCCCTGTGTAGCGGAATCTTGGATGAGCAGTCTCGGACGGCCGTTGGTGCTACTGCGGTGCGATTACGGAACCGAATGCCGAGGATCGCGCTGTTCGCGTGCGGTACGGCGGGTGATGTGGCCGCAGTGCTGGCGCAGCATCCTGGGACTGCGGTGCTCGTGCTTGACGCAGTACAGGCCCTCACCACCGGCCTCAGCGGGCTTGATGATGCGCTGGCAGGGGCAGTCCGAGATATGAAGGCGCTGGCGCTTAGGGAACGCGTCGCGGTGTTCGTGACCTCGCATGTGCCGGGCTTGAACCGGGATGGTGGGCGGGTTGACCTGCGTCCGACGCTCGACGATTTCGGTGCGCGTGGAGCGGTCAAGCAGCACGCGGATGTCGTGCTCGCGCTCTACCGCGAAGAGATGTACGCGTCGAGTACGGGCGTAGAGGGGGCGACGGAACTGTTGGTGCGAAAGAACCGGAACGGTGGCCTCGGCTACGCGGATTTATATTTCTACAAGCAGTGGCTACGGTTTGAGGACATGCTGGACCCTGACCGGTAGGAGAGCGATGATGCGCTGGAAAGCACGCGGACTGTTGATGACGCTCGCTATTGTGGGCGGCTCGCGCGCGTCCGCGCAGGTCGTGACGAAGACGCCGCCGGCGAAGCCGGGCACCGCGTCGGATACCACGCAATCGCCGGCCCCCGCAAAGGCACCGCCTGCCTCGAAGGCACCAGCTGGAGGAGTCGGGCAGTCTACCCCACAGGGACGCGCCGTACCGCCCGGGCCGGGGCAAAGTACCCCACAGGGACGCGCCGTACCGCCTGGGCCGGGGCAAAGCACCCCACAGGGACGCGCCGTACCGCCCGGGCCGGGGCAAAGCACCCCACAGGGACGCGTTGTACCGAATGGTCCCGGGACGAGCACCCCGCTGGGACGGGCTGCGGCGGTAGCGTCAGCTACCGTATCGAAAGCTGGGCTTTCCGCAGCCGTGCTCGCACTCGCCAAGGAACGCGACGCAAATCCCCAGAACGCTGGAACGAACCGTGCCTTGGGTATCGCGCTATACAAACTCAGCAAGTACGACGAGGCGCAACCGCTGTTGGACAAAGCGCGCCAGCTGGATCCAACCGACGGTGTGTCGGCACTGTACGCCGGCCTAACAGCCGAGCAGCTCAAAGATTATCCGGCAGCTCGCGCTGCCTACAACGACTACATCCGGAACGGCAAGACCGACAAGGTTCGCGCTGACATTCAATCGCGCCTCGTTCTGATTGCGAAATTGGAACTCAAGTCGTTGGCCAAGGACGCCGTCGCCAACGAAAAGCGCATCGGTCAGGTGCTCAGTGATCCCAACACCGTCGCCGTCTTGCCGCTCCGCTTTACGGGGCCTGATGCTACGCTGGCTCCGCTCGAACGTGGACTCGCGGATCTGATCATCACGGATTTGGCGCGCTCTGGAAAGCTCAAGGTGGTCGAGCGTGATCAGATGCAGGCGATCGCCGACGAGCTCGCACTCGGCAAGAATGGTCGCATTGATCGTGCGACCGCCGTGCGCACGGGTCGCATTATCCAGGCGGGACGCATCATCCAAGGCGCCCTCACGCAAATTGGTCCGAAAGCGCTCGCGCTCAGTGCCAACATCGTGAGCACAGCCACGTCGGAATCGGAGGGGCAGCCCTCGCTGGACGGGACACTGGACCGACTCTTTTCCGTGGAAAAAGAGTTTGTGCTGGCCATCTTCGCGTCTATGCAGATTTCACTGACTCCAGCCGAACGACAGGCAATTGACACGCGGCCGACCGCATCGATTCAGGCGTTCTTGGCGTACAGCCGCGGGCTACAGGCTGAAGACGCGGGCAGGTTTGAAGAGGCCGCCAAGCTGTTCGACAATGCACGAACACTTGATCCAGGATTTAAGGCCGCCGAAACGCGTCAACAGTCATCAGTAACATCGTCACAGGCATCCCAGGTCTCGCTCGTGAAGGTGGAATCGTCCGTCCGTGCCTCGGCGAGTGAGGGAACGGTGGTGCAGGCCGCCGAGAAAGGACAGACGGTGAATACGGCGCCGGCGCAGAGCGCGGCACCCGCAGCCGCGGCACCCGCTGCCACAACCGCGAACTCAGACGGAACCAGCAGTAGCTCGTCCAGCGGCACGACCGGCACGACCGGCACGACCGGCACGACCGGCACGACCGGCACGACCGGCACGACCGGCACCACCGGCACCACGGGCACCACGGGCACCACGGGCACCACGGGCACCACGGGCACCACGGGCACGACCGGCACGACGGGCACCACGGGCACGACGGGCACGACGGGC
>JAPLKT010000052.1 GCA_026387895.1 Gemmatimonadota bacterium | reverse complement strand
TGCGCCGTTGCGCGCTACGGGAGTTGGCCGGCGAGTATCCGCGCTGGAGCGTGCCGCGCCTGCACTGGCGATTGGGTCGCGAAGGCGAGCACGTGAACTACAAGCGTGTCGAGCGGCTGTATCGGCTCGAGAACATCGCGGTCCGTCGACGGCACCGGAAGCGTTTCGCCGTCCCGCGGGTGCCGCGTCCCGTGGCTACCAGCCCCAACGATACGAGGGGCATCGACTTCGTGAGCGATCACCTCACCCACGGGCCTGGGTCCCTGATTTCTCCTCCAGGGTGACTCGCACTTTGACAGCCCGTCGGATCGGGGCCACACTCCAGGAGGAGGAGGGCACCCGATGCGGAAGAGCAAGTTCAGTCCGGAGCAGATCCTACAGGCGTTGCGGCAGGCAGAAGCGGGCACCGTGGTCGGCGAGATTTGCCGTAAGCTCGGCGTGACCGAGGCGACATTTTACCGCTGGAAGAAGACGTACACCGGCCTCGACCTCGGGGAGCTCCGCGAGCTGCGGCAGCTGCGCGAGGAGAACCGCCGGCTGAAGCACGTCGTCGCGGACCTCACCCTCGACAAGGCGATCCTGCGGGAGGCCGTCGGAAAAAAATGGTGAGCCCAGCCGAGCGTCGCGCGGCGGTGGTCTGGGCGCGAGCGGCGTACCGCGTGAGCGAGCGTCGCGCCTGTCGGGCGCTCGAGGTGGAGCGCACGATGGTGCGGTATCGACCGCATGGCCGCGACGATCTGCCCGTGCGCGCACGGCTGCGCGAGTTGGCGCATGCGCGGCCGGCGTTCGGCCATAAACGGCTGCACGTGCTGATTCGCCGCGAGGGCTGGCTGATCAACCACAAGAAAACGCATCGGCTCTACAAGGCGGAACAGCTGCAGCTGAAGCCCAAGCGGCCCAGACGGCGCCGTGCGGTGCTGCAGCGCACGGGCGGCACGCTCGTGACCCAACCGAACCAGCGGTGGGCGATGGATTTCATGCACGACACGCTCGCGGGCGGCCACACGATTCGCGTGTTCACCGTGGTGGACGTGTGCACGCGGGAGTGCGTGGCGTTGGTAGCAGCGCGACAGTTTCGCGGCACGGATGTGGCCGCGCATCTGAACGCGGCCGGCGATGCACGCGGCGGTCTCCCACCGATCGTGCAGTGCGACAACGGCACCGAGTTCACGTCGACGGCGCTCGATCACTGGGCGTACTGGAACAAGGTGCAGCTCGACTACAGCCGACCGGGGAAGCCGGTCGATAATTGCGTGTGCGAGGCCTTCAACGGCAGTTTGAGGCGAGAGTGTCTCTCGCAACATTGGTTTGCCACTCTCGCCGAAGCCCAACTGGTGCTCGATGCATGGCGGCAGGACTACAACGATCACCGGCCCCACACGACGCTGGGGCTACAACCGCCGACCGTCTACCGACGTGCCGGCATCTTCGAACCTCGGTCTGTGCGGGCGATCAACTAGCGGTTCCTTCTGGAGGAGATTCGGGGGACCAGGCCCGGGCGATCAACTAGCGGTTCCTTCTGGAGGAGATTCGGGGGACCAGGCCCCATCCACCGGACCGACATAGTCCTCGGTACAGAGTTGGGGGTCACGTCAGACCGTTCACCCCCGAGTCACCACCTGACTTTCAACTAGAAAGGGGACATACCCTTACGCCGAGCAGTCGTTTCATAACGGAACTCATTAGCGTGCCTTCATATACTGCTTCAGTGATTTATTCCTGACATATTGTATACCGGCATTCGGGAACAGCCAGTTTGAAAGTGAGCCGCCGTCCTGGTTCTCGGGTACAATGATGGTTGCATTCTTACGCAGTGCCGCAGCCAAGACATTCCCTCCGGAGACGAGTCCTATAAAATGCTTTGAAGAAGCAATCATGTCGGTATAGCGGAACAGGTCTTGGCCTCCCGGTTCTACGTAGAGCACTTTTCTGTCGGGATCCTTTGCCTTTTCGATCTCTCGCTCGAGAAGGTGTTCGTCATAATAAAGATTTTGAGTTTTCCCAGAGATCCAATTCCTGTCGACAAGAACCGTGTCGTGAAGTGCTGGATCGATAAAAGGCTTGTAATAAATCTCAGGTACACCATTGCCAGCCACGTTGAACTGACGTTCGAGTCGTTCTACAACATTTACGTCTCCTTTGCCAGTGATTAAGGTCGAGATAGAAAGGTCGGAGGGAAAATGGTTGTATCTAAAGGTGTCTTCGGTGTTTTTGATTCCACAGAAATATGGA
>JAPLKT010000048.1 GCA_026387895.1 Gemmatimonadota bacterium | reverse complement strand
CGAGATACCAGCGGAAGCCCCGCGGCGTGCGGCAGGAGCATGCTGCGCCGGAGTACACCATCGATCCGGAGGCGCACCGCGACGGTCGACTCTTCTGGCTCCACGTGTATGTCTGAGGCGCCGGACTGAATGGCCTCAGCGAGCATGCGGTCGACGAGTTGCACCACCGGATGCTCAGTCGAGCGATACAGATCACCCTCTGGGAGTGTTTCCCGTGGGGCCGGTTCGGCGACCGTGTCGACGTTGTAGTAGCCGGCGACTTTGGCTAGGAGCGTCTCGAGGACATCAGCAGGGCGATAGAACGCGTCGAGCCGCTCGCGGATGCGCGAGGGCGCAGCGAGCACCACGTGCACGGGACGGCCGAGCGCGAAGGCGAGCGCACGTTCAGCATCGAGGTTTCGGGGGTCGGCGCTGGCGACGTGCAACGCCTGCGCGGAGCATGAGAGCGGCAGGACGCCGTACCGACGTGCGAGCGACTCCGGCACCTGTGCGCACGCCGCTGGCGTCGCGTTTTCAATGTCGGCCAGCTGGAGATTGAATCGTGCCGTCAGAAGCTCGAGGATGCGCGCGTCCGTGAGGAATCCTCGCCGGACCGCGCTGTCCCAGATGCTCACCCCTGGTGATGCCTGCAGCTGCGCACGTTGCTGAGGCGTGAGCGCCTGCGCAATGACCGCCAGGAGCCATGCATCGTGCGGAACGATTCTGGAGGAGCGAGAAGGCACGCGGGCACCGAGTCACCGCGAGCGGGAATCGCCGCGGACGGCCTATAGTAGCGCGAGTCCGCCGAAACGCCGTACCAAAATGTTCAGAGTATAGGCCAAAGATCGCGCGTCACGTCGAACGCAAAGGTCCAGCGGCCATTGTTGAGGCCGCGACCGATGTCGACGCGCAGCAAGTCGAACAGCGAGATTGCGCCGACACCAACGGAGGGAAAGAATCCGCGCGACTGCGACTCATCGGAACGACCGTCAATGGCAGTGAGCTGCACCCAAGGCGCCAGTGCGAGCCGGACGGAGCTTCGCCCGAAACGACCAAGCGAGATGGGAAGCTGGGCGACCGTGGTTTGCCATTCGATGTGCTGGCTGATCCCTGCCCTTCCGCGCAGCGAATGAAAATCGTAGCCGGGGGCGGTCACGGGCCCACCGAACGTCACTTCATATTGCGGGAAGGCCGCATCGATGCGGACACCGCTCAGCGCCGCCGCGGTCGTGTGTAGCACGAGGCGATCCGAGCCGAACGCCCGTTCGGCGTGCGCGGTGAAACCGACACGTCCCTGGTTCACGTTTCTGAGGTAGGATGGCTCCTGCATGTGCCGGTAGGTCACGTTCGCGGCGTATCGGACAGTGAAGCCGAGGATAGGCGCGGTGCTAGTGCGCATGACGTCGAGGGAGATCCTGCTGACGTCGAGAGGGGTCACATTCAGCGTTGGTGCATACCGGCCTGAGGCAGGTTCAGCGTGCACACCGAGAGGCGACTCGTGTTCGCGCGCCGCCGTGAGCTTCCACCGATTTCCCCACTGGACCCCAGCATCCCAGGTGAGTGCCACGCCGCGAACGGCGAACGGATCGGTGAGATCTGTACCAAACTCTTGCGCGGCGATTGTGTTCCTGACGCGAGACACCTCGGCTTCGTCGCCCGCGTCGCGGAAATCGTTGTAGCCGGCGAGGCTGAAGCCTGAGCCGTCGGCCCGCTGCCAGCCGATGGAGAGCTGCTGCTTGATCGCATGATCAGCGAGGCCGTATCGTCCGCGCGCGGCAGCGACGAATCCTCCGCCGAACGCGTGTGCGACGCCGCCACCGATCGCGATTCCCTCGACGCGATTCACCCGAATGATGTCGCTGATTGCTCGTGCACTTGGCACCGTGCGTTGCGTGCGCGCGAGCGCCTCGGCGCGGACAAGCGCGCGCGCTTCCTCCTGAACGCGGCGAACGTCGTCGTCTGCGCTCAGCGTGACGTCACCGGGGAGACTCGCGAGGATATCGCCGGAGAACTTGAAGTTTTTGAGTTGCGGCTCGGGGAGGGAGACGACTTCTGGCCCTGCGTAGAAAAGCGCGGGCTGCGGCTCCACGACTTCGGCGTCGGTCACCTCCCACCGGCCACGGATGATGCCGCGCACGGGGAAATCCATCCACGAGCCCGTGCGGCGGATCTCGATCTCTTGGCGTCGGGGGAGCCAGAAGCGGCCTGCGACCAGTCCGTTCTCGAGGATGACCGAGACATCTTCGAGCTGGTCGTCCTTGAGGTCCGCGCGGGTAAAGCTGAAGGCCATGCGCACGACCACGCCATTGGACTTGTCGAGGTAAAGAGCCCCCACCGCGCGAGGCTTTCGGTCATCTTTCGGGCGGACCTTGACCTCGATCACCTCGAAGGTACGGTCGATCGTCCGCATGGTGAAGGAGTCGGTGGCCGCAAAGTCGTACGCGGCTCGGCCGGCCGCCGAGAGCGGGTGCGGGACGTCCTGGACTTCGTCGCCGTTACCGAGCCGAATGATGCTCGGGAAGTTGTTCTGGACGATGGCGAGGTGGTCCTGGTGGTACTCGATGTCCGTCGGGAGGAGCAACGTATCGCGACGACCGACGATCCGCTGCTTGCTCAGGTTTGGCGCGCGCCAATAGACTTCTACAGCGAGTTCGTCGGTGCGAACGACTTTGGGCGGTTCGTCGAGCTGGTCGCCCATCTGCGCGAGGAACGTCAGGAAGCCGTGGGCGTTAGCCTTGTAGCCGGCCAGCCCCGTATCGGCCAACTGCGCTGCGCGCCGAGCAATGGCGGCGTCCACCAGCGCCATCGCTCGGGGATCGTTCCATTGCTGAGCACGTGCCGGAGCGGCGAGACCGCATACGGCTAACATGACTGCGGCGGCACACACCGCCATCCGAGGACGCATGCAGGGAAGATCAACCGAGACGACAGCAGGAGCAACCGGGAGTTCAGCGACCGCCGGGGTACTGATCCCGGTGTGGCGCGACATCCTGCTCGACGCGGACACCCCCGTGGGGGCCTTTGCGCGGCTGCGGAGTGGACCGTTCGCCTTTCTGCTGGAGTCCGCTCCGGCGGGGAGCGAGACTTGGGCGCGCTACACCTACATGGGCACCTCGCCACGCGGCGCCTGGCGCCTGGAGGACGGTACGGTCGAGGACTGGTCTCCCGAGCTGGGGTGGCATGCGGCGCGGCGCCCCGAGGACCCGTTCGCGGACTTCCAGCAGAAGTTGTGCGAGTACGAGCCGGTCGACGCGCCAGAACTGGGCGCCTTCTGGGGCGGCGCGGTAGGGTATTTCTCGTATGATATGGTCCGGCACATCGAGCGGCTGCCGAACGCCCCGCCGCGGGGCGTGAAGGCGCCTGATGCCCTGTTCGTCTTTACCGGGACGATGGTGATTATCGACAACCTGCGCTCGCAGGCTCGGCTCGTGTGTGCCATGCCGGTGCCCCACGGGACGGACGAGGCCGGGGCCGAGGCGGCCTATGCGCGAGCCCACGCGGATATCGATGCGACGATTCGTGCCTTGCGGACTGGACCGAGCCTCCCGCCGCTCGACCTGAACCCACTGGCGACCCCGGCGGCCGGGGTCTCGAACTACTCCCGCGAGGAGTTCATCGCCGATGTGAAAACCATCAAGGAGTACATCGTCGCCGGCGACTGCTTCCAGGCGCTGCTCGCGCGGCGGATCGCGGTACCCCACGATTTCGACGGGGGCACGCTCTACCGGGCCATTCGGGCGCTGAACCCCTCGCCGTATATGTACCACCTCATCTTGGATGGGGTGGAACTGGTCGGGAGTTCGCCGGAGCTGCATGTCCGTGTAGCGGACGACCGGATTATCGTGCGACCGATTGCGGGGACCCGTCCGCGGGGGCGCGACGACGTGCAGGACCAGATCGCCGCGGACGAGCTCGCGGCGGACGAGAAGGAGCGCGCCGAGCACCTGATGCTCGTGGATTTGGGCCGAAACGACGTCGGCCGGGTTGCTGAGTATGGCACGGTGGAGGTGACCGACCTGATGAAGGTCGAGCGATACTCCCATGTGCTGCACTTGGTGAGCCAGGTCGAGGGGCAGCTGGCCCCCGGGCGCTCGACGCTGGACGTATGCCGGGACAATGACCGGGGCCCCAAAGGTACGGGCCATGGAGATTATTGACGAACTCGAGCCTGAGCGCCGGGGCCCCTATGCTGGCGCCGTGGGGTACGTGGCCTATGGGGACCGGCGAATGGACCTGGCCATCACGATCCGCACTTGCGTGATTGCCGGGGGGGAGGCGAATGTGCAGTGCGGAGCCGGGATTGTCGCAGATAGCATCCCGGAGATGGAGTGGGAGGAGACCGAGAACAAGGCTCGGGCGATGCTAACCGCAATCGGCCGCGTGCGCCATATTTAGGACTATGAGTTTCTCGCTGGCGGGAATCGACAATGAGTATCGGTTCGAGTTGCGCACCGGCACCACGATGGTCGTGGGACGCGCGGTCAACTCAGATTGCCCTGTGGTTGACGCTACGGTGTCGCGACGCCATGCGGAAATGGTGGTCACGGCAGACCAAATCCACGTCACGGACTTCCAGTCCAGCAACGGCTCGCACCTCAACGGGGCGCAGTTCGAAACAGCGGTCGTCAAGCATGGCGACACGCTGACCTTTGGAAAGGTTGCGTTTCGCGTTGAGTTCGCAGCGGATGTAGTCGCGGCGCCGAAAGCAGCACCCGACCCGAACACTCCGCCCGGCGCGACCGTGGTGCGACCGGTTACCTCAGGGAGCACCGCGCTCTATCGTGCGAGTGGTCAGGCTGGCCCAAGCGGCGACATCAAGGCGGCAATCAAGGCCGCGAGCAGTGGTGCCGACAAAGACCAGAAGAAACTCCAGATTCTGCTCGAGATTGCGAAGGGGCTCACGAGCGCGGCGGACGTCGACACGCTGCTTGGCAAGGTGGCGAACTACGCCTTCGAAATCTTTGAGGCTGACCGCTGCGCGATCTTGTTGCTCGACGACAACGGTCAGCTCCAGCCAAAGATCTCGCGCGATAAGCGTGGCGAGGATGCGCCTGCGGTCGTGCCGATGTCGATTGCGCGACTATGCACCGAGGAGAAATCCGCAGTCCTTTCTGACGATGCCGGCGCAGACGACCGCTTCAAGGGCGGCGCGTCGATCCTGATGCAGAAGGTGCGTGGCGCGATGTGTGTGCCGCTCGTCGGGTCTGAGGAAAAGGTCCTCGGCGTGCTCTACGTCGACAACTTCATCAGCACGCACCGCTTTACGGAAGACGACCTCGACTTCCTGATTGCCTTCGCGAGCATTGCGTCAGCTGCCACCGAAAACGGACAGTTTTCCGACAAGATTCGGCAGCAGGCGCTGGTGCGCGGGAACTTCGAACGATTCTTCACCCCGCAGCTCGCAGCGCGGATCGCGAATTCTGCCGACGCCATTAAGCTCGGCGGTGAAAAGCGCCCTGTGGCGGTGTTGTTCAGCGACATCCGTGGATTCACCGCGCTTTCCGAAACGATGAACCCGGATACGATGGCGAAGTTGCTCACCGAGTACTTCACCGAAATGGTGGACTGCGTTTTCCAGCACGGTGGCACGCTCGACAAGTTCATCGGCGATGCGGTGATGGCACAGTGGGGCGCACCGATCGGCGAGCCCGACGATACGGACCGCGCGATGGCGGCGGCGATTGATATGATGACCGCGCTCGACGCCCTGAACGTGCGCTGGACGGCTGCCGGACGCCCGACCGTGCAAATCGGCATCGGGTTGAACTTCGGCGAAGCGTTCGCTGGAAACATCGGCAGTGAACGTCGATTGGAGTACACCGTGATTGGCGATACCGTAAACACGGCAAGCCGGCTCTGCTCGGTGGCGAAGAAGGGAGAAATTATTATCAGCGAGGATTTCCGGCGCACGCTGAAGAATCCTCCGGCCCTCCAGCCGCTGGAGCCTGTTCCGCTCAAGGGGAAGACACAGCCGGTCCCAATCTTCCTCGTCAAGCGGTGAGCGCGGCACCCGCGATTCCGACCGGATACCAGAGGTTCGAGATCCGCGGTGCTGAGGTTGTGGCGCACCGTGATCATGCGGCCGCGATTCGGTCGGCGATGGAAGGGCTCACGCTCCATGAATGGGCGAGCCGGCAGCTCGGCGCGCAGCCGATGCGCGGTCGCGCGATTGCCTACGGCACCACGCTCGCTGACAGCACGGCAGTTGTCGTGCGTCACTCGCAACACGGGGGGCTCTTGGCCCCGCTCACACGCGACCTCTTTGTGCGGCCGACGCGCGCACCGCGTGAACTCGAGATTTCCGTGCGGCTGTCGAGCGCAGGAGTGCGTACGCCGCGGGTTATCGCGTACGCGATCTATCCTGCACTTGCGCCGTTCGCGCGTGCGGACGTCGCCACACAGCGACTGTACGGGTCAGCCTTCCCTGACGCGTGGGCGCGCGCCGACTCCGAACACGACCAACACGCGATGATCGGAGCCGTGGTCGAGCTCCTTCGTTCGCTTCGCGCGGCGAAGGCTCAGCACGCTGACCTCAATGCCCGCAACATCTTCATCCTGGGCCAGCAGCCAACGGCCGCGGTTGTTCTTGATGTGGACCGCGTGGAGTTTCCCGCCACGAGTGCTGGGGTGATTGCTGAGTACAACGCGCTGCGCTTGATTCGATCACTCACCGGCGAACGACTTGGGCTCACGCGCCCACTCACTCAAGCGCACATTTCCGCAATCGAAGCCACTGGAGATCTCGCGGCATGACACCAGTGAAGATGGATCGCGTCTGTATTGTGATGATGAGCGCGGTCGGCGACGCCGTGCATGTGCTCCCCGTGCTGACCGCACTCAAGCGTCATCATCCAGCGATGCATGTGACCTGGGTCTTGCAGCCCGGGCCTGCCACGCTGGTGCGCGGTCACCCGCTCGTAGATGACATCATCCTCTTTGACCGGAGTGCCGGCGTCAAAGGATTCCTCGATATCCGGCGCGAGCTTTCCACGCGCCGATTCGACTTGGTGATCAACCTCCAAGTATATATCAAAGCCGGAATCATCACGAGTTTCGTCAACGCGCCGGTCAAGCTGGGCTTTGACCGTGCGCGGGCGCGCGACTTCAACTGGCTGTTTACTACGCATCGGATTCCCCCGCACGCGATGCAACACGTGCAGGACCAATATCTCGAGTTCACCGACTGGCTCGGTGTTCCGAAGGAACCCGTGGAGTGGGGGCTCGGCCCGTGGGAGAGTGAGCGCGCGTGGCAGCACGAGTTCTTCGCGCCTATCGAGCGTCCGGTGGTACCGATTGTCGTAGCGACAAGTAAGGCCGAGAAGGATTGGCTCCCCGAGCGCTGGGCGGAAGTCTGCGATGTGCTCTACGCGGATTTCGGGCTCCAGCCGGTGCTCGTTGGCGGACGCTCGAGCCGGGAGGAGACCGCGGAGCAGGTCATCAGAGCCCGGGCCACGCACAAGCCGATCTCGGCGTTAGGGAGTGGCCTCCGCAAGCTGGTATCAATTTTCGACGGTGCGGCACTGGTACTCTCGCCGGATACTGGGCCGCTGCACATCAGCGTCGCGCTCAATCGGCCGGTTGTATCGCTGATCGGCTATTCAAATCCTAAGCGTGTCGGACCATACGGAAAGTTCCGCGACCTGATGATTGATGCCTACGGTGATCCGGGAGAAGACTACCCGATCTCGATGGAGAATCGAACAGGACGGCTCCCCCTGATCACGGTACAGCAGGTGCTCGACAAGGTCGAACGCTGGCGCACCAACTACGCGAACGCGCCCATCAGGTGAATGGGCCCTACCCCTCGAGCGGCGCCCCAAAGCGGTACGTCACGCCCACACGCTCGAGTAAGGCCACGAGGCGGCGCATGCCCAGCCCCATCACGCTGAAGTAGTCGCCGTCCACGCGCTCCACGATCGTCGCGCCGAATCCCTGGATTCCGTAGGCTCCAGCCTTATCCATCGGTTCGCCGGTCGCGATGTACTCCGCGATCTCGCTATCGCTCAGGGCCCGGAACACCACCTCCACCGCTTCTACCGCCGACTCGGTGCGTTCCCCACGCGCCACCGCAATCGCGGTGTAGACGGTGTGCTGGCGGCCACTGAGCCGTCGGAGCATCTCGGTCGCATGGGCGACGTCCTTCGGTTTCCCGAGGATATCTCCATCCACCACGACAATCGTGTCGGCGGCAATCACCACCGCATCGCCGGCGGCAGCCGCGATCGCGTGTGCCTTGCCTCGGGCGAGTCGCTCCGAGTGCCCGACCGGGGTCTCCCCCGGCCAGAGCGATTCATCGATATCGGCCGGGCGCACTTCGTGGACAATACCAACCAACTCCAGCAGCTCACGGCGTCGCGGTGACGCCGAGGCGAGGATGACGGGAATATGCATAGGAGACATCAATACCTCAGCGTTCGAGCCAGAGCGTGACCGGCCCATCGTTCACGAGCTCCACGTCCATCATCGCGCCGAACTCCCCCGTCGCCACGGTGAGCCCGCGCTCGCGGAGCAATCGCAGAAACCCCTCGTACAGCGGAACCGCCAGCTCCGGGCGTGCGGCATCGATAAAGCTTGGTCGGCGCCCTTTGTTCGCGTCTCCATACAACGTGAACTGCGAGACAACGAGCACGGCACCGCCGACCTCGTCCAAGCCGAGGTTCATTTTTCCCTCCGCGTCAGAAAAGAGACGAAGCCCGGCAATCTTGTCGGCCATCCAGACGCCTGACTCGGCGACATCCGTCGTGGAAAATCCCACGAGCAGCAAATAGCCGACGCCGATTCGACCGGTGACTCGATCACCTACGCGGACCTCGGCCCGCGATACCCGCTGGAGCAATACGCGCATAGCTGGTCGGTTACACTGAGGCTGGAAATGATCGCTATCGGCCCGCGACCGCTGACTACTCGACCGTAACGCTCTTGGCCAAGTTGCGCGGCTGGTCGACGTTCGCGCCACGTTTCACGGCGATATAGTACGCGAGCAACTGCAACGGCACCGACGCCACGATCGGCATCAGCATGTCGATTGTCTCGGGGATCCGGATTTCGTGATCCATCAAGCCGGCCAGCGACGGCTCGTCGCGGCTCGTGATGACAATCGTCTTGCCACCGCGCGCTTTCACTTCCTGGATGTTCGACACAATCTTATCGAACACGCTGTCATGGGGCGCGACGAACACGACAGGCATCTGCTCATCAATCAGCGCAATCGGTCCGTGCTTCATCTCGGCCGCGGGATATCCCTCGGCGTGAATGTACGAGATTTCCTTGAGCTTGAGCGCGCCTTCGAGAGCGGCCGGGAAGTTGTAGCCACGACCGAGATAGAGGAAGTTCGTAGCGTCCTTGAACTCTTCGGCAATGCGCTCCACTTCGGGCGCACCCTTCAGCGCAGCCTCGATGAGCGCCGGCAGTGCGTCGAGTGCCTGTGCAATCTCGCGACCACGCACCACCGACAAATCACGCTTGCGCGCGAGCTTCAACGTGAAGAGCGCCAGCGCAATCACCTGACTCGTAAACGCCTTGGTGCTCGCCACGCCGATTTCTGGCCCGGCGTGCAAGTACACACCGCCATCATCCTCGCGCGCAATCGTTGATCCGACCACGTTCACCAGACCGAGCGTACGAGCGCCGCGACGCTTGGCCTCGCGCATGGCCGCGAGTGTATCCGCGGTCTCGCCAGACTGCGACATCACGATGCACAAGGTGCGCTCGTTGACAATCGGATTGCGATAGCGGAACTCTGAGGCGTACTCGACTTCTGTTGGAATGCGTGCGAGCTCCTCGAGGAAGAGCTCACCGATCAACGCCGAGTGCCAGCTTGTACCGCAGGCAGTGATCACAATGTTGTCGATCTTCATCAACTGCTCGTGCGACAAGTTGAGACCGCCGAGCTTCGCCGTTCCATCTTCAAGAATCAGACGGCCACGCATCGTGTTCTCGATGCTGCGCGGCTGCTCGAAGATTTCCTTGAGCATGAAGTGGTCATAGCCACCGCGCTCGATCTCGGAGAGATCCCATTCAATACGCGACACGGAGCGCCGCTGTGGCTGCGCGTCAATGTCGATCACGCGATAGCGATCCTTTTCGATCACGGCGACGTCGCCGTCGTTGAGATACACCACCTGACGCGTGTGCGTCAGAATCGCCGAGGCGTCGCTGGCGAGGAAGTTGGCGCCTTCGCCAATGCCGATCAGGAGCGGGCTTCCCTTGCGCGCTGCGACGATCTTCCCTGGATCCTTGCTCGAAATGACCGCGATGCCGTAGGTGCCTTCGACGCGACGCAGCGCGTCGACCACGGCATCCTCGAGGCGGCCTTCGAACAACTCCTCGATCAAATGCGCGAGGACTTCGGTGTCGGTATCCGACTTGAAGACGTAGCCGAGCCCTTGGAGTGCGGCGCGCAGCACCGTGGAGTTCTCAATAATTCCGTTGTGCACGACGGCGACGGTGCCGTCCGCCGACACGTGCGGGTGCGCGTTCCGTTCGACCGGCGGACCGTGGGTTGCCCATCGGGTGTGGCCGATACCCGGCGATCCGGTGATCGGCTCCACGGTCAGGACGGCATCAAGTTTCGCGATCTTTCCCGCGGCTCGGCGAATCTCAAGTCCGGTGCCGTTATACAGCGCAACGCCCGCCGAGTCGTAGCCGCGGTACTCCATGCGGCGAAGCCCCTCAAGGAGGTACGGGGTCGCGTCGTTAGGTCCGATGTAACCGATAATACCGCACATACGTTGGCTTAATCTCTCGAGGGAATAATCAGGCGAGCTGCGCGAGCAACTGACGGCCGCGCTGGACGAGCTGCACCGCTTCATCGCGTGTGGGCGCTTCCGCGATCACACGAACGATCGGCTCAGTGCCCGACGGACGCACATGCACCCACCGATCGGGCCATCCGAGACGAAGACCGTCCTGCGTGTCGGCCTCGGCTTCAGGGAATGCCTCACGAAGGGCTGCGTACACGGCGTCGAGTGGCGCTTTTGGCAGGTCGAGCTTTTCCTTCAGAATCGCGTACCGAGGAGAAGCGGCGACCATCTGCGAAATCGAGCGCGAATCTTCGAGCATGAGTTGCAAAACGAGTGCCACGCCGAGCGGCGCATCACGCCCCAGGTGGAGCTCGGGGAGAATCACCCCACCGTTGCCCTCGCCACCAATCACCGCGTGCTCTTTCTTCATGCGCAACGCCACGTTGACCTCGCCAACTGGGGCGCGAATCACCTTCTGACCGAACTCGCCGGCGGCGTCGTCCACCACTCGGCTCGTCGACAGATTCGTCACGACGGGTCCTTTGCGATGTCGCAGAACGACACGACACGCGAGGGCGAGGGTGTAGTCCTCGCCAATCGCTTCGCCCGTGTCAGACACGAGTGCCAAGCGATCCACGTCGGGGTCCGTCGCGAATCCCACATGGGCTCCGGTGTCCTTCACAAGCTTCTCGAGATCCTTCAGGTTCTCGGCGATCGGCTCCGGCGGACGCGGGAACCGCCCGTCGGCGGTGAGATTAATAGCGTGCACTTCGCAGCCGAGCAGCTCGAGCAGGTGCGGAATAACGGCGCCACCGGCTCCGTTGCAGGCATCGTATGCCACGCGGAACCCGCGGGCGCGAATCGCCTCGACGTTGATGAACGGGAGTGCGAGCACCTGCTGGATATGCCGAGTGATCGCATCGCCATCGACGTGCGTTTTGCCGAGTGTGTCCCAGGTAGCGTAGGGAATACCGGTCTCGACCAGGGCGCGCATCTCGCGTCCTTCATCAGCGCTCAGAAAGAGCCCAGCCGAGCCAATGAACTTGAGGGCATTCCACTCGATGGGATTATGGCTCGCCGTGATGCACAGCCCGCCCGCCGCGTGATGATGCTCGACCGCGAGTTGGAGCGTCGGGGTGGTGGTCATGCCGAGGTCGATCACATTGGCGCCAGCCGCCTCGAGTGATGCCCGCGCGATCTGATGGAACAGCGGGCCAGAGACGCGGCTGTCGCGCCCCAGGACCACGGCCTTCGATTTCCCTTGGGAGAGCGCCCACGCGCCAAAGGCCGAGGCATACCGCGCCACGACCTCGGGGGAGAGTCCGTATCCCACGCGACCCCGAATGCCGGAGACGCTGATCATCAGCCCAGATTCTGTGGAGGTGCTCATCCTGTAAAGTTACCCCCTGCGATTCCCCTTGGGCAGATGGCAAAGAGGCTCCCGCTGGATAGCTTTCCCTCGGTGAAAGACTCCGAGACCCTGCTTCCACTCGCGATGGCCGCCGGCGGCGGCTCCGTTGATGGAATCCCGGCCCAAGCGTTGGTCGCCGCCGGATTCACCCTCCTCCAGCGCAGCGCGCCACTCGTACGAGCCCTCGCGGGCAAGCGTTCCGCGCTTCTGATGCCCTCGTGCCCCGCCTTCGTAACGGCGATGGCCGCAAGCGACGGCCGAGGCGCCGTGCTGATCAACCCGCTGGCTGCCCCGACCGAGATCGCCGAACAGATCGCCGACGCGGACGTCGGCGCGGTGTTCACGGTGCGGGCGCTCGCCGGCCGGCTTCCGGCTGGCCTCACGCATGTCATTCTTGACGATGCGCCGCGAACCGCCGACCTAGTCATCGACGGCACGCCGCGCACGATCGACCTTGGCTCGCATGTTGGCCTCACCGTCGAGGTGGAGAGCGACGCGGGAGGGCGCGACGAGGAATGCGCGGTGGTTTTCACCTCGGGCATGGAAGGACGCGCCCTCGGTGCGCGGCTGTCGCACCGGTCGTTGATGGCGAATGCCCGCCAAACGATTCACGTGGCGGGATTTTCCCGTCAGACGCACGTATTGGCGCTTCTCCCCTTTTCTCACCTGTTCGGACTCACGGGGACCCTCACGGGCCCCCTGATGGCCGGCGCAGCGGTGAGCACCGTGGCGCGCTTCAATCCGATTGTCACCGCCGAACGGCTCGCAGCAGGGGACATCACCTTTGTCAGTGGAGTTCCTGCGATTTTTGCGGGGCTGTTGAACGTGATTGATCGTCGCGGCGGAACGCTGGCTCTCCCGGACTCGCTCCTGTGCATTTGTGGTGGTGCGCCGCTGGCCGAGGAACTGCAGGATCGGTGGTTCGCCGCGACCGGCCAAGAACTGCGCCAAGGCTACGGGCTCACCGAGTGCGCCCCGGTGGCGCTCTTCAACCGCGTGGGGCTCCCCAACAGGCGCGGCACTCTGGGCGTGGCGATGCCGGACTGTGAGGTGACCATCCGCGACACCGCAACGAGCGCCGAGCTGCCATTGGGCGCAACGGGGGAGATTTGCGTCCGTGGGGTAAGCGTCTTCAGTGGATATCTGAACGACAGTCACGCTGGGCTGCAGGTGCGCGACGGCTGGCTCCACACCGGCGATCGTGGGGTGCTCAACGCCGACGGGACCGTTCGATTCCTCGGGCTGATCAAGCACATGTTCACCCGCAGCGGGTTCAACGTGTACCCACGGGAAGTGGAGCGGGTTGTAGGGCTCATGCCAGGCGTCACCTCAGTCCATGCTTCCGCTGTGCCGGAAGCGTCGCGCGAGAATGATGTCGCGGTCGAAATCGCCGGCACCGTTACTGAAGCTGAGGTCAAGAGTTGGTGCGAAGGGCGGCTGTCCGCCTACAAACAGCCGACCGTCATCACCGTCCGCAGTTAGATTTCGGAATCCCCTTTCCGCACGGCATACAAGCAATGACCCGAGCATTTGACGAGGATTTTGCCTACCGGTTCGCCACCCGCACGATTCATGCGGGGCAGCGCCCGGATCCGACGACTGGGGCAATCATGCCCGCGATTGTGCAGACGTCCACGTACGTCCAGGACGGCATCGGCCAGAACAAAGGCTACGAGTACGCGCGCGGCAAGAACCCAACGCGCGAAGCGCTTGAGCGCAACGTAGCTGCCCTTGAAGGGGCCAAGCATGGCTTTGCCTTCTCGAGTGGTGTGGGCGCAACCGATGGCATCCTCCGACTGTTCAACTCGGGTGACCACCTCGTGGTCGGAGAGAACGTCTACGGCGGCACCTACCGCCTGATGGACAAGATCCTCACCCGCTTCGGCCTCACGTTCAGCTTTGTCGATGCGCGCGACCCGCAGCAAATCGAAGACGCCATTCAGCCCAACACCAAGGCGCTCTTCCTCGAGACACCGACGAATCCGCTGATGCGCCTGACCGACCTCGCCGCTGCCGGCGAGATCGCCAAGCGCCGCAGTGTCCTGCTGATTGTCGACAACACCTTTGCGTCGCCGTACTTCCAGCGCCCGCTGGAGTTCGGGGCCGATATCGTGTTCCACTCGACCACCAAGTACCTGAACGGCCACAGCGACATGATCGGCGGCATCGTGCTGCTGAACGACGAAGAGCTTGCCGTACGCCTGCAGTTCATTCTCAACGCGGGTGGCGCGAACCCAGGCCCCATGGACTCGTGGCTCGCGCTGCGCGGCACCAAGACGCTCGCGCTCCGCATGCGGCAGCACGACGCCAACGGCCGTCAGATTGCCGGCTGGCTCGCGCAGCGCATGGGGGCCGAACGGGTGTTCTATCCTGGCCTGCCCTCGCACCCCCAACACGAACTCGCCCGCAAGCAGATGTCGGGGTTCGGCGGCATGATCTCCGTTGAGACGGGCTCCTTGGCCAACGCCGACAAAGTTTTGCGCGGCGTCAAAGTGTTCTCGCTGGCTGAGTCGCTCGGTGGCGTCGAGTCGCTGATTTCGCACCCGGCATCGATGACACACGCGTCGGTGGAGCTCGAGCGGCGTCAGCGCCTTGGTGTGACGGAAGGGCTCATTCGCCTCTCCTGTGGCGTGGAAGATGTCGAGGATCTCCTGGCTGATCTCGAGCACGCCTTCTCTGCCATCTAGCAGGGAGTATTCCGTGGCTGACCGCATTGTTCTGACCGATATCGCTTCGCCGTCGTGGGAACATCCCTCGGACCGCGCGGCACTGAATGCCCTGCGCGCGATTCCCTTCTTCGACGAGGTCGTCAAGAAGACTTTTTCATATTTCGGCGAGAAAGGACTGCGGCAGCTCTTTCTCGCGAACGCCGTGCGCGTGGGACCGACGCAGCGCCCACAGCTCGACGCGCTGCTCACCGAAGTGCTCGCCGTGTACGACTGGGCAGAGCGTCCGCAGTTGTACGTCACGCAATCGCCCGAAGTGAACGCGATGGCGATCGGCTTCGAAAAGCCGTTCATCGTGATTACCTCGGGCGCGCTCGCACAGCTCAACAACGACGGCGTCCGCGCTGTGCTCGCGCACGAAGTGGCGCACATCATGAGCGGGCACGTGGTGTATCGCACGCTCGCCGAGATCATCCTGCTCGTGGGCTTCACCGCCCTCCCCTTCGTAGCAGCTGCCGCGCTCTTTCCCGTGCATGTGGCGCTGATGGAGTGGTACCGCACAAGCGAACTCTCGAGCGATCGCGGTGCGCTGCTCGCGACCCAGGACCGAACCGCCATGATGAACACCTTTATGGTGCTTGCCGCGGGGCACGACCACGGCGACGCGACCGATCTCGACGCGTTCATGGTACAAGCCGCGGAATACGAGACCGAAGGCGATGTGGTCGATCGCGCATGGAAGGTGATCAACACGATGAGCCATACGCATCCGTTCGCTACGGTTCGTGCTGGCGAGTTACAACGCTGGATCGACGGTGGTGCCTACGACCGAATCATCGGCGGGGAGTATCTTCGGCGTGCCGATGCTCCGACGCAGCCCGATCTCGGACGCGGCATGCAGGACGCTGCTGCCTACTACAGCGACCAAGCCAAGGCTGCAGCAGACAAATTCGGCGGCGTACTCGGCCGCGCGCGCACCGCGTTTGACGACGCCTTCAAGGGCGGCCGCCGGTGAAAGTGCTCATCGTCGGCGGTGGTGGTCGGGAGCACGCCATCGCGTGGAAGCTCGCCGCCGAGGATTCTACGCTGGAGATTCTTGCGGCGCCGGGCAACCCCGGCATCGCGTTGCTCGGCCGAAATGCCAAAGTCGCTGCTACCGACATCGAAGGGCTCACGGCGCTCGCGCGACGCGAGCAAGTGGACCTGACGATTGTTGGGCCGGAGGCGCCGCTCGACTTGGGGATTGTCGATCATTTCCGGTCAATGGATTTGGCGGTATTCGGCCCGACCAAAACCGCCGCGCGGATTGAGACCTCGAAGCGATTCGCCAAAGAGTTGATGCTCGCCGCCGGAGTGCCGACGGCGAGCGCTCGCACCTTCATGCGTGCTGATGATGCGCGCGCCGAGGTGCGTCGACTCGGAGCGCCGGTCGTGGTGAAGGCATCTGGGCTCGCGGCCGGAAAGGGAGTCGTCGTCGCCATGAGCATCGCAGAGGCGGACGACGCCATCGCGATGATGTTGGAAGGGAATGCGTTTGGCGATGCCGGACACGAGGTGCTAGTCGAGGAGTTCATGACGGGTGAGGAGATCTCCGTCTTCGCGCTTACCGACGGCATGCACGTGCTCCCGATGGTCGCGGCGCAGGACCACAAGCGGATCGGCGAGGGGGACACCGGGCCTAACACCGGCGGGATGGGGGCGTATGCGCCGGTGTCGATCGCAACGGCCTCCATCGCGGATATCACGCTCGACCGCGTTTTTCATCCAACACTTCGCGCGATGCGCGACGCCGGGTGTCCCTTCACTGGCTTGCTCTACGCAGGGCTGATGTTGACCCCCGACGGTCCGAAGGTTGTGGAGTTCAACTGCCGCTTCGGGGATCCGGAAACAGAAGTCGTGCTGCCGCTCATGCAGTCGAGCCTGCTCGAGCCGATGCGCGCGATTGCGCGCGGCGACTCGCTCGCGGGGTCTGCACCGCTGCAGTTCTCGTCTCGCGCAGCGGTGACTACGGTGGTCGCCGGCGGCGGATACCCCGGGAAGGTGCAGAGCGGCGACGCTATCACATTGCCGGCACCGGAATCCGATGTGATCGTCTTTCACGCCGGCACCGTGCGCGACGCCGATGGCGTGCTCCGCACCTCTGGTGGTCGCGTGCTCACGGTGACTGCGTTGGGTGACACCGTGGCAGACGCGCAGCAACGCAGTGTGCAGCACGCCCAACGCATCCGCTTCGACGGCGCCCAACTCCGGCGTGACATCGGATGGCGCGAGGTCGCGCGGCGTGCCGGAGCTCCCTGAAACCGAGACCATCGCGCGCGCGCTCGATGAGCTCGTTCGCGATTCGGTAATCACTGCGGTCGCGATTCCGCGACCCAATGTCCTGCGGGAGCACTCGGCAGACGAGTTCGGTCGCCGCCTCCGCGACGTCGCGATCACGCGCTGCTGGCGCCGCGCCAAGTGTATCGTGCTGGAGCTGTCCTCCAGCGATCGCCTTGTCGTTACGCCGCGTTTCACCGGCGGACTGTTCGTCGCTCGGCGTGACGCGGCACCTGAACCGCCGCCAGCGACCCCTGACTACAGCTGCCTCGCTCTCACCCTGAGCGACGGCCGCACGCTGCGCTACCGCGATGTCCGTCGCCTCGGGACCGTCGCCCTCATGGATCCTGAGCGCTTTGCGGGCTGGACCGCCGGCATCGGCCGGGAACCCCTCGACCCAGATTTGACAGCACCCCTGTTTTCGGGTTTCATTCGGGTATCCCGGAGGGCTATCAAAACGGTGCTGATGGATCAGCGACGGCTGGCAGGAGTGGGCAACATCTACGCGAACGAATCGCTCTGGGCGGCGCGGATCGCGCCCACGCGAGCGGCCGCACGGGTGACGCGCGCCGAGGCAGCAACGCTGCTCGCGGAGCTCCGGCGCCTCCTTACGTCCTCCATCGCCGTGGGAGGGACCACCTTTCGCGACTACCGCGACCCGCTCGGCAACCGTGGCGGGTTCGCGGCGCAGCTGCAGGTTTACGGTCGCGAGGGGGAGCCCTGCCCTCGTTGTGGAGTACCGCTTACCGGACACCACAAGCTTGAAGGGCGTGCCACCGTGTGGTGTCGGGGCTGTCAACGGTGAGTGGTCGGCGACGCAAGAAGAAGGCAGCCTCTGCAGAGTCCGAAGCGCGGGTCCTCACGATGCACGCCAAAGTGAAGGCGGAGCTCAAAGAACGCCCGGGCGTCTACCACATGATCTCCCCCGAGGGAGAAATCATTTATGTAGGCAAGAGCAAGAAGCTCCGCACGCGTCTCATGGGCTACTTCCGCGCCGAGTATCCGGCGGAGAAGGGTGCACGGATCCTGCGCGAGGCGGCAGAGGTGAAGTGGGAGTATCTGCCGAGTGAGTTCGAAGCGTTGCTCGAGGAACTGCGGCTGATCAAGCGCTGGCGCCCACGGTTCAACGTGATGATGAAACGCGATGCACGGCACCACGCGTTCATCAAGATGTCGCGCGGGAGCGCGCCGAAACTGGCCGTCGCGCGCAGCGCGGGAACCGACGACACCGGCATTTATTTCGGGCCATTTCACGGCGCGCACCAGCTTGAGGACGCCCTGCGCGAACTCAATGATGTACTGGGCCTACGGGACTGCCGCAACGACATGCCGATGCATTTCAGCGACCAGGTGGAGTTCCCCGAGGTGCCACCGCGCACACCGGGGTGCATCCGGTTCGAGATTGGAAAATGCCTTGGCCCGTGCGTGGCGGCGACCACCGTCGCGGAGTATCGCGACCGCTTCGCGCTGGCCCGCAAATTTCTTGAGGGCACCTACGAAGCGCCGCTCGCCTCGCTGCGCGCGGCGATGGAGGCGTCGAGTGATAAACTCGAGTTCGAGCGTGCCGCGCAACTGCGCGACAAGCTGCAACGGCTCGAAGGGCTCCGCGAGCAGTTCGCGCGGCTTCGCTTCGCGGTCGAGTCGCTGTCCTTCGTGTACACCGTGCCGGGTTGGGGAGACGACAACCGGAGCTACGTGGTGCGACGCGGACGGGTGCGCGCCGTGCTCCCCGCACCATCTACAGACGCTCAGCACGCCGAACTTACGGCGCGTGCCATACAGGTGTTCGGGTCCACAGAGCGGAACGCCACCACCGTCCCGGCGCACGAAGTGGACGAGTTGCTGATCCTCTCGAGCTGGTTCCGGAAGTTTCCCGCCGAGCTGGAACGCACGGTCCCCGCTACGCATTTTTTAGCGCTCCAGCCAGCCTGAGCGGGCCGCAGCCGCACACTCGCACAGCGGCGGCCGTTGATCTCGCGTAAGATTCACGAATGCCCCTTCCACGCCCTCACGTCACTGCCATGACCATCGCACGCGCCCGCTGGTCCACAATCCTGCTCGCTACGCTCAGCACCGCCCTCGTTGCCCAGGGGACCCCACCCGCCGGCGGTACCGTAGGACGTGGCGGGGGCGCGCAGCCCGCGACGCCCGCGATGACCTCGTCGCCCCTCCCCACGGGGCGTGTCACCTATCGCACGCTCACCGAGGCCAACCTCGAGATGGAGCGCATCGAGGCCGCGTACCCGACCAAGGTCAAGCGCTTCGCCCTCCCGCATAAGACCAGCCTCGGAAGCACCGTCTGGGCGCTCGAGATTACGCACGATGTCAAAACGCCGTCGGGCAAGCCGGTCTTCGTGATGACGGGACTCCACCACTCGCGTGAGTGGCCGACCGTGGAACTCCCGTTGGAATTCATTCACGATCTGCTCAAGAACGATGGCACCGATCCGCGGATCACTGCCGCGCTCGACAAAGTCCGATTCATAGCCGTGCCGATTGTGAACCCCGACGGCTTTGATCTCTCGCGCACGCTGATCAACGAGCAAAAGCGCAAGAACTGTCGCGTACAGGACGGAAAAGAGCCGACCTACG
>JAPLKT010000145.1 GCA_026387895.1 Gemmatimonadota bacterium | reverse complement strand
GCGTCGCCCGCAAACCAGATGGTGTAATCGTTGGAGCCGTGGCGCCGGCCCTGTGTGGTGTCGGGGCCTGGCTTGCCATGCGGCTGGATTCCCTCGGAGCCTTCGCCGGCGGCGGGCGCGCGGCAGTCGGCGGAAATATCGAGGAGCACCCAGTGGAAGAAGTCGAAGCGCGGCAGATCAAAGGGGACGCGTCGATCTTCCTTGTTCACGTCGTCGGCGACGGTTGGGACTTCTGGGTCGTGACAGAGGAGCACAAAGCTCTTGGTTCCCTCCGGGACCTCAGACCACGCAAGCGCTGGGGAGCGATTGGTCGAGAGTGTCATGCGCGTGGCGGCGTCGGGGCGCGCGAAGGCGAACTCCGGGGGAATCGGTGCGCCGCTAATAAAGGAGGATGACAGCAGTTTCATTTGGTTTTCCGCATGAATAATGTATGACAAAGATGTCACCTTTTGACGGCGCAGGACAATAGCCAGTCGTATAACTTAATGGTGTTTAGAAAATGAACACCTCGACCGATTGCCAGAGGCTGCGATCTGGCCACGCGCCTTGGGCCAATAGTGGCAATCCACGTGTACGCGAGTTTCCTTGTCCCGAGATAGGCTACCCGCGCACTCCAGCCCACAGGAACGCCGAATGAACATCCCAATGCTCCGTCGTCAGCCGTTGTATGTGCTTGCTTCAGTCGCGCTGTTGTTCGGCGCCTCCGTGGTGGAAGCACAGGGCCAGTCCAAGATTGGTCCCGTCTTCACGAACGGCACCGCACAGGTGGTCCCGGCCTTTCAGGATTCCACGCGCTGGATCCGGCAGCACCTCTGGGTCGAAACAGACTTCGATACGGACAAAGACGGCAAGAACGATCGCGTGTTCGTTGACGTCACGCGCCCCGGACAGACGGAGTCCGATGGACTCAAAGTGTCGATCGTCTACGGGTCGAGCCCATACTACGCAGGCACTGCGCGCGTCGACCCCAACTGGGATGTGAAGCAGGAGCTCGATGCGACGTCGCCCCCACGGGAGCCGGCAACGTCGCCACCGTATCGCGAGGATCGGATCCGCATTTCCAACGTGCTGGTCAATCAGTGGGTGCCGCGCGGTTTCGCCGTCGTGCACAGCGAAGCGAGCGGCACGGGGCAGTCGCAGGGATGCCCCACGGTGGGTGACTACCCGGAGCGCATGGCGATGAAGTTCGTCATCGATTGGCTCAACGGCCGCGCCAAGGGCTACACCACCAAAACAGGAATGGACGAGATCAAGGCCACCGCCTGGTCCACCGGCAAAGTCGGGATGATCGGCACCTCCTACGAGGGCACCCTCCCGCTGGCCGCGGCCACGACCGGCGTGCAAGGACTCGAAGTGGTGGTCCCCGTCTCGCCGAACACCTCCTACTACAACTACTACCGCGCCAACGGTCTGGTCCGCTCCCCGGGTGGCTACCTCGGCGAGGACGTCGACGCGCTTTATGATTTTATCGCCAGCGGTGACACGGCAGGGCGCGCGAACTGCGATCGGATCTGGAAGAACGGCGTGTTTGCCGGCGCCAAAGGCCAAGACCGCGCGACCGGTGACTACAACGACTTCTGGGCCGCGCGCGACTTGGTGCCACTCGCCAAGAACATCAAAGCCGCGGTGCTGCTCGCGCACGGATTGAACGACTACAACGTGATGCCCTCGCACAGCGTGCGCGTGTTCGAGGAACTGCAGGCGCACAACATCACCTCGGCGATCTATCTGCATCAGGGCGGTCACGGCGGCAATCCGCCGGAAGAACTGCTGAACCGCTGGTTTAGTCATTATCTGTACGGCGTGGACAATGGCGTGGAGAAGGACGGGCGCGCGTGGATTGTGTCGAACACCGCCAAGGCAGCAACCACTCCGGGACAGCGCCCTGTAACGCCGCCCCCTGCGCCCTTTGCCACCTTCCCAGTGCCAGGATCCGCGCCGGTCACGTTCTACGGGCAAAGCGGTGGTCGCGGCATCGCCGCGCTGTCGTTCAAGGCGCCCGCGAGCGGGGTCGATACGCTCACCGATGACGTTGCGATGAGCGGTAGTGCCAACGCGAGCGCATCGACGTCCACGAATCGCCTGCTCTACGCGACGGCGACGCTCAAAGACACGGTGCACATCTCCGGCACCGCGCGCGTCACGTTGCGCGTAGCCGTCAGCGCATCGGCCGCAAATCTCACGGTGTGGCTTGTGACGCTCCCATACGATTCCGCGAGCCGCGGCGCCGATGGCAATCGCGGTGTGATCACGCGTGGCTGGGCAGATATCCGCAACTACAAGTCACTGACCAAAGGTGGCTACTACACCGACAAGCGTCCCGGCGAGCCGCTCGTGCCGGGCGCGTTCCACGACGTGACCTTCGATCTTGAACCAAACGATCAGATGCTCCTCCCGGGGCAGCAACTTGGCGTGATGGTGATGTCGAGTGATCGTCAGTTCACGCTCTGGCCAAAGGCCGGCACACGACTGACGGTGGACCTCGCGCACTCCAGCGTCACGATTCCGATTGTTGGCGGCGCGGGTGCGCTGACCAAGGCTGGGGTGACGCGCTGAGATTTCCGTTGCACGGGCGCCTCTCACTTCCACATGGGAGGTCGGAGCGCGCGATGCACACCTCGCATTTCACACCTCGCATTTCACACAGGAGATTCCGTGAACACCCGCCGTCAGTTCCTCGTCACAGCTCCGCTCGGACTCGTGGGCGCTCTGGTGTCGTGCCGGATGCCGGATCAGGGCTCTCCGGTGTCGGGCAGCGCCACGCCGGGCGCGCCGTCGGCGTTCGGCACACTACCCGCGGCCGGACCCGACATCACCGCCGCGACCTTCGCCGAAGCGGAAAAACTCACGCAGGTGACGATGACGGCCGCCGAACGGAAGCAGGCGACAGAGAGTTGGCGCACGTCGATGGCCGGATATCTCGAGCGTCGTACCGGGCCACGGAAGGTGGTGATTGACGATGCGATTGCCCCCGCCACTTTATGGAACCCGTCTATCGGCGGCACCACGACGGCCGCGACCACGACGGCCGCGACCACGGTCGTCGCACGCGATCGGTTCGTGCGCAGCGCCGGCGACCCAGGGCCGCTCCCCACACGTGATGCCGACATCGCCTTCGCGCCCGTCACGCGCCTCTCGCGTTGGATCGAGTCGCGGACGCTGACAGCTGAACGGCTCACAAAGATCTACCTCGACCGCATTCAGCGCTTCGACCCGAAGCTGCGCTGCGTGATCACGGTGACGAAAGACTTTGCGCTGGCGCAGGCCCGCAAGGCGGACGCGGAGATTGCCGCCGGGAAATACCGCGGTCCCCTGCACGGCATTCCGTACGGCGTGAAGGACTTGCTCGACACCGCGGGGATTGCCACCACGTGGGGCGCAGAACCATTCCGCAATCGTGTTCCTGTCACCGACTCAGCGGTGGTCAAGCGCCTCAATGATGCCGGCGCGATTCTGATTGCGAAGCTCAGCCTTGGCGCGCTGGCGCTGAACGACATTTGGTTCGGCGGTCAGACCATGAACCCGTGGCTCCTCGAGGAGGGCGCGTCAGGTTCAAGCGCGGGGCCAGGCGCGGCTACCGCTGCGGGGCTTGTGGGATTCTCTATTGGCAGCGAGACCGGCGGAAGTATCGTGAGCCCGTCCATGCGATGCGGCGTCACGGGGCTTCGCCCCACATTCGGCCGCGTGCCGCGTTCAGGCGCGATGACTTTGTGCTGGTCGCTCGACAAGCTCGGCCCGATGACACGAAGCGTCGAAGATGCAATGCTCGTATTGCACGCGATCACCGGTCCGGACGCGCTCGACCACGCGAGTGTGCCGAGCCATCTCGACTATGATGCGTCGGTGCCGGTGAAGGGGCTGCGTGTGGGCTACTTTCCGGCGTGGATGAAGGAGGCCCCGGCTACCGACGTCGATCGCGCGACGCTGGAGGCGGTCCGCAAGTTGGGGATGGAAACGAAAGCAGTAACGCTCCCCGATTGGCCGTACGGTTCGCTGATGGTGGTGCTCTTCGCCGAGGCGGCGGCCGCGTTTGAGGAACTCACGCTGTCGGGCAAGGACGACCTGCTCAAGTCGCAGGTGAAGGATGCTTGGCCCAACCTGTTCCGTCAGTCGCGCTTTTTGTCAGCGGTGGACTTTGTCCAAGCCGACCGACTGCGCCGTTTGGTGGCGATGGAAATGGCGCGCATCTTCACAGAAGTGGACTTGCTTCTTGTGCCTTCGTTGCGCGACGAGATGCTGACGCTCTCGAACTTTACAGGGCACCCGTCGCTGACCATGCGCGCAGGCTTCGTGCAGGTGAGTGAGGCGCGGAGCGATTGGGCGCCTGACCGAGCCAATCCGCTTCCCAAGTTCTCGCCGCCGAGGCGTGTGCCGCACGGGATCACACTCCTGGGTCGCTTGTTTGACGAGGGCACGGTGGTTCGCGCGGGGCTCGCGCTCGAGAAGGCCCTGAATGTGGTGGGGGAGAATCCTCCGGGGTTTCAGGGGTAGGAGCCAGGCCCGCGGCCGGCGTGGCAGCCGCCAACGGGCGCAAAGCGCTACGACACACTCGATCGCGTCGCCTGACGCGACAGAAGATCGAACTCTCTTACTTCTTGTTCACTATGAGCAGGCAATCGATGGGTCGGATTGTCGCGACAGGAATCACAGTTGCGGTTGCGATGGCCGTGATGTCGCACCGCGCCGCCGCACAGGGCGGGGCGAGTGCCGGTGGTGTGGCGCCTGCTGCCGGAGCGCGGATGCAGGCGCCGGTGGTGGGGCCACCGGGGCCCGGATCGATGGACGAAGTCGCCGCGCCCGGTAACAACTACGAGATCGCCTCCTTCCGATTTTGGGCGCCGGCTGACGCAGGCCCGCTGCAGGCGATTGCGGTGCTCGTCCCCGGGTCGAATGGCGACGGACGTGGTGATGCGGACGATCGTGACTGGCAGGCGTTTGCCACAAGCCATCACGTCGCTCTTGTGGCCTGCTACTTCAAGGACAAGCCGCCGCAGAGTTTCATCGAAGCGTACGTGAACGTGTCGCAGGGGAGCGGTCAGGCGCTGATTGATGTCATAAACACGTTCGCCACACGCTCCAAGCATCCCGAGCTTGCAACGGCCCCTTTTCTGATGTGGGGGATGTCCGCCGGCGGTCAGTTCAACTACGAGTTCACCGCCTGGAAGCCGGAGCGGGTGGCCGCCTTCGTGGTGAACAAGGGCGGCGTGTATTTCTCCGCACTTGTTTCGCCCGCAGCGCGCGCGGTGCCGGGGATTCTCTTTATTGGCGGCAAGGATGGCGACTCGCGCATTTGGACGATCAGCGGATTGTTCGCGCTGAATCGTCGCGGCGGCGCACTCTGGGCGCTCGCGAACGAACCGGGTGCTGCGCACATCGTTGGGCAATCACGCGACATTGCCATGGCGTTCTACGAGGACATTCTCCCCATGCGCGTGGGCCCCGGTGGCACCCTCAAACCTGTTTTAGAAAAGGCCGGCTATTCGGGTGATCTGAAAACGAAGCAGTACACCGCAATCGGCGACCAGAAAATTCCAACCGAACAAAAGTCGTGGCTTCCCACCGAGCGGATGGCGAAGCTCTGGCAAGCGCTTGAACTGGGGAAACCCTAACACCTATGCCTGAGGCGTCACTCATGTCACTTCGTCACCTCGTTGTTCGCGCGATCCTCGTGGTCGCCTGTGCCTCTTCCGTCGTTGCGTCTCCGGTCCTTGCGCAGCGGGCCTCGACCAAGCCGCTCGATCGCGCCAACCTCGATACCACCTGCGCGGCCTGTAAGGACTTCTACCAGTATGCCAACGGCACCTGGCTCAGCAAGCAGGTGATTCCGCCGGACAAAACCGGGCTCGGCGCCTTCGGTATGCTCGGCGACAAGAACCAAGAAATCGTGCAGCATATTGTCGACGACGATGCCAAGCTCGTGCGCGGTGGCGAAACCAAGCCAGGCACAAATGAATGGAAGATCGGCACGCTCTACATGAGCTGCCTCGATACCGCGTCGATCGAAAAAGCGGGCACCAAGCCCATCAAGGGGCTGCTCGACGCCATTGCGGCAGCCAAGACCACGGACGACATCGTGAAGAGCTTTGGTCTGCGCGGTGCCGGCGGCGGCGGAGGGCGGGGCGGTGGCGGTGTGGCCCCATTCTCACTGGGTCCCTCCACAGATCCCAAGAACAGCAAGATGGTGATCGTCTCCGCCAATCAGGGCGGACTGGTGCTCAACCGCGAAGATTATCTCGGCACAAATGATCGCGCCGTGAAGCGCCGCGCAGACTATGTCGACCATGTAAGCCGCTCGTTCCAACTCCTCGGCGAGAGTGCGAGTCAGGCCAAGGCCGACGCCAATACCGTGCTTGCGTTGGAGACTGGCTTGGCGCGGGTGTCGATCCCGCAGGCCGATATGCGCGATCCGACTGCGATGTACCACAAGATGCCGCTGGCTGATTTTGCTCGCACAACGCCGCATGTCGACTGGGCGCGCTACGTGCGCCAGCAGGGTGGCAAGAATGTCGGCGATGTGAATGTGCGGACCCCGGCGTTTTTTGTTGCGCTTGATTCAATCCTTGTCGCGACACCAGTAGACGACTGGAAAGCCTACCTCCGCTGGCACGTCACGAGCGGTGCCATGGGATCGCTGAGTGCCGCCTTTCGCGCCGAGGCGTTCCGCTGGCAACAAATCACCAGCGGCGTGCTGCAGCAGGAAGCGCGCACGAAAATGTGTGCGAGCACTACGAACACGGCGCTCGGAGAGGCCGTTGGTCAGGAGTGGGTCAAGCGCAACTTCTCCCCGGAAGCCAAGGCGCGCGCGGCGAAAATGGTCGACAATCTCGTGTCCGCGCTCCGCGATCGTATCAAGGGGCTCGACTGGATGAGCGACACCACCAAGGTGCAGGCGGTCGCGAAGCTCGACGCCTTCCTCCGGAAGATTGCCTATCCCGACAAGTGGCGCGATTACACGTCGCTCCCCATCGCCACTGGCTCGTACTACGACAATCAGCGTGCTGTCGCGGAGTGGAATGCGGTGCGGAGCTGGGCGCGCGTGGGTCATGCGCCGAATCGTGCCGAGTGGAGCATGACGCCGCCGACAGTGAATGCGAGCTACAGCTCGTCGCTCAATCAGATTCAGTTTCCAGCCGGTATTCTGCAGGCACCATTCTTTGATCCGAAGGCGGACGATGCCGTCAATTATGGTGCGATTGGTGCGGTGATTGGTCACGAGATGACGCACGGCTTTGACGACTCCGGTCGTCAGTTTGATGCGACTGGGAATCTCCGCGATTGGTGGACCCCATCTGATGCCGCCAAGTACAAGTCGGCGGCGCAGCTCGTGGTGGATCAGTTCAACGGCTACACCGTGGTCGATGACCAGTCGCATGTGAACGGTCGACTCACGCTGGGCGAGAACATCGCGGATCTGGGTGGACTGACGGTCGCCTACTTCGCGATGGAAAAAACACTCGGGAACAAGCCGCGCACCAAGATCGATGGCTTTACCCCTGAGCAGCGTTTCTTCCTGGCGTGGGCGCAGATCTGGCGTGGGCTGCAGCGCCCCGAGGCCGAGTTGCAGAACCTCAAGACCAACGCACACTCGCCCGGGAAATGGCGCGTCAACGGCCCGCTCGCCAACATGCCGGAGTTCCGGGCGGCCTTTGGGTGCAAGGACGGCGACTCGATGGTCCGTCCGGAGAATCTGCGGGCGAGAATTTGGTAAGGAGCGTTGGCGCTGTCCGGCGCTGTCCGGCGCTGTCCGGCGCTGTCCGGCGCTCTACGCGGCACGGTGACCGTCGCCTAGTGCCGGACGCGCGCGCGCTGTATCGTTTTAAGCGGGGATATCGTGAACCATTCCCGCATTCACCCGGCCCGATGTCAGGGTCGGTACACAGACGGAGAACCTTCGCCATGCTGACCCATCGCTCAGTTTTTGCAGTCGCGGTTTGTGCTCTGCTGGCCGGCGTATCGTCTTCTGCTTCCGCCCAAGGCGGAATGGCGGGGATGGCCGGCATGAGCGGCATGGACCACATGAACATGGGCCCCGAGATCGTGATCCCGGCGGGTGCGATCTATACGAAAGCCGATGTTGAGTTCATGCAGGGGATGATCGCGCACCACGCCCAAGCGGTTGTGATGTCGCGACTGGCGGACTCCCATGGCGCCAACCCGCAGGTCCTCAAGCTCTCGAAGAAGATCGACCAGTCGCAGATCCCCGAAATCCATATCATGCAGCAGTGGTTGGAGCGCAACAATCAGTTCGCGCCCGACACGGCGTCCTGGCACCACGTACGGATGGAAGGGATGCTGACCGACGAGCAGCTCACGCAACTCGCGAACTCCAAGGGGGTCGATTTCGATCGCGCCTACCTGACGTTCATGATTATGCACCACGCGGGCGCCCTGAAGATGGTCGACGACCTTTTCATGTCGCCGCGCGCAGGCCAAGAAGTCGATGTCTCCGTGTTCGCCAACGACGTTGTGACGGCGCAGACGAGTGAGATCGGTATCATGCGCGGCCTGATGGCCAAGCTCCCCCCGAAGTAAGCACCAGAAGTGAGCACCAGAAGTGAGCACCAGAAGTAAGCACCAGAAGTAAGCACCAGACGTTCGGTGCCAGAGGTAAGACGCCGCAGGCGTCCAGCAGCCCGTCCCTTTCCTTTACTGGAGTGAGTCCTGATGCGCGTTGTCCGCCTATTGATACTGTTGCTCGTGACGATCATCACGCCGAGTCTTGCATCGGCGCAGACCTATCCGAGCGCCCAAGATCCCCGGAACAACCTCAAGCCAGGCCGCTTTGATGCCGGCGTCGCGGCGAGCAACATGCGCCTCGTGTCGTTCTCCAAGAAGCCGGCCCAGTTCGACACGGTCCGCGGCCTGACCTTCATCAACTCGGATCTCGCCTTCGGCACGCACTTCGTGTACCAGGCGAACTTCGCCGGCTTCACGATTTGGGATATCACAGACACCGCCAAGCCGACGCTCGCTTCGGTCGTCGAGTGCATTACGTCGCAGGGCGATCCGTCCGTCGTTGGCAACTTGCTCTTCATCTCCGCAGAAGGCGCGGGCAACCGCAATGACTGCGGCAAGGGTGGCGTGCAGGACCCCAAGGATCACATGGCAGGCGTGCGTATCTTCGACGTGACCAACGCGAAGGCGCCCAAGCTCGTCAAGAACGTACAGACCTGCAAAGGCTCGCACACGCACACCATCGTGCCCAGCCCGACAGATGCCAACATCATCTATCTCTATGTGTCCGGGCAGTCGGCCGCTCGGCCAGAGACAGAGCTCGCCGGCTGCAAGAACGGCACGGATCCGGCTGACCCGACGAACTCGCTGTACCAGCTCGATATCATCAAGGTGCCGCTCAATCACCCCGAGCAGGCTGTAGTGATTCCGGGCGCGCGCATCTTCACGGGCCTCGATGGCGGCGGCACGTGCAAGCAGTTCTGCATGCCAGTGAACCCGAACCGTGCGGCCGGTGGTCGCGGCGGACGTGGCGGTGCCCCAGGTGATGCCGCAGCACCAGCGGCCGCGCCGGCACCGACGGGCCCGCGCAACTGCCACGATGTGACGGCCTACCCGGCCCTCCACCTGCTCTCGGCGTCCTGCTCCACGCACGCCATCTTGGTGGACATCTCGAATCCCGAGAAGCCGGTGCGCCTCGACGCGCTCTCCGACACCAACAACTTCCAGGGTCGTCACACCGCCGCGTTCAGCAACGACGGCAAGAAGACGATCCAGACGGACGAGTGGGGCGGCGGCACGGGCCCGATGTGCCAGGCCTCGAGCATGAAGGAGCTCGGCGGCAACACGATCATCTCCGTCGATGCGAAAAAGAAGCAGGCCCAGCACGGATACTTCAAGTTGCCGTCTGCACAGTCCGCAGAAGAGAACTGCGTCTCGCATAACGGCGGAATTATTCCCGTGCCGGGCCGCGACCTCTACGTGCAGGGTTGGTACCAGGGCGGCATTGATATCATGGATTTCACGGATCAGGACAATGCCTTTGAGATCGCGTACTTCGATCGCGGGTCAATCGATCCGCCAGCCGGTGCCGACGTCCCAGTGGCTGCGATGGCCGGTCAGGCGGCCGGCGCGCGTCGCGGCAGTGGTACGATCGGTGGTTCCTGGGGTGCATACTACTGGAACGGAATGATCTACTCGTCCGAGCTCGATCGTGGGCTAGACATCTACGAGTTGACGCCCAGTGCGCAGCTCTCGGCCAATGAGATTGCGGCGGCCAAGCTGGTCACGTTCACCGAGTACAATCCGCAGAGCCAGCCAAAGATGACCTGGCCGGCGGCGTTCGTGGTCGTGCGGTCGTACCTCGACCAGTTGGTGCGCGGAAGCGGACTCGCTGCCGACCGTACCTCAGCGATCGCTGCGGCGCTCGACGCGGCGGAAATGAAGTCCGGTGCGGCGCGTGCGACAGCGCTCAACGCACTCGCGACGCAGGTCGATGGCGACGTGAAGGGTGCCAAGGACGGGGCTCGCGTGAAGACGATGGCCGGTGAGATCCGGCGGTTGGCGGCGGCGAAGTAGGCCGCGACGCAACCACGATGTGAACGAAGGGCGCCCCCGATGTGGGGGCGCCCTTCGTGCTTCGTTCGTTTGCGCGAGTGCCTACCGCTTCCAGAGCACCAGTGCGCCGCAGCTCGCCGCGTCCTTGAGTTCGGCGGGGACGTTCGCAGTACGGGCGTAGAACTCGACGCCGGCGAGATCATCGGTGAAGATCTTATCGAGGTCCGGCGGTGCAGCGCTCTCAAACGGATAGACCCGAAGCCCGTCGCGGACCACGACAGCATAGCACGCCGCTCTCCCGCTCGGTGCGGCACTCGACGAGAGCAACGACTCGCCGCGCAGTCCTGTGGCAATCACCGCGCCGGCTTCGACTTTGAGCAGATTCGCAAGCGGCCGTCCGTCCGCCGCCTTGAGCTGCGCGAGGGTAAAGAACTTGCCCTGCGCCTTCGTGCGCCGCTGATCAAAGCCAGCAGCGGCGAGCTCTGTTGGCTGTCCCTTCGGCTTCATCGCCACTTCAACAGCAAGAATCTCGAGCTCGATCGGCATGCGCTCGTTCGGCCCACTCTTGAACTTGTCGAAGTACGCCTGATAGCCGCGCGCGACCGCCTCGACGATATGGCCGCCATCATCGAGATCTGGAATGCTGATCATGCCGAGCGAGTCAGTGTTCCCGGCCTCAATAGTGTGATCGATTGTGATTTGCGCGTTGCGAATGGCGACCGTGTCGCCCGCCTTCCGGAAGCGGAGCACGACAGTGCGAGCGTCCTGCGCGTGTGCGGGGCGCGCCAGAAGCATCCCAGCCGCGGCTGATACGAGATACAGTACGTGTGTGATTCTCATGAAATAACGATAACGAAAAAGTTGTGGCGTAGTACCCGTTTCGGAGTTACACGACCGGTTTGCGTCCAAAGGCGATGGTCGAACAGGAGCCACGTGCTACGAGTTGGGGCGCGGCCACTTCGTTCCACACTTTCCATGGTCCCGGCCACAGCGGCTCAACGTCGTGAAACGAGACGATGCCGCCCTCCCGAACCCACGGAAAGAAGTTCTCAAAGTCGGCGAGCACATCGGGAAACTCGTGCGATCCGTCAATGAACAACAGATCGATGGGTGTCCGCCATATCTGTGCGATATCCGCAGAGAGGCCACACAAGGGTGTCACGTAGTCCGTGAGCTCGAGGCGATTCAAGTTCCCCCAGAACTCATCGAAGTACGGGCCTCGGGTGAACTCACTGCCATCGCGAAAGTCGGAATCATTCCCGGCAAACGTATCTATCGCGAAGACGCGCTTTCCTGTGCCTCGGCACGCGTACCCAATGCAGGCAGTGGACCGTCCCTTGAAACTGCCGATTTCGACGATCACGGCCGGGTCAGGAAGTCCGAGCACTGACTGATAGAGCCACTCCTCTTGACCTGGAGAGTCGAGGTACCCTTCGATGCCATCGATATGCGGCCACGCGCGCTTAAACCCTCGTTTTGCAGACCCGAGGTTTTCCAGTGATCGCGCGAGTCGACGCACAACGCGCGTTGTCAGGGACGGTGTGGACACGGAATCGGTGCTAGGCATTCATTGTGCAGCTCGCCTCGCGCGATCCGCCTCCCACTCCTCAAACGGGCCATCAAAATCGACGAGCCGCGTGCCATCGAACGCCCACACACGCGTGGCGACTTCACGAAGGAACGCCCGGTCGTGGCTGACGAGCAGTACCGTGCCATCGTACTCCGCGAGCGCGTCCTCGAGCACTTCGATGTTCTCGACGTCGAGGTGGTTCGTAGGTTCGTCGAGCACGAGAAGATTTGCCCGTGCCAGCGTGATCCGCGCAAGCGCAATACGCGCGCGCTCGCCGCCGCTCAACGTGCTAATCTCACGGAAGACTTCGTCGCCGGTGAACCCGAATGCGCCGAGGTGATTCTGCACCGACCCTCGGCTCCAGGTTGGCCGGATCTCCTGAACGGCGTCTGCCAGCGACATCCGCAGTGGGAGATCCGACAGATCCTGTCGGAACC
The DNA here is from genome assembly GCA_026387895.1 of Gemmatimonadota bacterium. GTDB lineage: Bacteria > Gemmatimonadota > Gemmatimonadetes > Gemmatimonadales > Gemmatimonadaceae > Fen-1231. The sequence goes on along the minus strand of JAPLKT010000145.1, from coordinate 12,106 downwards.
ACGCCGGTGTCACCGAGCCACCCACGCGCACTTCGCCGTGGGCCGGCGCGCGATCGCCGAGGATGGTGGAGATGAAGGATGACTTGCCCGCGCCGTTCGGGCCGACGAGCGCCACAAAGTCGTTGCGGCGCAGCACCGCGGTGAAATCCTCGACGAGGACGCGCCCTGGCACTTCGACGCGGAGATTCTTGATGTCGGTGACTTGGTCGCCGCCGCGCTCTCCAACCTCGAAGTTGAGCGACATCGCGGCCGGATCACCCGGCGGCGGGGCGAGGCGTGGCAGGCGTTCGAGGCGCTTGCGCTTGCCCTTGGCTTGGAAGGAGTTGACCCCCGCCAAGTTGCGACGGATGTACTCCTCTTCCTTCTTCACATAGGCGCGCTGTTTCTCCAATTCGCGTTCGCGCGTGAGCCGTCGTTCGGCGCGTTGCGGCACGAACTGGCTGTAGTTCCCCTTGTAGGATTCACTCGACTTGGCTTCGATGTGCAAGATGTTTGTGCAGACCGCGTCCATAAACGCACGATCGTGCGATACGACAATCACTGTTTCGGCGGCTTCGCTCAGCCATTCCTGCAGCCAGGTCGTGGTGTCGAGGTCGAGATGGTTGGTCGGTTCGTCGAGCAGGAGTAGGTCGGCAGGGGCGATGAGCTGCGCTGCGAGGCCCACACGTCCACGCTCACCGCCCGAGAGTGTCGCGACGAGGCGTGTCTTGGACTCCTCGGCGTCGAAGCCGAGTCCTTGGAGGACCGCGTCAACGCGAGCGTGGTATTCGTAGCCTCCCAGGTCGGCGAATCGCTCTTGGTCGCGCCCGAACCGTTCGAGGAACTCGTCGGTGACCTTTTCGCCCATCTCGCCCAGTTCGATGGCCTGTTGTGCGAGGCTCTGTTCGAGTGCAATGACGTCACGCCAGGCGGCAGCGCCCGCTTGCCATACTGTGGTGGCGCCTTCGAAGGCGCGGTGCTGATCGAGCAGGGCGTGGCGGAGTCCCGGCTTGCGGGCTACGCTTCCGACGTTGGGCTGGAGCTCGCCGATGATGATTTTGAAGATCGAGCTCTTGCCGGCGCCGTTGCGGCCGATGATTCCCCACCGTTCGCCGTCGGCGACGGTGAAGGTGATGTCTTTGAAGAGTTCCGTCGCGCCAAAGGAGACGCCGACGTTGGATACCGAAAGAAGAGTCACGCGGAGATAAAAGAAGAAGATCCGGGAGCGGACCGAGCAGCGTTCTGGTGCTAGGTGAAAAATATCACCGGGGCTCGTCGAGAGACGAGTCGACACAGCGTGCCGAACGCTGCCAGATCGGTGGCAGGGGAGCGGGCGTTGCTCGCGCGGGCCGCGATTGCGCCGTATACTGCCCCATGAACTCACTCTCAGAAATTGCGCTTCGCTCGACCTTCGTCGCGGTTGCGCTCGTTCTGTGGTTCTGGACGCAGCGCGTCATTAGTGCAAAAGCGCCGGCAAACGCCGGCCTTGGCGACCGCTTGCATGACTGGAGCGCGCCGCTGCACCGCTGGCTCACCGATCATCCGCGCGCCGCCGATGTGACGCTGATTGTCACGTCGGCGCTGATTGACGTATTCGGTCTGTATCTCCTCGCGAGCGCAGTGTTGGGACCAACGCTCCGACCGTTCGTCGCGATTCTGATCCTGTTCCTGATGCGACAGGGGTGTCAGATGATTTGCACGCTGCCGATTCCGTCCGGATCTATTTGGCGCTACCCTGGGTTCCCCTCGTTACTGGTGACCTACGGCACGAGCAACGATTTCTTCTTCTCCGGGCACACGGCGGTGTCGGTGCTCGGCGCCCTCTATCTCTATCACACCGCGCCGCCCTGGCTGGCGGCAATAGGTATCGTAGTTGCCGCCGTTGAGGCAGTCACGGTGATTGTGCTCCGCGCCCACTACACCATGGATGTCTTCGCTGCGCTCTTCGCGGCCCTAGGTGCGGATATGCTTGCGAGCCGGATTGCCCCATTCGTCGACGGCTGGCTCGCCACGCGGTAGGGCAGGTGGTGGTTGACGCGCGGCGAGGGCCGCCAGGAGGAGGCTTCGTATGCCGGAATGTAATTCGGCAGGGGTGTGCCGGGTGTTGTGTTTCCCGTGGTGGTGGCGCCAGTCTAACGCCGCAGGGGACTGCGCCGTATAATCATGCGATACCGAAGAGAACACCAGTTATCCAGTTCTCTGGCACGTACGCCCGCCGCGTGCAACCCCTCAGCCCGTACCGTCTCATGGCCCAGCCGAACGACCACCGTTCATCGCTTACCCGTTCCGTCCTGTGTGCTGTCCTCGGTCTCGCCGTGTCGGTGCCGATGAGTGCCGCCGAAGGGCAGGGAAGCTGCAAAGGACGCCCGAACGAGCACACGCCGATCTGCGACACGACGCACGCGCCAGCACCGTTCGCCGCGACCGGGTGGAAGACCACCGGGCTCGACCATTTCACCATGCACGCCGTCGACTATAAGAAGGAAGCGGCGTACTACATGGCCCTGATGAACTGGAAGCTCCGGAGCGACGACGGCAAGCAGGCCGTGCTCGACGTGGGCGATGTGGGAACGGTCGTGATTGTCGGCGGCTACACGCCGGCGCCACCGCCACCACCGCGCGTGTTGTCGGCGGCCGATAGTGCGGCCATGGCCGCCCGTGGCGGCGGGGCCGGTGGTGCGGGTCGCGGCGGTGCAGGTGGCGGTGCAGGTGGCGGTGCAGGCGGCGGCCAGCGTCGCCCGGTGCAGGTCGCCTGGGACTCGTACGCGTGGATTATCTCCCCGTGGAATGCAAAGACCGTCGAAGCCGAGCTCAAGAAGCGTGGGCTCAATCCTGTGGCGGATAACAGCGGTCCGGCCGGATGCGAGGCCTTCCATGTGAAGGACCCGCAAGGCTTTGACCTCGTGCTCAGCAATAGCTGCTATGCCAAGGGGCGGAAGACCGCCACGGCGATTACCTGGAGCGAGCCCGCGCCGTTTGAATCGACCAACTGGAAGACGGTGTGGCTCGACCACATTTCCTTTGGCGTCGGTGACTACAAGACGGAAGTCGCGTTCTACGAGACGCTCATTGGCTGGAAGCCGCAGGGTGACGAAGGGAGTCAGAACGAAGTGTGGATGTGCGATGACTGTGGTAACGCGCTCATTCGTGGCGGCAACTCGCTCAGCCCGAGCTTTGACAAGAGCGCACCCGCGCGTGCCTCGATCGACCACGTGTCGTTCGGTCTCTCGCCGTTCAATCCAGATGTGACGGGCAACGATCTCAAGTCGCGCGGCCTCACGGCGTCGGCAGACATCGGCATTCCGGGCGTCGACGCGGCCGCCCACATCAACGACGCCACGGTGAACTACAAGAGCTTCCACACCAACACGCCAATGGGCTACAACTTGCAGCTCAGCAACGCGACAAAGCAGAATCGCACGGTCATTATTGTAAAGCCGTAGGACGCTCGCGCCGCAGTTCGGGTGCAGGCGTGCGTTTGCATCCTTAAATACGAAACGGGCGGCGATTCGCTAGAGATATCGCGAGTCGCCGCTCGTTCCGACGCAGGGTCATTGCCTGACCGGCTATTCCAGAGACGTCACCGCTCTATCAACGCGATCATACCCCCATGACACGCATGATTCAACGGATCAAGGATTCCCTGGTCAAGCGAGGGCCCAAGAGCATTCTCGTGCGCGCTGCGCTGCGCGCGCACGGCCTTCGCCACGGCTATGTCGTGACATTCCCAAACGGGACAATCCGTGTTCGAAAAGACGAACGCGAGATCATCCTGAGTCACGCGCAGTTCGTCACGGTGCCGTGGATGCTGGAATGCTACAACGTGTACTTCGACACGATCGAGGCGCAAACGATCGGCGGGCGAACGGTATTGGATTTTTCTCAGCCGCGGTTGCATCGCTATCGCAAGAGTGGCGTGGCGTTTCATTTTCCATCCATTCCGGAAGATGAATACATGGATGCCTACACCAATGCTCACCTGCCGAAGCCAGGCGACGTGGTCTGGGATGTGGGCGCGCATGCAGGGGCCACCGCGTACTTTCTCGCGCAGCTTGTCGGGCCGACGGGTAAGGTCTATGCATTCGAGCCCGACGAACTGAACTATGCGTACTTGCTCCAGAATATTGAGCTGCACAATCTGCAGAACGTTATCCCAATCAAGAAAGCGCTGTCAGGCGCAACCGGCACCGCAGATTTCCTAATGGACGGCACGATGAGCTCCGGGCTCAGCGACTATCAGATGTACGCCAACCACGCCAACGTGCGGTCGGTCGACACGATTACCTTCACGCACGCGTGTGCCGAGTTCGGCGAAGTCCCTGGCTACGTGAAGATGGATATCGAAGGAGCTGAAATTGCCGCGGTCGAAGGCGCACGTGAGTTGCTCATGGAGCATCCGGTGCACTTCGCTATTGAGAGCAACCACTGGGTCGCAGGCGAGCTCAGCTGGAAGCCGCTTGAACAACTCTTCTCCAGTATTGGCTACGACGTGTGGTCCTCAGATCAATTTGGCGCAATGTTCACGTGGGCGAACCCACCGGGACAGGCCGATGGGCCACAACGCGCCACTACCGCTGCACGGCCCGCTGTACACAACGGCGCAGTCTTGGAGTCATGATTGCCTCAATGATACGGGAGCCGCCAAGTACACCGAGCAAGTGCCGGGCTAGCGCGATACATGTAGGTACCGCTCAAACCATCTCGCCATCTCCCCAAGATAGTCTGGCCAGTTGGCGGGCGCGGGAACATTCTCCGCGAGTCCAAAGCGAGGACCGTTGTGTACGCCACCAGGGATCGTGAGCAGCTTCGCAGGCACTCGGAGTTCGAGCAACCGCGTCTCGAGCATCCGTGACTGTTCTATAGAAACGGTCTGATCAGCGTCGCCATGAATCAGCAGCGTGGGAGGGGCGGCGGCTGAGGCATGCGAGATCGGCGATGCTGCCGAGTACGTGCGCCATGACGCCGATGTCCGCGCGGCGTTGGCCGCCGGAGGGGCAATCCCAAAGAGTGCGCCCACGGGCCCCGGTAACGCCGCTTTCGGGTCGGTAAGGTCAACCGGGGTTGCACGCAACACGAGAGCCTGCAGCGCACTGCTCTCCTGGTCCACGGGATCTCCGTTCGCCACAGGCGTACCGACCGTCAATCCGGCCATCGCTATGAGATGCGCCCCGGACGAGTAGCCCAGTCCACCAACGTGCGCGGGGTCGATTCCATATCCCGCGGCGTTATGCCGAACAAATCGAATCGCTCGGCGGACGTCCTCTAATGGATCTGGGTAGCGGAAAACGGGCGTTGCTCGAATGTTGGCGCAGAATACCGTGAAACCCGCTTCGGCGAGGGACTTCGCCCAGAGCTGCGCGGTCAGGCCCTCCTTCAGTCCACGCGAGCCGTAGTCCGGATCAGCTGCCCAGCCGCTGCCGCTAATCCAGACAACGCCGATGCCGTTCGATTGTGTCGGGCGATAGACGTCCATCAAGAGCGCTGTTCCTGAGACCATGCCATAGACCACATTCTGCTCGACCCGGACCGCGGCTGCTTGGGACAATCCAGCGATGGGGGTGAGCAGTAACCAGGCGGCGATCGTCATCAATACGCGCAATTGGACTCCTTGAAGAGCGTGTGCTGTTGTTAGGCACTAGGGGTGGGACAACATTCTATGTGCGTGACTTCAAACTTCACGAATGGCGTGCTGCGCATTTTGTAGGTGATTAACACTCTCGACAATGTGTTCAGTCGGAATTATGCCGAAGTGACCGGCCGCGGACGATCACTTCGCAGAAGAGCGCATCTATAACAATATGACGAATCTGTCATCATTGGCCGTGGTGAGATGGCCGATCTCGCGCCCCGGTGTCACAAGTGAGTTAAGTATCGCCGCACACGCGCTGTTCTTCCTTGACGCCGCCAGAATACACCCGCACTTTACCCTGACCCATCGCCCGTTTTTCCGCGCAGAACTGGAGAAAGGACGGCGGGGCCGGCACGTCCGACAACGTCCCCTACCAGGTCGTCTGACAACCCTATGCACAGACACGCACTCACCGCGTTTTTCCTACTCACGGTATTCGTTGGCGGCTGCTCGAACAGTAAGGACGGGACAAAAGAGTTCGGGATCGGCGTGGCCTACAATCCGCGCGAGGAAGGCCATGCAGGGGACGCGATGCTGTACGGTACACAAATCGCCGTGAACTTCTTGAATGCCGAGCAGAAAGGGCGCAACAAATTTCGCGTGATTACAGCGCCGCCGGATCTTGAAGATCCCATCACCATCGCAAATCAGTTGCGCGAGGACCCGGCTGTGATCGGCGTGGTCGGTCCGCGCACGAGCGGTGAGGCATACGCGGCGGTTGGCGTGTACTCCGACCAAGAACATGCTGGCCGCCACGCCGTCGTACACCTGTCGCCGACCGCGACAAGCCCGGGCTTGTCTGGCATCAATAAGTGGTTTTTCCGTGTGGTCCCCAACGACAATCAAAATGCGAAGACTGTCGCTCAATTTCTGCTCGACACCCTCCGACTGAAACGCGCCAGCGTTGTCTACGAGAACAACTCGTACGGTCGCGACTTCGCGAAAGTCTTCATTCAAGCGTTCCGCGCCAGTTATGGAACGGTCATCTCGCGCAGTCCTCTTCCACTCAACTCGAGTGACTCAGTCACCTACGCCGTGTATGCCGCGTACCTGAAAAAGCTGAATCCGGAAGTCATCGTATTCCCCGGCAGTGCAGAGATGGCGGTGGCTCTATTGCGAGCCCTCAAACACATTGGCACAACCATCCCCATTGTAGGAGGCGATGATATGGCGGGAATCGAAGCGCAAGCGGCAGAGTTTCCGTCGGCGTGGTATGTCGCGTACTTCAACTCAAAAACAGCGACCACACAGCAGTCGAAAGACTTCGATAACGCCTTCGTCGCGGCGTTCAAAGTTCATCCGGATCAACGCGCCGCGATGGCGTTTGACGCGGCAATGCTTATTGGCCGCGCGGCGCTCGCCGCCGGGCCTGATCGCACGAAAATCCGCGATTACATCGAGTCCGTAGGCAAGGAACTTTCAGCCTACGAAGGCATTGGTGGTGCCGTGGCCTTCGACGCTCGGCACGATGTAGGAAAGTCGGCGCTCATGAAGAAGGTGGGCAAGTGATCCGCCTCTCAGTGATCCGCCTCTCGACGATTCGCGCTCGGTTGAGCTTCGGCTTTGGACTGACGTTAGCGCTCCTGCTGCTCGCTGGGCTGTTTGCCGGCACCAATATGCAGCAACGCGGAAGACAGAACCGCGAACTCATCGTTGAGCTGCGCGTCCAGCAGGAAGCCATCCAGCAAGTGGCGATGTATATGCTGCGCGAAAGTTCTGCTGGGTTTGCATACGCGACCACTGCCAGCAAGGAAAACGAAACGGCGTACTGGCGCCTGGGAGAGCAAGCAGACAGCCTGCGTCGCCTTACGGTAAGCCTCAAGCAACTCTCAACAATCGAGCGCCAAAAGCTCGAGGAACTCGGCGATCTGCAAAGCCGCATTGAGGTCGGTGTGGCCGTGGCGCACGCCGACGGGGTCTTGGGCAAAACGGGGGACGCCACCGCCGAGATGGCGAAGAATGCGGGGCTGCTCGACAACTTGGATGCCACACTAAAAGCACTACGTGCCGAAGGAGCAAGCCGCCTCGACAAGCGCGAGGAACTTCTTACCGCTGAGCTCTCCAACGATCTTCGCAAGTTAGGCTTTGTCATTTTTATCGCGTTCGGTGTCGGCTGTCTTTCCAGCATTACCACCGCACGGGCAGTGACACGACCGCTGGCCGCGCTGACGCGTAATCTTGTCGCTCTAGGCCACGGCGATTTACAGCCAAACAACCTCAGCGCGGAGACCAGTGGTGCCGCTGAGTACGAGGTGTTGGCCACAGCCTTCGAGAATACCCGACATCGCCTGAGCGAACTCTTAGACGCGATGACAATGCGAACGGCAGAACTTGAAGAAGCAAAAGTTCAGGCGGACGCCGCCAATCAAACCAAAAGTGAGTTCTTGGCAAATATGAGCCACGAACTACGGACGCCGCTCAATGCCATCATCGGCTACAGCGAAATCCTGAGTGAAGATGCCAAAGATTCCGGCCATACCGACTACCTACCGGACCTCAACAAAATTCGCAGTTCGGGCAAACATTTGCTTGGGCTTATCAACGACATCTTAGATCTTACCAAAATTGAAGCGGGCCGTATGGAAATGTTTCTCGAAACATTCGATATCGCTCAGGTGATGCAAGAGGTCGCCGAGACCGTGCAGCCACTTCTCGACAAAAACACGAATACGCTGACTTTGAACGTGCCAGCAACCGTAGGCGCGATTCACGCCGACCAGGTCAAGGTTCGGCAGATGCTGCTCAATCTGCTGTCAAACGCTAGCAAGTTTACGAAAGAAGGGGTCGTGGCTTTGTCGGTCGATCGGGAGGTCGTGCCAAATGGCGAAGATATCTTCGTGTTCCGCGTACGGGACACGGGCATTGGGATGTCACCAGAACAGCTTTCCCGACTCTTTCAGCCGTTTATGCAAGCCGAGTCCTCCACCACGAAACGATTCGGTGGCACCGGCCTCGGCTTAGCAATCACGAAACACCTTGCCGAAATGATGGGTGGCAGCGTGACGGTCGCCAGCGAGCTTGGACGTGGGACGACGTTTACCTTGCGCATACCCAACTCAGCCTTGGCCGTTGACGCCGCGACTGATGTGACCGGTGTGGTGAGCGAATCCACCGACGCGAACGCTGCCACGGTGCTCGTCATCGACGATGAACCGTCAGCCCGCGACATGATTAGCCGCATGCTCGCCAAGGACGGATATCGCGTGGTCACCGCAGCGAACGGCGCTGACGGCTTGCGCATTGCGGCAGAGGTCAAGCCCGACGTCATTACGCTCGATATCATGATGCCGGGCATAGACGGCTGGGCGGTGCTCTCAAAACTCAAGGCCGATCCTGCACTCGCCGCAATACCTGTGGTCGTGGCCACCATTATCGACGACCGCAACTTAAGTGTGTCGCTCGGTGCGGCCGGCTACATCACAAAACCCATCGACCGAGATCATCTCTCCGACGTGCTGCGCCGGGTGCGCTCGACCCCCGGGATCAAGCATGTGCTGATCGTGGAAGACGATGCAGATGCGCGAAAACTGATGCGTCGGTTGTTCGAAAAGGAAGGATGGAGTGTCACTGAGGCAGAGAACGGGGCCGTCGCCCTGACGGCGATTGACAGCAGTCCGCCAAGTCTCGTGCTCTTGGATCTCATGATGCCTGTCATGGACGGCTTTGAGTTTATTGAACAACTGCGCAAACGTCCAACAGGACGTGACATCCCAGTTGTCGTGCATACCGCCAAGGACCTCACAGATAAGGACCGCACGCGTCTGCGTGGCAGCGTCGAGAATGTGCTACAGAAGGGTGGCCACACGAATGAAGTGGTGAAAGAAGTCTGGCAAGCACTCGAGCGGGCCAGCGCTGCGCACACAACTCACAACGTCGACTAACAGATGCCACGAATACTCTTGGTCGAAGACAACGAGCTCAACCGTGACATGCTCATTCGCCGGCTCGTGAAGCGCGGATTCGAGATGTCGTTCGCGGTGGACGGAGTCGAGGGCGTGGAACTTGCCCACAGTTCGCTCCCAGATCTTATCCTCATGGATATGAGCCTCCCACGGAAAGACGGGTGGGAGGCTACTGCTGAGATCAAGGCAGACCCTGCAACCGCACACATCCCGATCATTGGTTTGAGCGCCCATGCGATGGCGGGCGATCGAGCGAAGGCTATCGAGGCGGGCTGTGATGACTATGACACGAAGCCGGTCGAGCTCGAAAGCCTGCTTGGGAAAATTGCCGCGCTGCTTGGCCCCCGGTAGCGCGGATGACCCCCGACGGAGCCGCACATACGTCCGTAAACGAAGTGGCGCACTTGCGCCACGAACTTCGGACTCCAGTAAATCAGATCGTCGGATACTGCGAAATGCTGCTCGAGGACGCCGAGGACGCGGACTTTGCACATCGCCGGCAGTCGATCACTGACGCACTGCAGGCATCGCGGCAAGTCACCTCGCTGATCGACGCCGGCTTGCCCGCAGGAGTCACGGTCCTGAACGCTGAGGCGGTCCGCGTTCTTTACGATGCGATCCGAGATCCACAGACACGGATCTTAGCTGCGATGACCGCGCTGCTCATGAACGGAATAGCAGCGGACAGCGCGGAATATATCGGAGATGTCCGTCGTATTCGCGAGGCTGCTGAACGACTGATTCCCACAGACCGCCGCCGCGCCGAGCCGACGGCCACGTTTGAAGCGGCCAATGCCGTCTTCACCGCAGAGTTTCAGCTTCCGACTTCGCCACGGGCCTACGGTGTCGCTCGGATTCTCGTGGTAGACGATATTGAAGACAACCGCGGTGTCCTCCAGCGCCGGTTGCAACGCGAGGGGCACACGGTTGTCTGTGCGGAGAGTGGCACGCAAGCGATTGCGCTGGCGTCCCAAGGCGGATTTGACATGATTTTGCTTGACGTCATGATGCCCGTCATGGACGGCTACGAGACACTCCAGCAGCTTAAGGCAAAGGATGTCACACGCGACATTCCGGTCATTATGATTTCTGCCTTAGATGAACTCGCGACGATCGTCAAATGCATTGAACGTGGCGCCGAAGATTACCTGCCAAAGCCGTTCGACCCAGTGCTGCTCCGAGCCCGCATCAGCGCGTGCCTTGAAAAACGAGAGTTGCGGGACCGTGAACGACTCTTTATCCGCGACGTTCTCCTCGTGGTCGCGGCGCCGCCGTTGAAGTGGAAAAAGGGAGCTATAGCGGTGGTTCACTCGCTGAAATCTCTCTCCGCGTTGACGAAGTGGGAACACTCGCACGCGTCTTCGATAGCATGGTCGCGGGGATTCGCGACCGCGAAGAACGATTGCGCGCACAGATTGATAAGCTCCGGGAGGAGATCGCCGGGGTGAGTGATGAACCTGTAACGTCGGACGAGTCATCACCGGAATTGCTGCAACCAGGATCGACCATCGCCGCCCGTTTTTCTATTGAGCGCGTCATTGGACGCGGCGGCATGGGCGTGGTGTATCTCGCCCTCGACACGGAACTCGGCGAGCGCGTGGCTATCAAGACGCTGCTGCCGGAGCATCTCACGGCGGATGAGACGGCGATGCAACGCTTCCGGAACGAAATCCGACTCGCACGGCGCATTGCCCATCGCAATATCGTGCGGACGCACGATTTTGGGAAAACCGACGACATGTTCTACGTCACGATGGAGTTTGTGGAGGGTACAACGCTCCGCTCCGTGATTGATCGCCGCGGTACGTTAGGCGCGACGGCAATGTTAGCCATCGCGAAGCAACTCGCGGACGCACTGAAATGCGCGCACGATGAGGGGATTATTCATCGTGACATCAAACCACAGAACTTGCTCCTCGACGCGACCGGCACGCTCAAGGTGATGGATTTTGGTGTCGCGCGCCTCATTCAGCGTACGAACAACAATCTCACGCAGGTCGGTATGGTGGTGGGTACACCAACCTATATGTCACCCGAGCAACTGTTGGACGAAGACGTTGATGCGCGCAGTGACCTGTATTCAGCGGGTGTTGTGCTCTATGAATGTCTCGTCGGTCAACCGCCGTTCGAGGGGAAATCACCCATTGCACTGATCTCAAAAATTCTGAGCGCCCCAATCACACCACCCCACGAGTTGCGTCCGGACATTCCGCGCAATGTCTCGGCGTTGGTGATGCAGTTGCTTGCCAAAGATGTAAAGGTGCGCATGCAGTCGGCGGGCGCGCTGTTGGATCAACTGGGAACACTCGCGTAGGGCAGACAAGCGCGGCCGAAGTCGGGCGCGCTTGTGCCCAAACATCACGGGCTCCGTGTCCGTTGGTGTAGCCACTGTCTTAGATCATCGCCCGAACGCAGTTCGCCGCGCAGCAGCGCGAGCGAGAGAGGCCGCAACGGTACCGTGTAGAGCGGCTCCTCCCACAGCGTGGGTGTCCGTGACGGGAAGCCGCTACGTCACGCGGGCAAAGATCTCCCCCGTCCCCGGCGCAATCTCCCGGGCGGACGTGGCGGATTTCCTGGTCACCGCCGCGGACTCGGA
>JAPLKT010000006.1 GCA_026387895.1 Gemmatimonadota bacterium | reverse complement strand
AGTTCCACGGCCAGATGGTCGTGGTGCCGGGGCTTAATGACGGGGAGGTGCTCGAGCAGTCGCTCACCGACCTTTGGAACTTGGGCGAGGCCTGCCTGACCGTTGCGCTCGTTCCGGTTGGGCTGACGCAGTTCTCGCATCTGTACACCGGCGAGTCGATGAACGTGGCGAATGCGACTGCGTTGCTCGCCGTGGCAGAACGCTGGGCGGAGAAGGCGCGTGCGGAGCGCGGCTTCACGTGGGTGTACGGTTCCGATGAGTTGTATCTGTTGGCGGGTCGCGAGCTGCCTGACGCAGAGTTCTACGACGACTTTGCGCAGATCGAGAACGGTATCGGTTCCATCGCGACGCTCCGGCGTCGCATTGCGGAGGGGGTCGAGCGGCTCCCGCGTCTGGACGGCAAAAAGATTGGCATCGTCACCGGAACCTCGATGGCGCCGCTGATGCCGCCGTTGCTCGAACAGCTCGCGGCCGCGACCGGCGCGACGTTCGAGCTGATTCCGACCGAAAACTCGCTCTTCGGTCCTACGACTACAACCGCCGGCCTCTTGGTCGGCGCCGACATCCGGCGCGCACTCGCGCATCGGACGGACCTCGACCTGGCATTGATCCCAGCCGAGTCCATTAACGAAAACGGCCTCTTCCTCGACGATTCGGCGTTCGTGGCAGTGCGCGAGGAATGCAATATGCCTGTGTATCCATCGTACGATTTTATTGACGTGCTCGAACTTGAAGGCTCCCCGATGTGCGCCATGTCGGAGGCTGTATGAGCCTTCCCGTCGTTGCACTTATCGGCCGCCCCAATGTCGGCAAGTCGTCGATGTTTAACCGCATCGTTGGGCACGACACCGCGATTGTCAGTGATGAGCCGGGCACGACCCGTGACCGTCATTTCACGCGCGCCGAGTGGAATGGGCGTGCGTTCTGGCTGGTCGACACCGGCGGACTCCGTGAGGATTCCACGCTTCCGATGGACTTGGAGATTCGCAAGCAGGTGAAGCAGGCCATTGATGAGGCGGACCTGCTGCTCCTCGTGCTCGACTCGCAGATTGGTGTCCACCCCTCGGATGCGCGCGTTGCTGAGATCTTGCGTAACTCCGGCAAACCGTGGATGGTTGTGGCCAACAAGGTCGACGACCCTCGCACGACGGATTACTACGAGTTCTACAAGCTCGGGGCTGGGGATCCACACCCCGTATCGGCGACGAACGGCAAAATGTCGGGCGACCTCCTCGACGAGCTGGTCAAGATGCTGCCCGCGCCGCATCCGGATGAGCTCAAGGAGCTGCTCCGCGTGTCGGTGATTGGGCGCCCGAACGTCGGCAAGTCGAGTTTCATCAACAAGTTGTTGGGTGCCGAACGCCTCGTAGTCTCGGAGATTGCCGGCACGACGCGCGATGCTATCGACACGCCGTTTACGTACCACGGGCGTGAGATGATCTTCGTCGACACGGCGGGGCTTCGCCGTCAGGCGCGCATTGACGACGGCATCGAGTTTTATTCGGCGCTTCGTACGCGCCGCGCGATCGACCGTTCTGATATCTGCATCCTGATGATCGATGCAACCGAAGGGCTCCACAATCAGGACCTCAAGATTGCGACGCTCGCGTGGGAAGCGGGCCGTGGACTGATCATGGTCGTGAACAAGTGGGACCTGAAGGAGAAGGACGACAAGACCGCAGCCAAGTTTGAGAAGGAATGCGCGGAGAAGGCGCCGTACCTGCGCTTCGTGCCTTTTGTCTTCACGTCGGCGCTGACCGGCATGCGCGTGACCAAGGTGCTGGATGTGATTCAGACCGTGGATGCGGAGCGGCACAAGCGCATCAGCACCTCGCAGGTGAACGACGCGTTGCAGCAGTTGCTGGCGCGCCGTCAGCCGCCGCAGGCGGCTGGGCACGAGATCAAGCTCAATTACGCGACGCAGGTGGAGACAAACCCGCCGACGATTGCCGTGTTTGGCAACAATCCGGACAAGCTGCAGGAGCACTATGTGCGCTACCTGCATAACGGCTTCCGCGAGTTCTGGGGCTTCACCGGAAATCCGCTGCGCATCATCCTTCGCCGGAAATCTGAGAAGCAATGAGCCCACTGATCGGCCTCGTCATTGCCTATTTGGCAGGGTCTATCCCGTTCGCGTATCTCGCGGGACGACTCGTCAAGGGGATTGATCTTCGGACTGTGGGCTCCGGCAATCTCGGCGCGACGAATGTGTTCCGCACTCTCGGCGCTTCTGCGGGGGTGGCGGTGATGCTGTTGGATATCACCAAAGGCGCGGTGCCAGTGTACTGGCTACCGCGCCTGCTTGGCGCTGGGGCCCCCGTGACCGAGACGGCCACTTGGTGGGCGCTGGCGTATGGTGTGATGGCGATCCTTGGGCACGCAAAACCAGTTTTCCTGTTCTGGCAAGGAGGAGGGAAAGGCGTGGCGACGGCAGCGGGAATATTTCTTGCCGTGATCCCAGTGCCGCTCCTTGGAACATTTGCCCTGTTCGCGCTGACTTCCGTGCTGTCTGGATACGTGTCCGTGGGATCACTCGCGGCGGCGGTTGTCTTCCCTGTGTGGGTCTGGTGTGTGCAAGGCGGCTCGCCCGTCTTCTTTACGGCACTCGTGGTTGGGGTGTTTGTTTGGTGGACACACCGCGCCAATATCGCTCGACTCAGAGCCGGCACGGAAGGACGCGTCTTTGGCGAAAAGAAATCCGGAGGTGCTTCGTGAATTGTGCCGTCATTGGTGCCGGTGCGTGGGGCACGGCGCTCGCGAATCTACTCGCAGATAACGGGCATCAGGTCGTGCTCTGGGCGCACGAGCGCGATGTCGCCCACTCCATCAACAGTGGTCACGAGAATCGCCGCTTCTTGAACGGTGTGGCACTGCACTCAGAACTGCGCGCGACCAACGATCCGAAAGTCGCCGTGGACGGGGCTGAGGTCGTGGTGTTCGCCGCTCCAAGTCATGTGCTGCGGAGCGTGGCCGCGTCGATGACAGAGTATGTCGCATCGAGTGCGACGCTCATCGTTGCCACCAAGGGTATTGAGCCGGAGCGTTTGTCACTCATGACTGAGGTGGTGAGTCAGGAGCTTCCGGGCCGGTCCGTGGTGGGGCTGTCCGGGCCAAGTTTTGCCGCGGAGGTTGCGGCACGTCAGCCAACGGCGGTGGTTGCCGCCAGCCTCGATCCCGCAGCCGCACAGCGAACCCAGCAAATCTTCAGTTCACCGTCGTTTCGCGTCTACACCAACGACGATGTGATTGGTGTTGAGTTGGCTGGCGCTCTCAAGAACGTCATGGCGGTTGCCACCGGCATCGCGGACGGACTGAACCTCGGCTTCAATGCGCGTGCGGCGCTGATTACGCGCGGACTCGCGGAGATGATGCGATTGGGAGCGAAGCTCGGCGCGAGCCCGGCAACGTTCGCGGGACTCGCAGGGGTGGGTGATCTCGTGCTGACATGCACAGGATCGCTGAGCCGTAATCGCGCAGTCGGGATCGAGATTGGTCGGGGTGCGGTGCTGCAGGATATTCTCGCGGCGCGCGACACGGTCGCCGAAGGAGTGACAACCACCGAGAGTGCGCGGGCTTTGGCCGCGCGTGAGGGAGTAGAGATGCCCATCGTGAGTGCTGTGCATCGGGTGCTCTTCGAACGTCAGCCGGCGCGCTGGGCGCTCGTTGAACTCATGCAACGTGATTTGCGCGGAGAACAGGACTGATGGGCGCCCGTCCGGGTGATCGCCCCGAGCCCGTGCAGGAGTTCTACTCCATTGGCGACGTGTGCGAACTGACGGAACTGAAACCGCATGTGCTTCGGTATTGGGAAAGTCAGTTCAAGTTCCTGAGTCCCGCGAAGAATCGCTCGGGGAACCGAGTGTATCAGCGTCGCGAAATTGAGATGATTCAGTTGGTGAAGCATCTGCTGTATTCGGACAAGTACACGATCGATGGGGCCCGTCAGAAGCTGGATGAGTTCCGGAAATCCGGCGACTTGAAGTCAGCCGCGCGGATCGGAATGGACCTGCAGACGGTGCAGTCGCTCGAGGCCGAGTTGCTTGAACTCCTGGCGATGCTCGACGGCGAGGTGCAGTAGTGCTGTTTCTGGTCAGCAACGACGACGGGATCTTGGCGAAGGGGATCGAAACGCTGGAGCGCGCGGCTCGGCAGTTGGGTGACGTGTTCGTGGTCGCCCCGGACCGCGAGCAGAGCGCCACAAGCCATTCGCTCACGTTGCATCATCCCGTGCGGCCGATTGAGCTAGCTCCAGGGCGGTGGCAGGTGGACGGCACGCCTACGGATTGTGTGATGCTGGCGGTGCAGGCGCTGATGCCCACGAAGCCAGACTTTGTGTTGAGTGGTATCAACCACGGCCCCAACATGGGTGAGGATGTGCTGTACTCCGGCACCGTGGCTGCTGCGATGGAAGGACTCTCTATGGGGATCCCGTCGATTGCCCTCAGCTACGCAGGGCGTTTGATGCGCGTGGACGACTCGCCGCTCGATCAGTTGGTTGACCCATTGGCAGCGCTGCTGAAACATCTCACCTCGCTCCCTGCCTTTCCGAAGTTCACGTTACTGAATGTGAACATTCCGCCCTGTGCCGCCTCGGAGATCAAAGGGGTGAAGCTCACAAAGCTCGGGAAGCGGGTGTTCAATGACTCGATCGCCAAGATGAAAGACCCCTGGGGGCGCCCGATCTATTGGATTGGTGGCGGCTCTGTAACGTGGGAAAAGGACGTTGGGACCGACATCGCGGCGGTCCAGGACGGCTACATCTCAGTGACGCCGTTGCATCTCGACATCACGCATCAGGCGCGGTTGGACGACGCGGCGGACTGGTGGAGAGCCCCGTAGGTCGGCAGTTCGGCGGTGCGCGCCGACGCTTAGTTGAAGAGTTGCGCGGGAAGGGGATTACCGACCTCGCCGTGTTAAAGGCGTTCGAGAATACGCCGCGTCACCTCTTTGTCCCAACCGGTGTGGCGCACCGTGCGTATGAGGACACGCCGCTGCCCATTGGCAGTGGGCAGACGATTAGTCAGCCGATGGTCCACGCGTATTATCTGCAGCTAATAAAGTTTACTGGTAGTGAGAAGGTGCTGGAGATTGGCACGGGGAGTGGATTTGAGACCGTGCTCCTCGCGCATCTCGCGGCGCAGGTGTTCAGCGTGGAGCGGATCGCGCCGCTCATGGAGAATGCGCGCGCCGCTATTGCCGCCGCCGATGTTTCGAACGTCTCGCTTCTGCTCGGCGATGGTACCCATGGCTGGAAGGCGCATGCACCCTATGATGTGATCCTTGTGGGCGCGGCGAGTCCTGACATTCCGGTGCCATTGTTGGAACAGCTGGCAGACGGGGGACGCATGCTAATCCCTGTGGGGACTCGTGAGGAGCAGAAACTGATTCAGGTGACGCGCGTCGGCGATGCCTTTGAGAAAGCTGAGCTTGGGCCGATGCGATTTGTGCCATTGCTCGGCGAGCATGGGTGGACGAGCTGATGCAGCGACTTGAGGAACGGGTCCGTGCGGCGGTGCGCGACGTCCCTGACTTCCCGAAGCCCGGGATTGTGTTCAAGGACATCACGTCGCTCCTTCTCGACGCGGCGCTGTTCCGTGAGGTGACCGACGCGATGGTCGACTGGGCGCGCGCCGCCGACGTGACGCATGTCGTGGGGATTGAGAGCCGCGGGTTCATTTTCGGCGCGCCGGTGGCGCAGGCACTTGGGGCCGGGTTTGTTCCGATGCGAAAGCCCGGAAAGTTGCCTGGGGTGACCGTCAGCGAGCGGTACGCGCTGGAGTACGGTACCGATACGCTGGAGGTCCGCGCCGATGCGTTCACGGGCTCCCGTGGCGTGATGATCGTGGATGACGTCCTCGCGACCGGCGGAACAGCGGCGGCGGCGTGCCGGTTGGTTGCGCGGGCGGGGGGAACCGTGGTGCTCTGCGGGTTCCTTATGGAGTTGGGGTTTTTGGATGGGCGTAGCCTCATGGGCGATCGGCGCGTGGACTGCCTGCTGAGGTATTAGCTTTTCTTGAAGCAGTCTGCCCCCGTAGCTCAGGTGGATAGAGCAAGCGTTTCCTAAACGCTAGGTCGGCGGTTCGAATCCGCCCGGGGGTACTTCGTCGTTTCACGAGTGTGACCTAGGTCACCCGCTACGGGTGACTCCCAGCACTCGCGCCGAACCCATTTGGCTCGCATATTATAAGCGCGGGCTCGGGGAAACTTGGTTTTCTCCCATCCCAACTGGGGGCCAACGATATGGCCCCCGAATCCCACGGGGGGGGGACTCCCCACGCACTCGGAGAGAGATCTATGCTGATCAAGCTTGCCGCTGTTGCTGCTGTTGCCGCGTCCGCTTTTATGGCGCATGCGTACGTCCTTCCGGCCCCTGGGGCTGGCGAGGTCCGCATTGAAGTCACCGCGCTCAAGAAGTTCACCCCGGATTCCGGCACCATCGCTGGCTCTGAGACGGCCAAGGCGTGGGCGCGCAATACGGCGAAGGCCGGAGTAGCCACGAACCGCGTGTCGACGTGGACCGTCACCACGACCAAGACCACCAGCTTGGTCAATGGCGTCGCTGGCAAGGCCGCCGTTGGGTACATCTGCAACATGCACGTGACGACGCCTCCGTACGCCGACCGCGTGACCTGCGCCAATCCGTAGTCTCAAGCGGAACAAGGCAGTGTGTATCTGGGGGCCACCGTCCATCCGACGGTGGCCCTCGTTCGTTGTGCGAGGTACGTTTTGATAGCTATCCCAAACCTTCGCGTCGGGGTCTTATGTCTGTTCGTTGCCGTCTTTTCGTTCTGATCACGACCATCGCGGTCAGCTCGACCCACGCGGTCGCGCAGGGCAGTGCACAGGCGGGGAAGCCTGGGCGTTGGAAAGACATCGGCAAGACCTCCGCCGGAAACACCGTGCTGCTCGACGCCAAAAGCGTCAAAAAGGGGAAGGACGGCATCATCACCGCCACGATGCAGATGCCCTACTCCAAGCCTTACGAAACGCCCCAAGGGAAAGTTGTCCTCTCGCGTGCCACGGCCAAGTTCGACTGCGCCAAGCGTCAGATCGCGGTCTTGGAAAGCACCACCTTCAGCGATATCGCTGGGACAAAAGTGATGAACCACAGCGCACCCAAAATCCCCGGCTTCGGAACGGTCTTCCCCAGCAACTATTCCGGCGTCGCACTCGGCTACCTCTGCGCCCAATAGGAAAAGCCGGTCAGGAAAGCGATCACTTGATATACCCCTAGGGGGTATTATCATTGAGGATACCACTTTGGGGTATCCACATGGCCCGCGCACTTCCTGTCATGGGCGCTCCCAGCGCCCCGCCTCTGCCGCCCGCTGCGCCCAAACGCGCTGCCGCTGCAACCGATCAATCGGTGCACGTCACCGTCTCCGGGATGCACTGCGCCGCCTGCGTCGGGCGCGTGCAGGCAGCGCTCGACGCTGCGCCAGGCGTTTCCAGCGCGGTCGTCAATCTGCTCACCAACTCGGCCACGATCTCCTACGACCCCGCGCTGGTCGCGCCGCAGGCACTGGCCGACCGAATCTCGGCCATCGGATACGCCGCCGAACTGCCCCGGGTCGACGAGTCCGCCGCCGATGAACAAGACCGGCAAGAAGTTGCACGCGACGCCGAATACCGTGACTACCGCAACAAGGGTGTGGCTGCGCTGATCGTTGGACTCGGCATGATGCTGGTGCCGATGGGAAGCAATATGGATGGCGCGGTCGCTCCCTGGATAATGCTCGCGGCCACTACGACCGTCATGCTCTGGGCCGGCCGGCATTTCTACGCGCGCGCGTGGACCGCTGCGCGCCACGGTGCCGCCGACATGAACACGCTCATCTCTATCGGTACCGGCGCGGCGTATCTGTACTCGCTCACGGCCACCGTCGCGCCGCACTGGTTTATGCGCGGGGGCGTCGCTCCCGATGTGTACTACGAAGCGGTCGTCGTCATCATTGCACTGATTCTCGTGGGGAATGCGCTCGAAGCGCGCGCCAAGGGAATCACCGCGCGCGCCTTGAAGCGACTCGTTGATCTCCAGCCAGCAACAGCTCGCGTCAGGCGCGGGGGCGAAGAATCTGACGTTCCCGTGGCCAGCGTGATGCGTGGCGACATCGTGATCGTGCGCCCTGGCGAGCGAATCCCCGTCGACGGTGATATCCTCGTAGGCCGCAGCGCCGTCGATGAATCCATGCTGACCGGCGAACCGATGCCGGTAGATAAGATGCCGGGTAGCAAGGTCACAGGGGGCACGGTAAACCGCACTGGTGCCTTCGAGCTCATTGCCACCACCGTTGGCGCTGAGTCAACGTTGGCGAGAATCGTACAGATGATGCGTGACGCACAGGCGACGCGTGCCCCGATTCAGCGGCTCGCGGACCGCATCAGTGCGATCTTTGTGCCGACAGTGCTCGTCATCGCCCTTCTCACCTTCAGCACCTGGTACGCCTTCGTTGGTAGCGAAGGGCTCGTGCGCGCGATTGCGGCGTCGGTCGCGGTGCTCATTATCGCGTGCCCCTGTGCGATGGGCCTTGCTGTACCAACCGCCGTCATGGTTGCGACGGGTCGCGGAGCAGAACTCGGCATTCTGATAAAAGGGGGCGCCGCGCTCGAGCGCGCCGCGCAACTCACGACGGTGGTGTTCGACAAAACCGGCACCATCACCGAGGGAAAGCCCGCAGTCGTGCATGTGAGTGTGGCACCGTCCACCGCGACTCGAGACGACGTACTCCGGATTGCCGCGACGATCGAGAGTTGGTCGGAGCATCCGCTCGCGACCGCCATTGTCGCAGAAGCGACACGTTCGGGCGTAGCGGTCGCGAAGGCCACGTCATTCGAAGCCATCGCGGGGCAGGGGGCGATCGGTGTTGCGGACGGTGGCGCCGTTGCAGTCGGCAATGCCGCGCTCATGGCCGATTGGTCCGTCGACATCTCTCCGCTCACCGAGGCCGCCGCGCAGCAAGGCAGTGAAGGGCGCACCGTGGTGTATGTGGCGCAGAACGGGAAGCTCGCGGGGCTCATAGCCATTGCGGACCGTATCAAGCCAAGTTCGGCAGATGCGGTGCGGCGCCTGAAAGCGATGGGGCTTCATGTGGTGATGCTGACCGGCGATCAGCGCGCGGCCGCGGAGTCTATTGCGCGAGCCGCTGGCATCACCGAGGTGGTGGCCGGCGTGTTGCCGCAGGGAAAGCGCGATGAGATTTCGCGACGCCAGCAGGCCGGCGAAGTGGTCGCAATGATCGGCGATGGGATCAACGACGGCCCAGCAATCGCTCAGTCCGATGTTGGCATGGCGATTGGTACCGGCTCTGGCATTGCCGTCGAAGCCGCCGATGTCACGCTCATGCGCGCGGACCTCGGGGCGGTCGCTGACACCGTTGAACTGTCACGCGCCACGATGGCGACGATGCGTCAGAACCTGTTCTGGGCCTTCGCCTACAACGCCGTGGGGATCCCGGTGGCTGCGGGGGTGCTGTATCCAGCCTTCGGCATCCAGCTCAGCCCGATTCTCGCGAGCGCGGCAATGGCGCTAAGCTCCGTCAGTGTGGTAACCAACAGCCTGCGCCTCCGGCGCGCCGTGAGGCAATAACAGATGGCGGCACGAAAGACGACAATGCCACAGCGTACACCAGCAGCACGCAAATCAGCAGCACGCAAATCAGCAGCACGCGAAGCCCATCATGTCGATCCGAGCGACAAAGCCAAGAACCTCTCTCGGCTCAAACGGATCGAGGGGCAGGTGCGCGGCATCGCCAAAATGGTAGATGAGGGGCGCTACTGCGCTGACGTTCTTGTTCAAATTGCTGCGGCGCAGGAGGCGCTTCGGGGAGTGGGCAAGGAGCTGATGCGCCACCACCTCCGGCATTGCGCGACGAAGGCCATTCAGGGCACTCCGGCCGAGGCCGACGCGATGCACGACGAGATCCTCGGTCTGATGTACACCCATATTCGGTAGAGGGTGGAGCAACCCACGGTCTCCGGGGCGGGGATACTGCCGCTGGCGACTCGTTTCGATTAGCTTCAGAGGTTACGCTGAATCCGTACAGAACCGTCGTTCGTTTCGGACTGCTGTCAGGCAGGCCTGCGACGCCGGGACGTTCCCAATAACAGACGACAGATGACCAAGACCGGAGATGCGGCCAAGCCGCCGATGGATCTCGAACTCCACGCCGAATCGTTCCTCGACACGATGCGCTCGCGCAGCCGTGAGCTGGGAATCGCAGCCGTCGCGCTTGCGCTGGTGGCTGGCGGGATCTACCTGTGGCAACAGCAGAAGCGCGCCAACGAGAACAAGGCAGAACTGGCGCTTGCCAACCCGGCCTCGGCGTTCTTCCAGGGCAATGCCGCCCTTGCGAAGTCTGACCTGCAGAAGCTCGTGGAGCGCTACGGCGATACGCCAGCCGGTGTGCAGGGCTCGATGATGCTGGCGCAGGTGCAGTTCCAGGACGGCAAGTACGACGAGGGGGTCAAGACGCTCCAGAAGGCTCAGGGGTCGTCGGCGTCCGGGCCGTTTGACGCGCCGCTTCAGGCCTTGATCGGCGAAGGGCTTCTGGACGGCAAGAAGTACGTCGAAGCGGCCAAAGCCTTCCAAGACGCGGCTGCCAAGACGCCATTTGCGGCCGACAAGGATGTCTATACCGCCGATGCAGCCCGGGCGCTGACATTGGCTGGCAAGACCGAAGACGCCAAGAAGCTATGGTCTGATCTGGCCGCGAAGCGTGAGTCGCCGGTCCTGGCCGAGGCTCGGGTTCGGCTTGGCGAGCTAGAGGGGAAGAAGTAAGCTGTTATGCGGCCGCTGTTCGCTCGCGGCGCGATCTGAGAACAAAGAGTCGGCCCCCGGGTTCAAGTTCTACTTGAACTAGGGGCCGACTCTTTTTACGGCCGCTCCTTGGGGCGGAGTGGGCGGAGTGGGCGCTAACGAAGGGCCGAGTGACTACGTATAATATGTATTATGTAAACTAAATAGGTGGAAAACTGTGGAAATCCCCACAATTCCACCTATTCTGCTGTTTTGGGGCGTCATTCACGGTCATGATGATCGAACCGATGCCCTCAGACCTCGGACAACTGCCCCGTAAAGACAATCCGCGCCTCGCCGCCCAGCGACGGCATAATGGCGCCCTCTACATGGCGCAGCGATACGGTCAGCGTTTTGCCGGACCGGGTCCGTAGGCGGGT
>JAPLKT010000036.1 GCA_026387895.1 Gemmatimonadota bacterium | reverse complement strand
GCGATCGCCGAAGCCGCCGCATTCACGGTCAGAATCACCGTGTCCTTGGGGCCCGTCAACAACTCTGCGACAATCCGCGCCGTCCCGCGTTTGTTGGTGGTCCCGACGCCAGAGGCGGCGTTCGTGATACCGGCCACCGCCGTATCGAGCGATGTCCACTTAACCGGCGTGTTCGCGAGGGCGTTTCCACTGGCATCCAATGCGCTGGCCGACCAGGTAAATGTCTGGCCGATGAAGACCTGCTGCGTACGGGGAGCGATCACCACAGACTTCGCGGTCGCGCCGGTGCCGGTATAGGTCACCGTCACCGTCACCTGCGCCGGGGGTGGCGTTCCGCCACCGGAACCGCCTGACACAGTCGCAGCAGTCGCCACAATCGGCGCGGCTCCTCGGAACACGGTGTCGCCCGCAGGAGACACATACTTCAGATTCATGCTCATCGGTTCGCCACTCGCCGGGGCAGTCGGCGAAAGCGGAACATCCATGCTCACCGTCACCGAGTCCTTGCCGTCAGGAAAGGTGACCATCGTGTCGAGCGCCACACTGCTGTCCGCGCGATACAGCACCACGCGCACTTTGCTCACGGGCACAATCTGGCTGGTGCCGGGAGCGTTGTCGCGGAGGGCCTGCGGAAACTGTGTCAGGAAGCTGATGCCATGCGCCATGATTCGGAGGCCACGACTCGGAGCCGTCACCTCACGCGCGCAACTCGCCACCACGAGAACCAGGGTAAGCGAAAAGAGCACGTATCGTCGCAAAGCACTACCGGTGCGCACTGGCAGATGTATCCCGAAAAAGGCTTGAAGGGAGCACAAGAGACCGCGGGCTGTTTCGCGGCTTCCACTGTTAATCCGATGAAAAAATACAACTATAGACGCACTCACGACAAGACAGGGCGCTCGCAACCGCACCCGGCCACAATCTGCGGAGCGAGGGATAGCGGTTGACCGACAGTCGAACAATACTTCAGTGACCTCCCGCGCGCGGTGCGCGCCGTCACATTTCTCGCCATACGGCTCCATGCAAAAACGCCTCAAACTGATCCTCACACTCGCGATTCCGCTCGCCTGTGCTTCGGTTTTTGTTCGCTTCGGAGTCTGGCAGCTGTCCCGCCTCACAGAACGGCGGGCGTTCAATACCATACTCGCGGCGCGAACAATCGCTCAACCTATTGCATTTCAAGCACTTACGAGAGATACATCCGTCGGTCACTATCGTCGCGTCACAGCATCAGGCCGGTTCGATTACACCCACCAAATCGTCTATGCGGGACGCTCGCGCGATGGCTCCCCAGGGGTCTACTTAATCACCCCGCTCCGGATGGACGGAACCGATACGGTCGTCTTGGTCAACCGTGGATGGGTCTACTCCCCAGACGCCGCAACAGTCGTCGAGTCGCGGTGGCAGGAAGCCGACTCGGCGTCCGTCGCCGGCTATACCGAAACGTTCGTCGCTGCTGATCCGCGGGTCAACCCGGTTATGCCGCGTCGACTCCGTACCCTCGATCAAGCAACCATCGCCCAGCTCGTCGCAGCACCGATCGCCCCGTACATCATCATTCGCAACGACACCACTGTCCCCTCAGCGATGCCGGCGGCGGGACCTCCTGCGGTGGATTCCACCCCGGCGCGACTCACGCTCCCACCACTCGACGAAGGGCCGCACCAGTCCTACGCTTTCCAGTGGTTCGCGTTCGCCGCTATCGCGGTGGCCGGCGGTGTGATGCTCACACGCCACACACTCGAACGTCGCGCCTAAGCCGCTGGCGGAAGCCGCTGGCGGGAGCCGCCGGCGGGAGCGGCTGGCGGGAGGTCAGGCCACGCGCTCGCGGCGATACTGCAGTAGTACGACCGCCGCGATAATCATCGCCCCACCAAGCATCACGCTCGTTGTCATCGGCTGCGCCAGCACCACTGCGCCGAGTACCGCCGTAAGAAATGGCTCCACGCTCGAGACAATCGCGGTGCGAACTGGCCCGAGTCGCATCAGCCCTTTCAAGAAAAACACACTCGGCAGCACAGTGCTGAAGAGCGTCAGCGCGAGAATCGCGCCCCACGCACGTCCGCTCATCGACACCGTGAAGGAGCGCTCGCTGACCGCGAGCATGAGGAAACAGAGGGCCGACCCGATCTTGGCATAGGCGCTCGTTGCCGCGATGGGGTGCGACTTCTGCATCCACTGCATGAGCGGGATGTACAGGCCGTAGACGGCCGCTGCACCAAGTGCGAGTGCGATACCGTGCGCCTTGCCACTCCCAGCGACCTGCGAGAGTGCAAGCGTCCCGCCATTCGCGAGCTGAAACACAATGATCACAATCCCGCCGAACGAACCGGCGAGCGCAATCGCACGCCGCGCGGTGAGTGCTTCCGCTCCGCGGATCGCCTGCACGAGTGTGACCCACGCGGGATAGGTGTAAAACAGGAACCCAAGGGTCGCGGCCGTGATGTACTGGAGACTCGAGAGTGCGAGTCCCACGAGCAACGCCTGTCCGCCGCCGCCGAGGACGATGAAACGCATGGCATCCTTCCACGCCATCTTCGGATACCTGCGCGTCCCGACCCAGGTCACCATGACCACTGCGCCGAGCGTGTAGCGCCAGGTCAGCACGGTAAACAGTGACACGCGCTCGCCGACGGCGAGACTGGTGAGAGTGCTGACCGCGGCGAAACCGAGCGCGGCGAGCAAGGTCCATCCGGCGCCCGTGCCGAGTGTTGCGGATTCGGCGGCCGGTGTGCGCGGAGCGGTCACTGCGTCAGCCCATGTACTTACCGAGGACGATCAAGGCCACCGTGAAGTAGATGACCAGTCCGGTGACGTCCACGAGCGTCGCGACGAACGGTGCGGACGAACTCGCGGGATCGAAGCCAAGGCGTTTCAGCAAGAAGGGAAGCATCGAACCGGTGAGCGACCCGAAGGTGACAATCCCGGTGAGCGCGATGAACGTGTTGAGTGCGACCAGCATGTACGGCGCCTGCTGTCCGTAGTCGTAGAATCCCGCCTTCTGCCACATGACGACGCGGATAAACCCAATGATGCCGAGGATCGCGCCGAGGATCATGCTCGTGGGGAGTTCGCGGAGCGCGACGCGCCACCAATCGCTGAGCTCAACTTCTTTGAGCGCCATCGCGCGGGTGATCAGCGACGTGGCCTGCGAGCCCGAGTTGCCACCGCTGCTCATGACGAGCGGCACGAACAGCATCAGGACGGGGAGTTTTTGTAACTCGAGGTCGAAGTACTGCAGTGCGCTCGTGGTGAACATCTCGCTCACCATCAGGATCGAGAGCCAGCCCGCGCGCTTTTTGAGCATGCCAACGATCCCCATTTGCATGTAGGGTTCGTCGAGGGCTTCCATACCGCCCATCTTCTGGACGTCTTCGGTCTGCTCTTCCTGAATCGCGTCGATGACGTCGTCGACGGTGACCACGCCCAGCACACGCTCGCTATCATCGACCACCGGTACCGCGACGAGATCGTACTCCGAGATCACGCGCGCGACTTCTTCACGGTCGGAGGTCGGATGCACGTGGCGCACTTCGGTCCAGGCGACATCGCTCACCCGCGCCCCTTCCGGTGCGGCCAGCAGTTCGCGCAGGGAGAGCACGCCCCGCAGGATCCCATTATCGTCCACCGATTACACCACGTTCATCGCTTCGCGACGACCGCCGCGGGCGATTTCGCGCACACGACGCAGCGCAACCTCAACGGTATCGGTCTCGGGGACCGACACGAACTCGGTGGTCATCAGACCGCCGGCGCTGTCGGTCGCGTATTCGAGCAACTGCTCGGTGACGCGCCGATCCTCTTCTGGCAGTGCCTCGACGATGTCTTCGGCGTGCCCTTCATCGATCTCGTCGAGCGCATCAACGCGATCGTCCGGCGTCATCTGCGCGATGAGCTTGGCCGCTTGCTCCGGGCTCATCTCCTCGAGCAGCTCGACGCGCAACTCCTCTGAGACATACTCGAGCACCGCCGCCGCACGATCGGCGGGGAGCGCTGCGAAGAATGCCGGGAGCTGTGACCGCGGGAGCTGCTCGACGACGTCGGCCAAGTCGGCCGGATGCACTTCTTCCGTCTCGGCGGCGATCGCGCCAGGCTCGGACTCGAGGAGGTCGAGAAGGTCCGGCGCGAGGAGGGACGCGATTGACGGCTCGTTGCCGTGCGTCTGCTTGGTTTTCATGGCCCCTCCTTCCCGTCCGTCGGGTATCGGCGCGCCGGCGCGTGGACCGTGCGCGAATCCAGAACTCTAAGGTTGCACGCGGGAAGGTAACCGTCGGCGACGGCGGATAACACCCCTGCGCGGCTCAGATGCTCACGGGGAATCGTCGAGCAGCGGAAGGAGGGGGAGCTGCGCCGGAAGACGTTCGATATGGGATACACGGCACCCCACCGACTCAACCGCGGCTCTGAGCTCGTGCTCGTCCAGGGCCGTTCCCTCAACAATCGCCACTCTCATTTCCACCTCGGCGCGCACAAGCCCGCGTACGTTGGTCATCGCGGTGAACACCGCGCGCTTGGCGAGGTGCCGCACAGGGGTGGCGTCTGCCGCGCAGCCCTGTGAACTTTCGGAAGCATCCTCTTGCCCAAAATTGCCATGACCCACGTCGCCTTCCTCGGCCTCGGCGCTATCGGAACTCCGATGGCCCGCCATCTCGCCGCTCCTGAATTCACACTCGCGGTCTGGAACCGTACCGCCAGTAAAGCAGAGGCGTTCGGCGCCGAGTTCGGGAGTCGCGTGGCGACCAGCCCTGCGGACGCCGCGAAAGGCGCCGCGGTGGTGATTACCTGTCTCCCGACGTCGAAAGAAGTCGAGACACTCCTCGACGGCCCCGACGGACTGCTCGTCACAATGGCCCGCGGCACCGTGCTCGTAGACTGCACGTCGGGCGATCCCGCGAGTTCGCAGCGGATCGCCAAGCGGCTGCATGATCACGGCATCGGATTCCTCGACGCGCCCGTGAGCGGTGGCGTGGCTGGCGCTGAGATCGGCACGTTGACGGTGATGGTTGGCGGCGATGCTGGCCTGCTCGAGCGCGTGATGCCGGTAATTGACGCCTTTGGCGAGAAGATCATTCACTGCGGTCCGATCGGCGCAGGTCACGCGGTGAAAGCCGTGAATCAGGCGTTGCTGTCATTGCATATCTGGGGGCTCGGCGAGGGCTTGCTCGCGCTGAGCAAGGCTGGTGTCGCACCGCAGGTTGCGCTCGATGTCATCAATGGCTCGAGCGGGCGCTCGAACGTGTCGCAAAATTTGTTCACGCAGCGCGTGGTGGGTCGCGCCTTCCCGCGCACCTTCCGCTTGGCGCTGATGGACAAGGACATCAAAATCGCCGCGCAGTTGTTGCGCGAACAGGGCGTGCCCTCGCCGCTCTTGCAAATGATGACCGAACTCACGAGCGCCGCACATCGTGCACTCGGTGAAGAAGCGGATCACGTGGAGATGGTGAAGTACATCGAACAGATCGCCGGCTCGGAGATCGTCTGACCATGACGAACACTCAGGGCACGACGAAATCAGTCGACGAAATCCGCGCGCTGTTCCCCGCGCTGGAACGCACGCATAATGGCTACCCGGTGGCTTATTTCGACGGGCCCGGCGGAACGCAGGTGCCGCTGTCGGTCGTACAGGCGATGGGTGGGTATTTGTTGCACCACAATGCCAACACGCACTGGGTGTATCCGACGAGCGTGGAAACGGACGCGCTGCTCGATCAGTCGCGCCTGGCCGCGGCGGATTTTCTGAACGCCAAGGTGTCGGAAGTCGCCTTCGGCAACAACATGACCACCCTCACGTTCCACTTGGCGCGCGCCCTTGGCTCCTGGTGGGGCCCGGGCGACGAAGTGGTGATCACCGATCTCGATCACCACGCCAACGTCGCACCGTGGAAGCGCCTCGAGCGCGAGCGCGGCATTACCGTGCGCCACGCGAAGGTGAACCTCAAGACCGGACAGATCGACTTCGACAGTTTGGCGAAGGTGCTCGGCAAGAAAACGAAGTTGCTCGCGATTGGCGCAGGCTCGAATGCGTTGGGCACGATCACCGACGTGCAGCGTGCCGGCGCGATGGCCCATGCGGTCGGCGCCCTCGTGTTTGTGGATGCCGTACACTTCGCCCCCCATTCGCTTGTCGATGTGCGTGCGATGGACTGCGATTTCCTCGGCTGTAGCGCGTACAAGTTTTATGGTCCGCACGCGGGAATGCTCTATGGGCGGCAGGCGCTGATCGAAGCACTCAACGTGCCACGGCTCGATCCGGCGCCGAACTGGTCACCCGAACGACTCGAGACAGGCACGCAGAATCACGAAGGGATTGTGGGCACCGGTGCGGCCATCGATTTTCTGGCCCACCTCAGCGAAGGCGCCACGCGCCGCGAGCGACTCGAGCAGACGTTCAGCACGCTGCATGCACGCGGCCACGCACTACTCGAGCAGCTCTGGACTGGACTCGGCGCCATTCCTGGAGTGACGCTCTACGGGCCGACGCCGGATCAGCCGCGCACGCCAACGGTGGCGTTCACGGTGGAGGGGCACACATCAGAAGCCGTCGCCCGGCATCTCGCTGAGCTTGGCGTGTTTGTGTCGAATGGCGATTTCTACGCCTCAACCATCATCGCGCTGCTGAACCGCGGCGATGATGGGGTCGTCCGCGCAGGCTGCTCCTGCTACACCTCGTCAGACGAGGTGCAGCGCCTGATCACCGGCGTGCAGGCGCTGCTGCAGGGGTAACGTAGGCCTTCTTCCGCGACACGGTCGTCTTTTCGAGGCCGGCGAGGAAGGGCTCGTACTTGGAACCCGGGTGCCAAAGCACCCAGCCGTCGTAGCCGGCGTCGTACACCGCACGCTTCTGCTCGCGGATTTCTTCGGGGCCGTACGCCGGCTTGCCTAGCGTAAATGCCTGGAGCCAGGGGCGCACGCGCTCGCCGGTCAGACCGAGCTTGTTGTTGCGGTCGTGCGCTTTGGAAATCGCCATGAAGATCGTCTTGTACGGATCCGCATTTGGGCGCGGGATGTTGAACGAGCCCGGCGGATAGTGCGAGGGGTAGACCATCGGCAGCAGCACATCGGTCACGGGGGCGACCTTTTCCCACTGCTGGCCGACTTCCAGCGCGCCAGGGACCGTGGTGACCAGTCCGAAAATGTCGGCGGTGGTGCGCACGCCAAGCTTTGAGAGCCGCGTACGCGCCAGCTTCAAGTATTCGGCCAACGCCGCAGGCTTGGGCTCATTGTTCGACCCCGGGAAGACCTGCTGCGGGAGCGACTTGTAGGGTTCGGGGAAGCGGATGTAGTCGAACTGTATCTCACCAAAGCCGAGCTTGGCTGCTTCCTCGGCGACGCGAATGTTGTAGTCCCACAGCTCGCGATTGTACGGGTTCACCCAGAGCATGCCCTTCTTGTCGCGCCAGGGGGACCCGTCAGCCTTTCGGATATCCCACTCCGGATTTACGCGCGCAGTGACGGAGTCCTTGAACACCACGATGCGCGCGACGGCGAGGATCTTGTGCGCCTTGAGCGTGTCGAGGAGCGCCGCGAGGTTCTTGATCACCCCTGCTTTGCCGGCGTTGCGCTGCACTTTGGGATCAGAGGACTCGTAGTTGAGTCCGAACTCATCCTTGATGTCGATGATGAGCGCGTTGACTTCGGTCTCGTCGGCCATCTGGATGAGCTGCTTCATGCGATTCGTGCTTTGCGCCGCGAAGCGGTTCACATAGAGGCCGCGCACGATGCCGGGGTCGGCGGTCGCGGAGGCCGCAGCCGATGCGGCAGTCGAGGCCGCCGCGGGGGCTGATGCTTGCTTGGCCGCGGGGGACTGCGCGAGCACAGGGGCGGCGCAGCAGAGGAGCATGAGAGTGTATTTCACGGATGTATATTAGCAATATGGTGCGTGTCCGTTGCACTCCCTCCCTGCGGGGGATCCTGGCGGGGGTCCTCCTCGCGACTGCCTGTGGCGGGGAACGCGCAGGCCCCAAACTGCCTGCAGACTTCCTGCTGACGACCGCGGACTCGACCTATTGGGTTTCGTCGGGGCCGAACGGACTGCGGATGCGCAGCGCGCCGATCTTCATTACGCGCGTCGATGGCCGCCTCAGTGAGCTGTACACCACCGATGTGGATCGCTCGTACTTCGACGCGGTCTTCCTCGGGCAGCGCATCTTCCTACGCGATTTGGTGCGCGGCGATTCCACCGAACTGATGAGCGACACCACGGTGGCGGCGCTCGAACAACGGTTCCGGCGCGACCATCCATCGGAACGACTGCTCGACCCGGACGAAGACACGGCTGCCGACCCATCGATATCGGCGTCGGCCACGCTCGGCATTCTCGATGTGCACGGGCCGTACCTGAGTTTCGAGTACCACACCGACATCGACGTCAAGCGCAGCGGCCCCGTGGTGGATCGTCACACGGGGCGTCGCGGGGTGTTGGACATCCGTAGTCGCCACGCGGTGACACTCACGCAGCTCTTTGGCGATTCGCTCTCCATGCAGCTTGTGAAAGCCGCCACCGAGGAATGGAGTGCAGCGTCGCGGGCCCTCGCCACGCACACCGAGTCCGCAGGGCAGGTGGCTGCCGAGTCCATGCGAGGGTTCGCGGTGGATGCCACCAGTTTCTCGCTCGATGCCCTGGACGGAAAACCGCTCGTGGTGATGGCCGTGCCTGGCACGCGTCGCAAGAGCACCACCGAACCCGTGGCGCTCACGCCGCAGGAGGTCGGTGTGCCTGCGTGGTGGCGTGATGTCCAAGCGACGCTCCCCGCTGGCTCCGATTCCGTGCGCCGCTGGACGCGTACCGCGTCACAGGTCACGGTACAAATCACGGCCCGGAGCACCGATCATGAGCACGCACGTCTCGTGCTCCGCGACGGCAACGCCCGCGACTGGGACCTCGGATTGATTACCGCGCCCGTGCAGCACCTGCTCTGGCTCGACCAGGGCATCACCGCCGATGATCGTCGCGCGCTTGAACGCGCGTTCGACGCCTCGGCCACTGCGAGCGGCTCCACCCAAGTGGCCACTCGAACGCCCCAAAGCCCCTTTATCAATGTCTCCGCCGCTGCGCAAACACGGCCCAACAGCCGTTGTTCGCCACGTTCTTCGTGCACCGATACCCCACGTCCTCGAGGTACGCGATCAGCGCGGTGACGTTGCGTCCTTCGCCAGGTAGATCGTGGACTTCAAGGAAAATCGCGTCAACGCCCCACCACAGTTCGCGTGGTGACTCGTAGATAATCGGGTACTCGCTCCCTTCGCAGTCGAGCTTCAGGAGATCGACCTTCTCGAGCCCCTGCGCGCGCATGAGATCCGCCAACGAAATCGCCGGCACACGCACGCTTCGCGTGTTATGCGAGTCGAACTCACGTAGCACGCTCGCCGTCACCGAGTTCGCCTCGGCCTCGGCGAAGATCTCAATGCTGTCGGCTGGAGAACCCGTGACCGCCGCATGGTGCACGTGCACCTGCGTGGAGAGGCCCGGGTTCCGGTCGACGTTCGCCGTGTACAGAGCGTAGTTCTCCGGCATCGCTTCGTACGCGTGAATCGTGGCGTCGGGAATACGCGACACGAGCATCATCGCGAAGTATCCCGCATTCCCGCCGATGTCGATCACCACCGGCGCTTTGGGGAGCGCGCCGGCGAGATGCCGGATGTCGTAGAAGTCGGAGAGGAAAATCTCCTTGAACACCAGGTAGAGCCCTTTGCTCGACACGCTAAAGCTGAGCGGGCGTCCCTTGGTGGTGATCGTCAGCGGGGCGAAGGGGCGCTGGCGCTTCTCACGAAAGTACTCGCCCCAGTTCTCCACGAAGGTGAACAGGTTGCGGTAGCGGGCTAACGTGCCGGTGTTCATGCGTTTCCAGTCGGTGGGGAGTCCGGTGACTCGGCATCGGAGAACGGGACATCGACAGCCATGCCGTCACGCGCACACTGTGTGGGCGCGAATCGCTCGCGTGCTTCGCGCGCGAGATCGGATGGATCACTCGAGTAGCGTGCGGAGAAGTGCGTCAGCACCAGTCGGCGGGCCCCGGCGCGTGCGGCGACGTCAGCGGCCTCGCGTGCGGTGCTATGCCCCGTCTCCACGGCGCGTGCGGCTTCCTCATCACCGAACGTGGCCTCGTGCACAATCAAATCGGCGCCGGCGCTTGCCTCAACGGTCGCATCGCACGGGCGCGTGTCGCCGGTGATCACCACGCGGCGTCCCACCCGTGTCGGGCCAACGAGCACCGAGGGGGCCACGGTGCTCCCGTCCTCGAGCGTGATGGTTTCGCCCTTGTGGATCTTCCCCCAGAGCGGACCCTCAGGGATCCCCATCGAGCGGGCGAGCTCGGGGTCGAAACGACCACGACGTTCCTCTTCGATCAACGCCCATCCTACCGCGAGCTGATTGCGATGGCTCACGGGGAAGGGGAGCATCACGTAGCCGTCGCGCTGCACCGGCTCGCCAGGAGTAATCTCCGTGACCTCAAGCGGGAACGACAGCCGCTCGCTCCCAAGCCCATCGGTCTTCTTGAGTAGCGCGGCGAGTCCTTTGGGCCCCCACAGCCGCAGCGGCTCCGCGCGCGCTTGCAGTGTCAGCGTGCGGAGCAATCCCAAGAAGCCGAGGTAGTGATCGGTGTGGAAATGCGTGAAGAAAATGTCGCCGAGGGCGAACGACACCCCATAGCGCATCATTTGACGCTGGGTGCCCTCCCCGCAGTCCACGAGCATCGTCTCGCCGTCGCGAACGATGGCGACGGCAGACACCCCGCGCTCAATCGTTGGGCGCGAGGCGGAGGTGCCGAGGAATTGGACAGAAAGGGTCACAACAGAAAGATACTCGGCAGGTGCCGTTCCGCCCTACCGCGCGGGAAAGTTGCCAGCCACAATCGTCTGGTGCCGAGCCTCGTCGATGTTGCTTCCGGAGACGATCACCACCACAGGGAACGCCGTCGGGCGCACCCGGCCCGTCATCAGCGCGGCTGTCCCCACGGCTCCGCCGCCTTCGACCTTGAGCCCCTCGTGCGTCCAGAGCGCCTGAATCGCGCGCGCGATATCGTCCTCGCTGACCGTCACGATGTCATCGAGCGCGGCCTGTCCCTGCGCCAGCATCTCGTCGTCAACGAGCCCGGCAAGTCCATCGGCGAGGGTCGGGAGGTCGGGAATATCGGTCGCCTCCCCTGAGGCCAGGGCGAGTGACATGGCGTTGGTGAGTTCTGACTGCGCGCCAATAATTCGGGTGCTCGGCGACTCCGCGCGGAGCAGCCCGGCCACACCACCGGCGAGCCCGCCGCCTCCGACACAGACCATCAGGGTGCCGAGCGTTGCGCCGTGCTCGGCCAGCTGCCCAAGGATCTCGAGTGCGACCGTCCCCTGGCCGGCGAGCAACTGACGCCCCGTGCACGGACTCACATAAATCGCCCCGCTCCCACGCGCAGCCGCGCGAGCAGTCGCCTCCGCGTCGTCGTAGCTGCGCGATGCGCTGTCTACCGTCGCGCCACCGCTCGCGATCCTCTCCCGCTTGATCCGCGGCGCGCTCGCCGGCACATAGATCGTCGCCGCGATTCCCAACGCGCGCGCTGCCGAGGAAATCCCCAGCCCGTGGTTTCCCGCACTGGACGTCACCACACCCGCCGCGCGCTCCTCGGTGGTGAACTGGGCGAGGACATTGCTGGCGCCGCGGATCTTGAATGACCCCGTGTGCTGTTCGCACTCACGCTTGAGCCACACCTCCCCGCCAGCAATCGCTGAGAGGAATGGCGAGCGGGTGAGCGCGGTGCGCACAACGGAGCCAGCAATCCGTTCAGCCGCTGCGCGAATCTCGGTTGGTGAAGGGAGTACAGTCACGCACAGAATCTACGTCGCGGAGCCTCCCCAGCGCGCGATGTACCCCTCAGCGTCGAACTTCTCGTAGGCGCGGGCAATCGACATCGGGCGCATCAGCCCCCAAATCGGCTTATCGAACCACGGGCGATCGAACTTCCCAAAGCACCACTGGATGCCGCCGAAACTCGAGGGGTCGCGCCCGTCGAGCCCCCACTTGTTGTTGAGCAGAATGAGGTGGTCGAGGGCGGTCTTGTAGCGCGGCGTCCAGAGAATCACGCTCTTCCCCCAAAGCATCCGGACCACGTTGTGGATTGCCCCCGTTTCTTGGAGTTCGCGCTGGGCAGCGTTCCAGAGCGGCTCGTGCGTGCGCCCCTCTTCGAGCTGAGCGAGGGTGTAGTGCACCTCGCGCGGGTCGTCCTTGTGGGCCTCCATGGTCTTGTGGACCCAGTCGGGGAGCCCGCGGAGCTTGCCATGGTTCGGATTGAGGCGGCAGAAGTTGAAGGAGAGTTCGCGCCAGGTGATGAGCTCGTCGAGGAACTTCTCCACCGGTGCCGCAGGGCCGGTTGCGATCGCCGCACGCGCCACATCGGCGGCGCTGATTTGCCCGAAGTGGAGGTACGGCGACATCCGGCTGGAGCCGTCGCGATCGGTGGGCTCGTTGCGGCGCTCGGCGTAGTCCTCGAGCGCGAAGGTGGTGAAATCAGCTAGGCGGTCCCGCGCGGCGGTCAGACCGCTCACGATATGTTCGGTGCTCACAGGAGGCACACTGTGGTCGATCTCGCAGCGCGCCAGTTCCTTCGTGAGCGCGGCATCCGAGAGAGTGGCTACTGCGAGCGGGGTGATATCGAGCCCGTCGAGGAGTGCGCGGTCGAAGCGCTTGCGTGGGGCGCGATCTTCGACCGGTTCGAGGCAGAGGTCGCGCAGTTTGGCGAGCTTCGGGCGGATGGTGCGCGCGGCGAACTCTTCCTTTCCGTCGAAATGGGCGGAGGGGACAACGCAGTGCGACTCCACGGCGACCACGCGACAGGGGGCACGGCTGGCAAAGCGGGCCGTGCGCTCGGCGATGCCGCAGGTGGGGAAGTCGTCGGTGACGACGATGGCTGCGCGCGACGCCAGCCGATCAACCACGCGGCGGTCGTCGTCGCGGGTCCGGCGGAGCACGAACTGGTACTCGAGCCCAAGAGCTGGCGCACGCTGTGCAAGCTCGCGAGCGTTTTGAATGATGAAGCTGTGGATGCGGTCGCTGGCGTGCTCGTAGGTCGGGTCGAGCCCTTGGTGGATCAGGAGCGGCACGTTGAGTCGGTCCGCTTCGAGCACGGCAAAGCGGAGCGCCCAGTTGTCCTCGAATCGGTGCGACGACTGCATCCAGTAGAGCACATAGCGGCCTTCGGGCTGGAGGCGCACGTCGTTGATGGTGCGCGCCCGCAGCGCCAGCTGCGCCGCGGCGAAATCAGACTTGAGGAGGTGTGGCGATTGGGGAGAGGGCATGATACCGAGAGTAACGAGGGCGGTTCGCGGGCGGTTCCGCCCGAATATACACCGAAATCCTACTTGACTTGAGGCCCCCGATCGATACTTTTCTCAGAGTGACGTCGGCCCTGCCCGATTTTCAGGCGGGGCTGTTGCGTTTCTGGACCCGGGTGCGACCGGCTGCTCGATGCTACCGCACCTAGTTCAATTGGGGCTGTAGCTCAGCTGGGAGAGCGCTGCACTCGCACTGCAGAGGTCAGGGGTTCGATCCCCCTCAGCTCCACTGATTTTCGATTTTTGATTCGGTTGCCGTTGCAATGTTTGCCCGCCGTTCGGCGGTAGGACGCAGAGTTCCAATGCCGGCGCGCGAGGCACTTGCAAGGCACCGAAACTTCTCAGGCCGTTAGCTCTCACGAGCTGACGGCCTTTGTCGTTCTCTATCGTCCCTACCAGCCGAGTCGTTCCCGGAGCGTGGTGATCTGCGCCGCGTGGTGCCGGCTGTGCCAGGCGTACATCTCGAAGATGGCGTCGAGTGTCATGTCGCCGTTGGCGGGGTGGAAGACCGTACGCGCGTAGTGCTCCGCCGTCAGCGTGTGCGCGAGTGCGGCCCAGCGCTGGTGGAGACCCTCGATCATGGCGAGCGACGGAGCCACGGCGAGCGTGCGCGCGTCGATCAAATCGGCCCACGAGTTTTCGTCGTATGGTTTGACCGTTGGGTGGTTTTCGGTCAGGCAGAACCGCACCCGGATGTAGGCGTTCGCGTGCGAGTCGGCGACATGATGCACCACTTGGCGCACGGTCCAGCCGCCCTCGCGGTAGGGGGTGTCGAGCTGCGCGTTGGAGAGCCCCTCGACGGCGGCGCGGTATGCCGCGGGCGCCTGTGCAATGGCCGCAATGCGCGTGGCGCGATCGGCGTCCGTTGAGGTGGTTGGCCGCACAAAGGGGCCAATGGGATAGCGTGGGTCGAGAGTCATAAGCGTGGCGGAGTGATAGAATGCCGACGGCGGTTGCGGGGAATGTACGCAAACCGAATGCTTTCGGCGCCTTCGGGGTTGCTCGGCACGGTCGGATTAGCTAAACTTCGGATTCCGGTGAAGAACGTCTTCCAGAGCGTTGTTTATCGGTGTGCGACCCGATGCCCCTTGGTGTAACTGGCAACACGTCTGCCTCTGGAGCAGAAGAGTCCAGGTTCGACCCCTGGAGGGGCAACTACAGGCGGGCCAACCGAAAGGTTGGCCCGCCTGTGCCGTTTTGGGCATGTCCAAGCCTATGCTGTGTCACGGTTTGGTTACATTACGACCATGTCCGTCGCTCGCCCTGCGACCACCACCGAATCCCGCCGTACTGGGGCGGTCGTGGCCCTCTTCGGCACTATCGCCGCCTATAAGCTGCTGCTCATCGGACTCGGCCATCCGCTCGCGTGGGTGACCGGCTTGAGCATCGATGTGGCCTTTGTGGGGCTGCTCTGGCTCGGGGCGATTCGGGCTGGGCGTTCGCGCCTCCCCGGCGCGCGGTGGATGAGCGCGGGGCTGTATTGGCCGCTCCTCCTGCTCTGGTTTGCGAGCGCCTTTGGCTACAGCTATTTCCATGATGCGGCAGCGGGTCGGCATTACTCGCTGCTGAATGTGAGTCTGTATGAGGTCGCGTATTTCTTCCGCGATCTATTGCCGCTGACCGGCTGGCTGCAACTCGGAGCGCTGATACTGGTCGGGGTGGTGAGCGCCGTGTGGTGCGCGCGCCGGATCACGGTTGGCCCGTTGGTGGTGTCGACGCGCGTCGCCGTGCTTGTGGTGGGTGCGGCCTGCACGCTGGGGTGGATTGTTCCCGACGTGCCGAGTCCGTTGATGGATATTGCCCGCGATCTTCACGTGCGGCTCTCGGAGCATGCGATTGCTCCGGTGACGTCGAATCGCGCGGTGCCCTCGATCGCCTTGTTCGACAAGAGCGCGACCGATCCAGCGCCCCTGCGCCCGCAGTTCACGAAGATTGTGGTGATCGTGATGGAGACGATGGCGATTGATACGTATCGCCAAGAGCTCGCTGCACTGCCGCCGGGCAATATGCTGCGCACGCTGGCCGCGCATGCGCACAGCTTTGAGCAGTACTACACCGCCAATCAGGACAGCCGCACGGCGATGCTCGACATGTTGCTGTCACGGTTTATTCCGTATGAGGCCTACGACGACGCGACTTTTCCCTCGTACGAGCACGCCTACAAACTGAGCAATCTGCCGGCCCTGTTGCACGATCAGGGCTACGCGACGGTGTACGCGCTGGCGCAGGAGGACCGCGAGCAGGTGGTGGCAGAGTTGCCCTGGCAGCAGGTGATGAGCCTCACGCCGCCGCAGATTGCGGCGTTCAAGCCGCATGCCCTCTGTTTCAATCCGTTCGAGTTCGAAAACAGCTGTGAGGACAAAGTCCTGCTGCCGGACGTCGTGCGGTTTTTAGCCGAGCATGAGCGGGCGTTCGTGTATCAGGAGATGATGTGGGGGCACGATCTCGACTACAACAAGGCCTCGGGGAAGGGGAACGTGCAGTATGTGGGGGAGTATGTGGACTCGCTCTGGAAGGAGCTTGGACGTCGTGGCCTTGCGGATCAGACGTTGCTCGTGCTCACGAGCGATCACGGCGACAAAGAAGAGGACCGGCTCCGTCAGGCGGTGAACTACCGGGTGCCGATGTTCTTTTACGCGTCGCAGTTTGCGCCGCGCCATGAGCGTGGGATGTACAGCCATCTCGATTTCAAAAATTTATTGTTGCGCGAACTGGATCCTCGGCGGTCGATGCCGGCGCCGGCGCCATTTGTGCAGGTGATCGGGCCGACCAACTCGCTGACACGCGTGGTGGTGGATTCCGCCGGGGGGCTCGTGCAGTTCAAGGAGCGCAGCGGAAAAACGTTCGTCACGTTTGCGAGTGCGGGACGGCCGCCGGAGGCGAGCGTTCACCTGCGGATGTATGAGGACTACCGACGGTGGTGGGAGCAGATGGTGCCGCGGAAGTAGTGGGCGAGATGCAGAACGGGGGGCGAGGCCAGTGTGGCCTCGCCCCCCGTTCGTTGACACGGTATGTGGCTTAGGGTTGCACGTTCAGATGGAAGGTGGCGAATGCGGAACCGAGTGTGGCGACCACCTGACACTGCCCGTCGACATAGTATGCCCACGCGGCAGCGGGTGGATTGCTGCTAAAGCCGGCGGCGAGTGTGGCAATGCAGTTGGCATTGGTCAGCACCTTGTTGGCGCTGAGGTCGAGTTCGCAGGCCATGGCGTTGGGCTTGGTGCTCACGGCGAAGGTTACCTGCGCGCCAGGCAGTGGGCGGCCGCTGCCGTCCAGGATCTGCACCGACAATGGTCCGAAGTTCGCCGTGAGCACATTCGGATCACCGGGGTGCGGATGCGTTCGCGCGGCGTTTTGATTGTCACCGCTCACAAT
>JAPLKT010000024.1 GCA_026387895.1 Gemmatimonadota bacterium | reverse complement strand
TCTCCCTCGCCGACGGCCGGGGAGGCGGTGTACATGGCCCACTTGCCGTCCGTGGAGAGCGCGGCGCAAGAAATCGAGCGCCAGAGGCCGTAGACGTCCTGCGTGCTCGGCTTCTTCCCACCCTGCGCACCGGCCGTTCCGACGGTAGCGGAGGCGAGGGAGCGGAGGGCGATCAGGGCCCATCGGCCCAGGCGGTGGGGGGTGCGGCGGCGGAGATCTCTCATCGGCGAGCCCGGTAGGGGTTATCTTCAAGCACAAGATCCTTATTCTACGTCATCAGGCGGTCGACCGCTGACTCCCCGGCGGTTCGCCAGCGGTTCGTTAGTGGTTCGCCCTCCGGCATGACGTCTTGCCCTCTCTCAGGAATGCCAGCACGATGAAGCGACTGGGTTCGCCCTCCGGCATGACGTCTTGCCCTCTCTCAGGAATGCCAGCACGATGAAGCGACTGCTCCGCTATTTCCTGCAAGGTCTCGTCATCACCGTTCCACTGGTGCTGACGGTCTTCGTCTGCGTGCAAGCGTTTCGGAAGGTGGACAGCTGGCTTGGCATCTCCATTCCCGGCGTGGGGTTCGTGGTCACACTGGCGTCGATCACGCTCGTGGGATTTTTCGGGTCGAGCGTCTTGACCAAGACCCTGATTGTCGAGTTCGAAAAGCTACTCGAGCGTCTGCCCTTCGTACGGTTGGTCTACGCCTCGACGAAAGACCTGCTGAACGCGTTCGTCGGTGAGAAGCGCCGCTTCGACAAGCCCGTGCTGGTCTCGCTCACCCCCGATGGCGCGATCAAAGGACTTGGCTTCATCACGCAAGAATCGCTGGCGTCGTTGGGAGAAGCCGGCTCAGTCGTCGTGTATTTTCCGCAGTCGTATGCCTTTGCGGGCTGGACGTTTGTGGTTCCGGCAACGCGTGTGAGTCGGGTGGACATGGAAAGTTCTGATTTTATGGCATTTGTCGTCTCTGGCGGAGTGACTGGCGTGCCGGGAACGGGCACGCACGCCGTGGTCTCTCCGTTGATTCCCCAAAACTGACCCTTCACTGCGAGTGATGTCGATGCGTCGTCGAGGATTGTTGGCCCTGGTTGCTCTTCCTGCGCTGCTCACCGCGCAGTCGGCTCCGTCGAAGGATTCGTTGGTGCTGTTGCGTCCGGCCGCCGTGTGGGATGGCGTGACGGACGCACCACACGCGGGTTGGACGGTCCTCGTGCGAGGCGACAAGATTGCCGCCGTCGGGAGTGCGAGCGAGGTTGGCACGCCAAAGGGCGCAACGGTGATCGACCTGCCGGGCACGACACTGATGCCGGGACTGATCGAGGCGCACTCGCACTTGCTGCTGCACCCGTACAACGAAGCGGCGTGGAATGACCAAGTCCTGAAGGAGCCGCTCGCCCTGCGCACCGCACGCGCCGTGAACCATGCGCGCAACACGTTGATGGCCGGATGGACGATGGTTCGCGACCTTGGCACAGAGGGAGCGGGCTACGCGGACGTCGGGTTAAAGCAGTCCATTGACCAAGGGATTAGTCGCGGCCCACGGTTGCTGGTGGCGACGCGTGCGGTTGTCGCAGCGGGCTCCTATGCGCCGCGCCGAGTGGACTTCGCATTCGAACCGCCGCAGGGGGCAGAAGAAGCAAACGGGCCGGAAGATGTGATTCGCGTGACGCGTGATCAGATCGCACACGGTGCCGACTGGATTAAGGTGTACGCCGATTATCGGTGGGGCCCGAACGTTCAGACCATGCCGACATTCAGCGAAGCCGAGCTTCGCGCGATGGTCGAGACAGCGCGCTCGAGTGGACGCGCGGTGGTCGCGCACGCCTCCACCCCAGAGGGAATGCGTCGGGCGATCATGGCGGGGGTCGAGGACATCGAGCACGGGGACAACGGCACGCCCGAGATCTTCGCGCTGATGAAGGAGAAGGGTGTCGCCTTCTGCCCAACACTGGCCGCGGGCGACGCGACGTCGCAGTACGCAGGATGGAAGAAGGGGGTCGATCCGGAGCCGGCATCCATTACCCGGAAGCGCGCAACGTTCAAGATGGCCCTCGACGCCGGCGTCACGATCTGCAATGGCAGCGATGTTGGCGTGTTCACGCACGGTGACAACTCGCGTGAACTGGAGTTGCTCGTGAACTACGGCATGACGCCAGTCGCAGCGCTCAAGGCAGCGACGAGTGTGAACGCAAAGGTGATGCACATGGAGACGCGTCTGGGGAGCGTGAAGTCCGGCTTGCTGGCGGACCTGATCGCGGTTGAAGGCGACCCAACCAAGGACATCACCAAGACCCGCGCCAGTGGTGTGCGCCTCGTCATGAAGGGCGGTATTGTGTACCGTCGGCCCTAGTGACTGATGCGCGCTATGCGCGCTATGCCGACTTCGGGCGACAGGCGCGATACACGAGCGGACCGATGCACATAGCCACCACCGAACCGAGGAGCGACGGCAGTGCCACGTCGCCCTCGGTGTAGGACAGCACCACCACCAGGACGAGCACGATCGCGGGCATGGTCGCGAGCACCGCGACGCCCTTGGTACCGAGCGGAATCCGGAACGCTCCACGCAGCTCCGGCTCTTTGCGGCGGAGTTGAACGAGGGCGGCGAGTTCCATCAGCAATGCCGAGCTATAGAGAAGGACGTCGGCGACAATCAGCGAACTGAACGGCAGGAGTGTGAAGACCGAATAAAAGACCGCGGCCACGAGGATCGCATTGCGTGGCGTGCCGCGGCTATCGGTGAAGGCCAGAAATTTTGGAAGCAACTGGTCGCCAGCGAGCGCGACGGGCAAGCGCGAATAGCTGAGCAGCAGCGCGTTGAAGAGTGAGGCGGCCCCGATCATTCCGCCGATCGCCAACCACCAGGCCACAATGGTGCCGGTGCGTCCACCCATGGACTGTGCAATGTGTGGCCAGCTCCCCTCCGTCCAGGTTGTCCAATCGGTGGCGGCAAGGGCAGGCAACACCGGAATGAAGTAGACCAAGGTGACCAGCGGGAGCGCGATCGCGAGCGCACGGGGGTAGGTGCGCGTGGGATCAATCACCTCCCCCTGCACCGTACTGGCGTTGTCCCAGCCGATGAAGTTCCAGAGCGCGGTGGAGAGTCCAACGGCGAGCCCCGCACCCAGTGAGTGCGTCGTGGTGCGGAACGGCACCCACGGGGCATGGGTCATGTGTGGGATCGCAATCACAGCGAACGCGGCAAAGCCCGCGACAATAAACGCGCCGGCCCAGACGCTGGACCGCCCCACCTGTCGTGCGCCGCGCAGGTTGATGCCCGTCGCGACCCAAATGAGGGCGAGCGAGACCATCCAGGTGACGCCTTCACTCAGCCCGGGGAAAAACCACTTGAGATACAGATTGAACAGCGTGGGATAGAGCGCCATGTCCACCACCGAGTAGAGCAAGGTGGTCCACCCATTCTGAAATCCCCACGCTTCGCCGAAGGCTCGACGCACCCAACGGTAGTAGCCCCCTTCCTCCGGTAGCATACTGGCGAGCTCACCGACGATCAGGGTCTCGGGAAGCGAGTAGCAGATGGGGAGCGCGAGGAGCATGAGCAGCGCGAGCCCCGGTCCCGTTGCTTGGACCAGTCCTTCAAGACTGTACGCGCCACCAGAAACCGAGAAAAACATCACGGCCACCAAAGAGGTCGTCGTGAG
Organism: Gemmatimonadota bacterium; assembly: GCA_026387895.1. Classification (GTDB taxonomy): domain Bacteria; phylum Gemmatimonadota; class Gemmatimonadetes; order Gemmatimonadales; family Gemmatimonadaceae; genus Fen-1231. Next base: position 36,195 of record JAPLKT010000024.1, on the reverse strand, counting down.
GGTGCGTTTCAGCGCTGTGGATGGCACGTGGGACACGCGAGACTCCTTTGGGTTCACGCACGGCAAAAATGTATCCACCGCGCGGAGCAATGGACACCACCCGTGCGCTCCGCTAACGTCCGACCACATGCCTCTCACGCTTCGCGATCACGCTGCCGCACTGGCGCCTGCCGGAATCGGAAACATCGGCCCCGGGCTTGATGTGCTCGGGATGGCCGTCACCGGCCCTGGCGATCGGGTGCGCGTCGAGCGCCGCACGACAGCAGGAATCGAAGTGGCCGACGCGGGACATCCCGAACTCCCAACGGACCCCACGGCGAACACCGCAAGCATCGCGGCGCAGCATGTGCTGCTCCGTACGTCGGCGACCCACGTGGGCGTGCGGCTGTTCGTGACCAAAGGACTTCCCCTGGCTGGCGGCCAAGGCGGGAGCGCAGCATCGGCGGTCGCCGGCGCCGTTGCCACAAACCGGCTGCTCGGATCACCGCTCGATGGCGTGGCCCTCTTGGAGTGCGCGCTCGAAGCCGAGGCTACCGTTGCCGGACGGCACGCGGACAACCTCGCCCCTGCCCTATACGGCGGGATTTGTCTTGTACGGAGCGTCTCGCCGATGGATATCGTGCGCCTTCCGATTCCCGACGAGTTGCACGTGGTGCTCGCGCATCCGGATCAGCGGATGAAAACGGCGGACGCTCGCGCGGCGCTGCCCCGCCTGATTTCGCGTGAGATCACGATCCATCAGATGGCACATGTCGCCGCGATGGTCGCGGCGTGCTTTACTGGGGACCTCGCACTCCTTGGGCGCTCACTCGACGACCAAATCGCCGAGCCCGCGCGCGGTATCCTCCTTCCGGGATTTGGCGAGTCCAAGGTGGCAGCGCTCGCTGCAGGAGCGCTCGGAGGGTCGATTTCTGGCGCGGGGCCGACTTCGTTCTATTTTTGCGCCAGCAAGGCGACTGCCGTTGCGGTGGCCGATGCCGTCGTGAGTACCTACGGGTCACTGGGGATCACATGCACGACGCGAGTGTGCCGTCCGGCACCAATGGGCGCGCTCGACCTCCCTGAGGATGCACATCTTGCGTGACAAGTTATTCGGCGCCGAGAACGCCCCGAGCATCCAGCGGTGCGAATCGTGTGGACAGGAGTGGCCGTTTGCGCTGACCGCCAGCTCGTGCCCCACGTGCGACGGGCTACTCGAGGTGATTCATCCGCATCCCACGTTACACGGCGCGGCACTCCTGTCGCGCTTCGGGAGCCGTTGCTGCACGCACCAGGGCAGCGAAGCGAGCGGTGTCTGGCGTTTTCGTGAGCTCGTGATGCCGGGCGAGGGCGCCGTGGTGAGCCATCCCGAGGGGAACACCCCGCTGATGCAGCGCGCGAGCATTGCCGAGTACGCCGGTGTCTCGTCGCTGATGCTCAAGCACGAGGGACGCAACCCGACAGGGTCGTTTAAGGATCGCGGGATGACCGCGGCGGTGACACACGCGGTGCGCACCGGTGCGACTGCGGTTGCCTGCGCGTCGACCGGCAATACCTCGGCGTCGCTCGCCGCGTACGCAGCACAGGCGGGACTGCCTGCGCTCGTCTTTGTGCCAGAGGGCAAAGTCGCGCTCGGCAAGATTGCGCAGGCGCTGGCCTACGGCGCGCGCACGCTGATTGTGAAGGGGGATTTTGACGACTGCCTCCGACTCGCGCGCGAATCGTCCCGCGAACTCGGCGTGTATCTCGCGAACTCGATTAATCCGTGGCGCGTCGAAGGGCAGAAGACGATTGTCTTTGAGATGCTGCAGCAGCTTGGGTGGCAGGCGCCTGACTGGATTGTGCTGCCTGCTGGCAATCTTGGAAACACCTCGGCGTTCGGAAAGGCGTTACGCGAACTGCATGCGCTTGGACTCATCACGAAGATGCCGCGGGTGCTCGCGGTGCAAGCGATGGGTGCGGCACCCTTCGCGCATGCGTTCGAGACGGGATTTACCACGCACGAACCCGTGCGCGCCGCGACGCTCGCCACCGCGATTCGGATTGGCGATCCCGCCAGCTGGGATCGTGCGGTTCGGGTGATCCGCGAAACCAATGGCGCAGTCCTCGCGGTCAGCGACGACGCCATTCTCGACGCCAAGGCTGTTATCGATGCCGCGGGCGTGGGCTGCGAGCCTGCGAGCGCCGCGAGTGTCGCCGGTGTTCGAGCCGCGCGTGCCTCAGGACTGATTGGCGCGAACGACTCGGTGGTCGCCGTGCTCACGGGACATGTGCTCAAGGACCCGGAGCTCGTGGTTCAGTATCATGAGCAGATGCGTCCCGTGCCGCCCCGCGCGAACACACCCATCCCGATCGACGCGACGGTCGCGGATGTCGCGCGGGTGCTTCAGCGCACGTAGATGCGCGTCGGTGCACAAACGTGAGCGGAAACCGCCGTACTGCGCCGTACTAGGCCGTACTAGGCCGTACTAGGCGCTGAACGAGCGCAGCACTTCGCCGGCGCGCGCTGCAGCTTCGGCAGTACGCGCTGGCGAGGTGATGAACGAGACGCGGAAGAACCCTTCACCGCCCGCGCCCAGCGCCGAGCCCGGAAGCACCACGACGCCTTTGTCGAGCATCCGCTCGTGAAACTCCTGGCTCTTGATGTGCGACGGGAGCGGAATCCACAGATACATCGTCGCCATCGGCGATTCACAGGGGAAACCGTTCGCACGGAATGCCGCGACCGCCGCATCGCGACGCTCCTTGAAGACCGCGACATTCCCCGGAAGCCAGGCGTCAGCCACGCTCATGGCAGCGACTGCGGCGTGCTGCACACCCTGGAACTGGCCGGTATCGACAAAGCTCTTCACGCGCGAGAGCGCGCCCACGATGTCTTTGTTACCAGCCGCCCAGCCGCAGCGCCAGCCGGTCATGTTGAAGGTCTTGGACATCGAGTGGAACTCGATCGCTACGTCGCGCGCGCCCTCAACATCAAAGATGCTCGGCGCCACATAGCCGTCGAAGGTCATCTCCGCATACGGGTTGTCATACACGAGCACGATGTCGCGTTCACGGCAGGTCTTTACCACGCGCGCGAGGTAGTCGAGCGGCGCCACCGCACCGGTGGGATTGTTCGGGTAGTTCAAATAGAGAATCCGTGCGCGACGCATGACATCGTCGGGGATTTCATCCAACTCCACGAGAAAGTTGGTGCGTGGCGTAATGGGATACAGATAGGGCTCGCCGTCGGCGAGTTGCGTGCCGCCGCGATACGCGTTGTAGCCGGGATCTGGAACGATCGTGGTATCGCCCTTCTGCACATACGCGAGCGCAAGGTGCGACAGCCCTTCCTTAGACCCAAGCAACGGCACGACTTCCGTGATGGGATCAAAGCTGTGACCGAATCGCTTCTGCATCCACTCCACCGCGGCCGTGCGGAATGTCGGCAACCCAAGACCGAATCCATAGCGGCTCAGCGCGGGCGTAGTGCCCACGTCGGCAAGCGCATCAATCGCCGCCTGAGGTGGCGCGAGGTCCGCATCGCCGGCGCCCAGGTCGATCACATCAACCCCGCGGGCGATCAGCTCTCGCTTCCGCTGCGGAATGGTCGCGAGCGGGTACGGCGGGAGTCCGTTGTATCGATCAGAAAAGCGTGGCATGGTCAGGGAGTCTTGGGGCGCGCAAGCGACCAGAGATCGTCGCGTTCCACTGTGAGATAGAGATCACCGCCGAGTCGCGCGAGTTGCTGCAGCTTGGCGTTGTCGGGAAGGCCGTCGGTGCAGACGGCAGGATCGACATGAATCAGGAGCACTTCACCGATGATGTAGTTCGACGCCTGTGGCCCATCACCGTGGGTGACGATCTGCTGCAATCGGCATTCCATCCGCACGGGTGACTCAGCGACGCCGGGGGGCGCGACGCGCACACTCGGCACCCGCGTAAAACCCGTGGCGTCGAACTCGTCCACCTCGGGCGGATACTCGAAGGAGCTCTGATTCATTCGTGCGAGCATCGGAGCCGATGCGGTGCTCACCACGAACTCCCCGGTGGCTTCGATGTTCAACACCGTGTCTTTGCGACGGCCCTGCCGATCATTCACGGTGCAGAACGCCACCGAGGGTGGATTGCTCCCGCCGGCCGTGAAGAACGAGAACGGCGACAGATTGCCAACGCCCGCGGCTGACTGCGACGACACGAACGCGATAGGGCGCGGCGCCACGATACGCGAGAGGAGCCGCCCGCGCTCAGGAAGCGAGAGCGTCCCGAGGTCGAAGGTCAGCGGTGCCTCAGACATGCACCCAGTGCGTCAGGAGGTGGGTGGCGAGAAGCCGCCGCCCTGCGCGTCGATCCAGCTTGTCATGTACTTCGGGTCTTCGATCGGCAGGATCGCCTTGGCCACCTTGAGGGGGCGAAACGAATCCATCATCACGGCGAGTTCATCGGTGAACTTGGCGCCAATCGATGCCTCCGCGCGCCCCGGGTGCGGGCCGTGCGGTAGTCCGTCTGGGTGCAGCGTGATCGACCCGTACTCGATCCCCTTACGGCTCATGAACTCGCTGGAGGCGTAGAAGAGCACCTCGTCGGAGTCGACGTTGCTGTGATTGTACGGTGCCGGAATCGACTGCGGATCAAAATCATACGGGCGCGGACAGAACGAGCAAATCACAAAGCCGTCGCCCTGGAACGTCTGGTGTACTGGCGGCGGCTGATGCACGCGGCCAACGATGGGCTCGAAATCGTGGATGTTGAACGCCCACGGGTAGAACATGCCATCCCAGCCAACCACGTCACAGGGATGATGATCGAGAATATGCTCGGTGAGCCCGTTGTACTGCTTGGTGATGATCGCAAAATCGCCGCGCTCATCATTGGTCACGAGCTCACGCGGAATCCGAAAGTCCCGCTCGCTGTACGGAGCGCCCTCAACGATCTGACCATAATCGTTGCGATACCGACTCGGCGTACGCACATAGCCGCGGCTCTCCATCACGAGCAGCTTGGCCGGCTTCGTGAAGTGATACCGGTGCATGATGTTGCGGTGGATGACGAGATAGTCACCCGGTATAATGGGCAGGTTCCCGAACTGCGTTTCGAGATGCCCCTCCCCCTCAGCGACGTATACGACTTCGTCGGCCTGCGAGTTACGGTAGAAGTGCTCGTCCTGCTTATCGGGCTGCGCCCACAGCATCGCGATGTCGTCGTTGAACAGCAACGGCACGCGGTCGAGCGTTGGGCTGCCACCGCAAGGAAGTCCCGAGGTGCGGAAATGCCGATGGCGCAACGTGAGGTCGGAATCGGCTTCGTACTTAATATCGCAAATCCGACGCGCCGACTTCACCGTGGTGGGCGGATGCACGTGATAGAGCAACGACGCCACGCCAGTAAAGCCTTCGTTCCCCATCAGCTGCTCTGCGTACAACCCGCCATCTGGCTTGCGGAAAATGGTGTGCCGCTTGCGCGGAATCTGACCGAGCACATTGTACTGCGGCATTAGAGATTCCCCCGGAGCGCCTGCTCGCGCTCCAACGATTCGAACAGCGCCTTGAAGTTGCCGGCACCAAAACTCTTAGCGCCCTTTCGCTGGATGACTTCGTAAAACAACGTGGGGCGATCCTGCGCCGGCTTGCTGAAAATCTGGAGCAAGTACCCTTCGTCATCGCTATCGATCAGGATGCCGAGCTCGGCGAGCGGGGCAAGATCCTCGTCGATCGTACCGACGCGCGCGAGGACGGTTTCGTAGTACGTGCCCGGGATGCTGAGAAACTCCATCCCGCGGCTCTTGAGATCACGCACGGTCTTCACGATGTCGTCGGTCGCAATCGCGATGTGCTGCACGCCAGGCCCACGGTAGAAATCCAGATATTCCTCAATCTGCGACTTCTTCTTTCCTGCGGCCGGTTCGTTGATCGGGAACTTGATGCGTCCGTTGCCGTTCGACATCACCTTTGACATCAGCGCCGAGTACTCGGTGGAGATCTGCTTGTCGTCGAAGGAGAGGAGATTGTAGAAACCGAGCACGCGCGAGTAGAACTCCACCCAGTGGTTCATCTTTCCCAGCTCGACGTTGCCCACGCAGTGGTCGACGTACTTGAGGCCAGCCGGCTTCGCGACAAAGGACGGCGTGGATTTTACGAAGCCCGGCAGAAAGGTCCCCGTGTAGTTCTTGCGTTCGACGATCGAGTGAATGGTATCGCCGTAGGTCGCGATGGCAGCAATGACCACTTCGCCGTGCTCGTCGCTGTCGACGCGCGGCGGGTGGATGCTGCGGGCGCCGCGCTCGATGGCCTTGGCGTAGGCATCGCGGCAGTCGTCGACCCAGAAGGCCAAGTCGCGCACGCCGTCGCCGTGGAGAGCGATATGGGCGGCGATTTCTCCCTCGGGGCCCATCGGCGTGGTGAGCACAAAGCGGAGCTTGTCTTGCTGCAGCAGATAGCTAGCCCGATCCCGCACGCCCGTTTCGGGACCACGGTACGCAAGGAGCTCGAAGCCCATCACGTGACGGTAGTACAGCTGAGATTGCTTGGCGTTCGCGACCCAAAACTCGATGTAATCCGTCCCGTTGATCGGGAAGGTGTCGTGAGCGGTCTCGGCTTGCGGGGAAGCGATCGTAGCCATCGGTGTGTCCTCGAGGTCGTATGGTCGTGCGATGAGGGCGCGCACCATCGCCTACAGAAGCCCTCTCGAACGGTTGCGTGAAATATAGCCGCCCGCAGGTGGACGTCTATCAGACCTCAAGGGGTAGGGCTATCGGCGCCCGGCCAGCTCGGAGAGTCGAGTGGCGTCGACATTGCCCCCGGTTACGACGCAGGCGACGCGGGTGGCGGTTGGGAGGGTTACGACCCCGCTCATTAGGGCGGCAAGGCAGGCCGCGGCGGCCGGCTCGGCGGCGATGCCGCATTTATCGCGTAGGGTGAAGAGCGCCTCAACAATCGCTTCGTCCGTGACGGTGACCATTTCTGCGTGGAGGTCGCGGACGTGCTGGTAGTTGAGCGCGCCCGCCCATGGGGCGGCGAGTCCGTCAGCAATGGAGTTCACGCGATCTAGCCGGACCGGCGCCCCTTCGCGCACGCTGCGCGTCATCCCCATCGCCCCGTCGGGCTCGACACCGATAATGCGCACCGCAGCACCACGAGCGTGCGCCGCCGCGAGGAGGCCACTGACAATGCCACCACCACCGACGCCGACGAGAATTACTTCGACCGCTGGCACGTCCTCAAGCAGCTCCATACCGCAGGTGGCTGCCCCGGCGATGATAAAACGGTCGTCAAAGGGCGGAATGAACACGAGGTCGCGCTCGGATTGGATGCGCTGCATCGTCTGCAGGAGCGTCGCGCCCGGCGTGAGCACGACCTCGGCTCCGAACGCGCGGGTCGCGTCGACCTTCATCTGGACCGCCCCGTCGGGCATGACGACGGTTGCGGCAATCCCTGCCCCGCGCGCAGCCCAGGCCACCGCCTGCGCATGGTTCCCCGCGGAGACGGTGATGACGCCGCGCGCGCGTTCAGTGTCGCTCAACTGCGCGATGCGATTGAAGGCTCCGCGTGCTTTGAACGAGCCGGTGTGCTGCTGCAGCTCAAGCTTAAGATGGAGCTCCACGCCTAGTCGCTCGCTCAGCAGTGCGGAATGGACCGTCGGCGTGCGACGGATCGCCGCACCGAGCGTCCGTTGCGCAGCCGCAATCTCCGTTGCCGTTACGACCCCTGCGATCACCCACGAACGATGCGCTCATCGACTGCCCGTCACGACGGTGCGAGTGATGGATGCGCACGAAACAACGCGAGCGACTCTGGGTTCGCGAGTGCGTCCGTGTTGTCGACCGAACGACCGTGAATCGTCTCGCGCACCGCAATCTCGGAAATCTTGCCGCTGATCGTGCGCGGAATATCTGCGACCTGCGCAATCACTCGCGGCACATGATGCGGGCTCGTCTGTTCGCGGATTCGGCGTTTGAGGCGATCGCGGAGCGTGTCATCTAAGGTCAGGCCAGCACGAAGCCGAACGAAGAGCACGATACGCACGTCGAGGCTTCCATCCACCGTGATTTCCTGCCCCACAACGACCGCCTCGAGCACCTCGTCGACTTGCTCGACCTGCCGATAGATCTCCGCCGTCCCGATGCGAACACCGCCCGGATTCAGCGTCGCATCGCTCCGACCAAGAATCACAAGACCGTCATGCGCTGTGCGCACTGCCCAGTCGCCGTGGCGCCATACGCCCGGAAAGAAATCGAAGTACGCCTTTCGATACTTCGAGCCGTCCGCGTCATTCCAAAACGCGACGGGCATGGACGGAAAAGGACGTGTGCAGACAAGGTCGCCAGGGGTCAACTCAAGCGATTCTCCCCTAGCGTCCCAGGCATCCACCGCCATGCCGAGTCCGAGGGACTGAAGCTCACCCTGCCACACGGGAAGCATCGGATTCCCGAGGGCAAAGCACGAGATAATGTCGGTCCCTCCAGAAATGCTGGCGAGGTGCACATCAGGTTGCACGTCGCGGTAGACGTACGCGAAGCTTGCGGGGGCGAGTGGGCTGCCTGTACTCAGCATGGTGCGCAACGTGCTGAGGTCGTGCGTGCGATGCGGCGCGAAGCCTTCCTTCTCGGAGAGCGCGAGAAACTTCGCACTCGTCCCAAAGACGTTCACGCGTTCTTCGGCGGCGAGTGTCCAGAGTGCGTCCGGAGCGCTGGGCGGCATCGGCGCGCCGTCGTACAGCACGATGGCCGCGCCGCTCGCGAGCGCCGAGACGAGCCAGTTCCACATCATCCACCCGCAGGTCGTGAAGTAGAAGATTCGATCGCCGTCGCGGATGTCGGTGTGGAGTTGATGCTCCTTCAGGTGCTGCAGCAAGGTGCCGCCCGCTCCGTGCACCATGCACTTCGGGAGCCCCGTCGTGCCAGAGCTGTACATCACGAAGAGCGGGTGATCAAAGGGGAGTCGCGCGAACTCGAGTGCGGCCGGCGCCGCTGCATGGCCGAACTCCTCCCATCGGGTCGCACGACGCCGCTCGCCGCGCAACGCGTTGAGCGCCGTATCGTCAACGCGGTCGCTGAGGAACGAGACCACCACCACTTGCTCAATCGCGTCGATACGCTCGACGATGTCGCGCGCGCGCGCCAGACAGTCGATCGACTTGCCGGCGTACCGGTAGCCATCGGCCACCACCAGCACCCGCGGCGCGATCTGTCCGAACCGATCGAACACACCGCCGACCCCGAAATCGGGAGAGCAGCTCGACCAGACCGCACCAATAGATGCGGCCGCGAGCATGGCGACTACCGCTTCCGGAATATTTGGGAGGAAGCCCGCCACGCGGTCGCCAGAGACCACGCCCATTGCGCGAAATGCCGCGGCGACGCGCGCCACGTCGGCGCGCAGCGTATCGCGGCTCATCTCACGTCGCACGCCACGCTCGTCGCGCGCGATGATCGCCGCTTCGGCGCCACGGAAGCGCAACAGGTTTTCCGCGAAGTTCAACTGAGCGCCGGTGAACCACTGCGGACCGAGCAGGGCATCGGGCGGCGCCATTCGGTCAGCGCCGTGCACTACCTGTGACCATTGGGAGCCGTCCGCATGGCGCTCCGCCACCACACCACCGAACTGCCACATCGCGCCCCAGAACTCGCCGGGCACCGCGATGCTCCACGCGTGCCACTCGCGGTACGGCGCATCTGCCGCTGGGGCACCCGGGATCGAGGCGGCCACCTGCGCAAAGAACTGCGCCATACGCGATTGCGCAGCGCGGGCAGGAGTGGGCGTCCAGAGCGGAGCGATGTGTTCGGCGTTCACGGAGACAATGAGGTGCGGTAAGCCGTCGAAGGGACGGGAGGAAGATGCCCGCTCGACACCGGATGCGCTATCGTTCGTCGATGCCAAGGATCCTGCTCGCTGATGCCGACGCCTTCTTTGTCGCGGTCGCCCGAAAGGTCGACCCCGAGGGGGCCGGGCGCGCGCCGCTCCTGATTGTGGGGGGACGTCCCGGGAGCCGTGGCGTTGTTTGCAGCGCCTCCTACGAGACCCGCGCCTTCGGCGTGCGCTCGGCGATGCCGATTGCTCAAGCACTCCGCCTCTGCCCTGACGCGATGTGCGTGCCCGTGCCGCGGAACGCCTGCTCGGACAACAGCCGCGCGATTCGACGGGTGCTCGAGACCTTCACTCCCGCGGTCGAGGGGGCGAGCATCGACGAATGGTATTTGGACCTCTCTGGCACGGAGGCGTTGTATCACGGGGAGTCGCTGCGCGAGACGGCCCTTCGTATGCGCCAGGCCGTCATTGATGAGGTCGGCCTCTCGCTCTCGCTCGGTGGCGGGCCGTCCAAGCTCGTCGCAAAGCTCGCAGCGGAGCGTGCGAAGCCCTCCAAACAGCCAGAGGGCGGCGGGGTGTTTATCGTCCCTGACGACGGCGTGCTCGCGTTCATGCACACGGTGGAGCTTGCCGACATCCCAGGCATCGGGCCCAAGTTGCAGGAAAAGCTCTCAGCACTCGGCCTCCGCCACGCGTCTGACGTGCTCCCACACGACCGACTCACCCTTGCCCGATGGGTCGGTCCGAAGACCGCCGACTGGCTCCACGACCGCGTGCGAGGGGTGAGTCATTCGTCAGTCGAACCACGCACGCCCGCCAAGCAGATCAGTCGTGAAGAAACATTCCCGCGCGACATCACGACCAACGCCGAGGTCGCGAGTGAACTCCGCATGCTCGCCGAGAAAGTCGGCACCGATCTCCGCGGCGAAGGGCTTGGCGCGCGCACCATCACCGTCAAGCTGCGCGACACGAGTTTCACCACGCGCACCGCGAGCCGAACGCTCGACCAGCCCATCGAAAGTGATCGCGCATTGATTGATGTCGCGCAGGCGCTGCTCACCAAACTTCGCGGGGTGCGTCCCGCTCCGGCTCGGCTCGTCGGTGTGGCCGTGAGCAACTTCGGCTCCGCGCGGGACGCAGAGCAGCTGTCGATCTTCCAGGCCACGCACGCCACGCCAGAAGCGCCAGAGCGTGAACGTGATCGCGACCTCTCGCGCGCCGTCGACCGGGTCCGCGAGAAGTTCGGCGACACCGCTATCCGCACGGGTGAAGCACGACGCGCTCCCCTCGGAGAGAAGGGAGCGCGCGCACCACGCGACTGAGGGTCGGTAGCCTACCGGATGCGCACCAACTCAATCGGCGCACCAGCAAATGCCAGCTTTACCAGTCGATGCGGCGCCGCCTTCTCCACGTAGAGTGTCCCAGGCTGCTCGCCGCCAGCCATCTCCACCTTCCACGTGGCAAACGTCCCAGCGGGGACCTTCACTTCTTGCTCGCCGATCACGCTGAGGGTCATCGTGATGGTCGTGCCCTTCCCCGACTGGAAGACTGTTACGGGAATCTTGGCGCCCGCCGAGAACTTCATGGCGGGTAGCAGCGTCGTGATCAGGTTGTCGTCGACCGCGCCCGCCGGAACTTCGGCGTCGATGGTCGTGGCCTTGACCTCGCCCGCGGGTGGCTGCGGCGTGGCCGCCGTTCCCTTGGCACGTCCGCCGGCGTACACCACGTCGATCTTCACGTCCTTGCCCGCCTGCTTTCCCGTCTGCTTTGCGGAGAGCATCACGAAGTTCTCGGTGAAGCGGACTTCTGTGTGCTGCTGAATAACCGTGGCGATCTGCGAATCCTCGGTCAACAGCCAGCCACCATCGGTCTTCACGAGCGACGAGCGCTGATAGCCGAGCGCGTTGCCTTGGAGCATCACGGCAAAGCTGTCAGACGCCGGGACAATCTGATCACGCGCAATGTCGAGCGAGCCACCCTTCACCACAAGATCTTCGGGCTTGAGCGTCGATCCATCAAGAGACACAATGCGAACCGTGGCAATCTTCTTGAGTCCCTCGTAGATCTTGGTCCCGTCGCCCACCACGACAATCACGGCCTTGTCGGGATGAATGCCGGCCACTGCGGCCGCCTGCGCCGTCGCCGACGTGACCGAAGCGATCCGCTGGCGGTAGGTCTGCAGATACGTCGCGGGCAACTCGTACAACTTGACCGCGGCGACCTGCGCCGCGACTTGCGCCGAACTCTCGATCTTGAGCGGGAAGGCGCCGGCAATGGAATTCTTGGACGCGTCGATCTCCGCATCTGGAATCGGCTCCACCGTCACCCGCTTGAGCTGCGCGAGCAATTCCACGAGCGCCGAGTCGGTGACCGCCGTGCGCACTTCGGTGTTCGCGACGAAATAGCCAAGTCCCTTGCGACGCTCGAACGCCGAGTAAGCGCCGTAGGTCCAGCTCTTGGCCTCGCGGAGCGTCAAGAAGAGCCGTCCGCTGGCGCCGTCACCCAGCACCTTGTTCATGACAGTGCCCGCGAAGCTCTGCGGATTCGTCGGCGCCCAGGTGGTGTTGCCGACCAGAATATTCGACTGGACCGATCCCGCGCGATGCACGAGCACGATCTCGGTGGCCTTCCCCGTCGGCGGTTCCTTGGTGGCGGCCACCGCTGGCGCGGCTCCCGTCCACCCGGCGAACGCCGCGCCCGCGAGCAGCTTGACCTGGGCTAGCGTGATGTCGCCCGAGACCACCAGCAACGCACCATTCGGCCGCAGGCGCGCCTTATGGAACTTCAACAGGTCGTCGCGGGTGATTGCCTTCACGCTCGCGGGGTCCGCCTTACGGGCGTACGGATGGTCACCGTAGATCCCCTTTCGGAAGAAGCGGTCGGCAATCGCGCTTGGCTGCGACTGCTCCAGTTGCAAGCCAGACAAACTCTGCGTCCGCAGCAGTTCGAGTTCTTTCTCGGGAAAGGTGGGACGAATCACAACATCCGCGAGGAGATCGAAGGCGAGCTTGGTGTCGTTCGTGAGCACCGCGGTGCGCACGGAAAGAAAATCGGCGTCGACACCGGCGCTGATCGAACCACCAACCCCTTCGATGGCATCAGAGATCTGGTCGGCGGTGCGCGTTCCTGCGCCCTTGGTCAGCATCCCCGCGACCATCTCGGCGGTGCCTGACCGCCCAGCTGGGTCATAGAACGCGCCGGAGGGGAATGCCAGCGACACCGCGACCACAGGCTGCTTCTTACTCTGCACAACCACCACGCGAAGCCCATTCGCGAGCGTCGCTTCCTGGAACGGCGGGAAGACGGCGGCCTTGATTGGCGTCGCCGCTGGCGGCGTGGTGGGATACTGCGCCCGCACGCTCGCAAGCGGCAGCGCCACGAGCAGGACCAACGGCGCGAGCCCCAGGGGCCGCGCGCGCATCGACGTCAGGGGATGCATCACTTGGCCTCCGGCGGAACGATCATCAGCACGAGGGAGTTGGCGGTCTGGAGATACTTCGCGGCCACACGCTTGATGTCGGCAACGGTCACCGCACCGTAGCGCGCGAGATCGGTGTTTACCTTGAGCGGATCACCAAGGAACGTTTCGGCGTAATGCACCGACTCCGCGACATTGAGTGCAGACTCGCGCTCCATGATCTTGCTGGAACGGAAGGAGTTCTTGGCTTTCGAAAGCTCGGCCTCGGTCACACCGTCGGCGGCAATGCGCTGAATCTGCGCAGCCACGAGCTTCTCGACGGAGTCCACCGCCACGCCCTGATTTGCGATGGCCAGCACCGCGAGCGCATTCGGGCCGCGCGTCGGACCATAGAGGCCAAGTGTCTGCGCGGCAGCCGCCGCCTTTGCTTCACGCACCACGGAGCGATTCAACCGCGAACTCTCCCCCTGCCCCAGAATATTGGAAAGGAGTTCGACCGCCGGATGATCCTCGTGCGCTTCTTCGGGAACGCGGAAGAAGGAGACGGCCGCCGCCAGCGTCGCGTTCTTGTCAGTGACGGTGCGACGCAGCGCGCCGGTATTGAACGCCTGCTCGCAGTTCACCTTCGGCGGCGCAGGCACGCGGGGCACGTCGGCAAAGTATTGCTCGATCAACTTCTTGGCCTCTGCTGGCTCGAAGTCGCCGACGACCACCAGCGAGGCGTTGTTCGGCGCATAGTAGAGCTTGAAGAACGCGGTCACATCCTCGACCTTCGCGGCATTCAGATCGTTCATCGATCCGATGACGGAGTGCGCGTAGGCAAAGCATTTATCGCGATCATAGAGCGACGCAATCGAATCGATCACCACGCCGATATACGGCTGGTTGTCCATGCGCATGCGACGCTCTTCCTTCACCGCTTCGCGCTGGTTGTCCAGATTGGGCTGCGTGATGGCCAGCGACCGCATCCGGTCAGATTCGAGCCAGAGGCCTAGGTTCAGTCGATTCGACGGAAGCACCTCGAAATAATTCGTCCGGTCGATGGTGGTGGATCCATTGAGGAACCCGCCCGCCTTTTCGACGAACTGAAAGTGTTCGGCCTTCTTCACGTTGGCCGACCCTTGGAACATCATGTGTTCAAAGAGATGGGCGAATCCGGTGCGCCCTGCGCGCTCATTTCGCGCACCGACGTCGTACCAGACGTCGACCGCCACGACCTGCGAGGAGTGATCCTCCACCAAATGCACTTTGAGTCCGTTGGAGAGCGTGTAGCTCTCCACGGCAACCTTCCCAGGCTCCTGCGCGAGTGCGCCGGCGGAGACCAAAGCCAGCGCCAAGAGCGCCTGTGCGATACGCATAATCAAATGCCTCGAACGTTTGGGGGGACTCTTACAAAATAATACTATTGCCCGGTCGACCCGAATCCGCCGGCGCGTTCCGTGGTTTGGGCGACCGTACCTGCGGTGAAGTCGAGTACCTCGAAGCGGGCGAGCACCATTTGGGCGATCCGTTCCCCGTGGGTGATCCGGAGCGGAGCGGGTCCGCCGTTCTTCACGGGAACGCACCATTCGTCCGGGTAATCAGCATCGACCGTTCCAGGGGCGTTGGCGATCACCAGGTCGGTTTTAACGCTCGTTCCTGAGCGGGGGCGGATCTGCGCCTCGTAACCCACGGGGAGACGCGCTTTGAAGCCGAGCGGTACGAGGGCTTTCTCCCCGGGGGCGAGGGTCAGGGTCGCGGCCACGCCGACCCCTTCGGCCGCCACTTCGCGCATCACGCCGGCGTTGAAGACCCGCGCGGTACGCCCATCGAGGCAGGCGGCGAGGTCGTAGCCGGCACTCCCGGCGGTCCCGCGGCGCGGCGGGGCGACGTCGGGGTGCAATGATTCGAAGACGATGGATTCCACGTGCGGAAGCTATTAGGGACCTACGCTTCCGGGTAGGCGCCGTTATCGTTGTGGGGGGTATATATGATCATGCGCCGTAGACTTCTCTTCCTCATGCTCTCGCTTGCCGGCTTCGCGCCGGTGGGCCGGGCACAGATCGTCCGTGGCGGTTCGAGCGCCCCGGCGACTCCCACCGACACCGTGTCGCCCTTCGAGCTGGGGCGCCGCGCGCAGCGCGACTTCGAACTCTTTCGGCGCCTGCATCTCCCCTATCAGTCAACGGGTCGCTCGCCCAGCCAGTGTGATGAGCGGGTGGGGAGGTTTTGCTACTGGTATGACGAGCGTTCTCCCGGCGCGCCGCCGGAGCCTGGCGAGATCACCGCCAAGCGCAATGTGCTGATTGCATTGCTCGACTCGCTCGGGCATATCGCGCCGGGCGAACGGTGGATTGTGGCGCAGCGGGTCCGATACCTCGTAGAGGCCGATCGCGGCCGGGACGCGCTCACCGCGGCCACCGAATGCAAGGTCGGTGGCTGGTACTGCGACATCATGATTGGATTCGCACAGCACATGCTGGGCGACTACAGAGCGGCCGACAGTGTGTACGAGGTTGCGATTGCCAAGATGTTGGTCCGCGATCGGTGCGTCTGGCGCGACCTTGGCTATTTGATTGACGAGGATACGCGCCAGAGCTACCGCCGGCTGCCATGTGCGAGCAAAGAGCGGATCGCATACGAAGATCGCGTCTGGTTCCTGTCGAAGGTGTTGTATTCGACCGACGGGAACGACTCGCGGACCGAGTGGTACGCGCGCATGACGTACGTCGAGATGATGCGCGATGCCGCCGGCGTGTACCAGTTTGGCTTTGACGACGACGAGCGCGAACTGCTCCTCCGTTTCGGCTGGCCTCGTGCTTGGGCGCGTGGGCGCGGCGACCCACGAACCGGCGAGTACAACACCGTCGGGCATGAACCGTCGCCGGCGTATCGGTTTATCCCGCCGGGCTACGTGCTCAACAATCCGACCATCTCCGACTCCACCGACTGGGCGGTGCAGCTGCCACCCGTCGTTGGTCGCTATTCCCCGACATACGCGAAGTCACTGAAACCCTTGGTGCACCAAAAGGCGATGTTCCGCCGCGGTGACACCGCTCTCGTTGTGATGGCATACGACGCGCGCAACATGCCGGAGCTCGACAGCACCGCCATCACTGCCGCACTGGTCGTGTCGCCAACGAGCGCGGTGCGCGGATTCAGCGTGGTGCACAAGAAGGCGCCGAGAAATGACGTCATTACGGTCAAGGCCCCTTGGGGTCCGTTGATTATGAGTGCGGAAGTGTGGTCGCCCGATCGTTCGGCGGTACGACGGGCGCGATACGGCATGGCGCCCCCGTTCGCCGTGGGCACGCGCGTCACCCTCTCCGATCTACTCTTCTACGAGCCGTACGGCGATTTCCCGACGACGGTGGAAGAGGTGGTCCCGCACGCGTTGTCGACGGAAAAAGTGCGCGCTGGTGACAAACTCGGCGTGTATTGGGAAGCGTATGGCACCGAACCCACGGGTGAGCCGATGAAAGTCTCGCTCACCGTGGTGCGCGAAGTGGAGGAGAGCGGGTTCCTCCGTCGGCAGGCCAAGACGCTTCGGGTCGTCACCGAGGCGACCCCCGTGAGCATCACGGTGCAGGATATGTCGGCTCGGGGCTCGTCGACATCGCCGCGCGCGCTCCAGCTCGACATCTCGACGTTGTCCAAAGGGGCCTACGTCGTGCAGTTAGAGGTCGAGGTGGCGGGACAATACGTGGTTCGCGCCGACCACCGAATTGAGATCGTCGTGCGCTGATTCGCGCACCGTGTGAAACCGCCAGTCCCAAGTGACGTCACGGTGGGGCTGGTGGTCTAGAGAGGGTAGGTTTCCTCCCTCTCAACCCGTCACCACGCCGTGCCCTCTTTTGTGATCTCGCGTGCGCTCCGGCGCGCGCTCTTTGTAGTGACCGTGGCCGCCCTCCCCGCCGCCGCGCAGCAAGATTCGACGGCGAAGCCCGCCAAGCCGACGCCAGCACGCGATAGCATCGCCCCCGCCCCAAAAAAGGGAACCAAGAAACAGGGGGCAGGCAAGAAAAGTGCGAGCACGGGCAAGAAGTCGATGAGTTCGCTCAAGCCGCCCTCCGACGCCGATTCCATTGCGCAGGCGCGGCAGGACTCGATCCTCGACGCGAAGTGGCCGGTAAAGGGCCCCGAGCCGCTCCCAGGCTCCATCCTCCCTGCCAAACGCATCATCGCCTACTACGGCAATCCTCTCTCCAAGCGCATGGGTGTACTCGGCGAGTACGAGCCGACCGAGATGCTCAAGATGTTGGACGCTGAAGTCGCCGCCTGGACGAAGGCGGATCCGACGACCCCCGTGCAACCCGCCCTCCACCTGATTGCCGTGGTCGCGCAGGGCGCACCGGGCAAGGACGGCAAGTACCGCCTCCGCATGGATTCGTCGCTTATCGAGAAGGTCGCGGGGTGGGCCGCGAAGCGGAACGCGCTGGTGTTCCTCGACGTGCAGGTCGGGCATGCGACGCTGCAGGACGAGCTGCCGCGGCTCGTGCGATTTCTACAGCGTCCGAACTTCCACCTCGGCATTGATCCGGAGTTCGCGCTCAAGGACGGCACTGTTCCGGGCAAGAAGATCGGGAGTTTTGACGCGTCGGACGTGAACTACGCAGCGACGATGTTGGCGGAAGTGGTCACGCAGTACAAGCTCCCGCCGAAAGTCCTAGTTGTACACCGCTTTACGCAGCGCGGTGTCACGAACACACATCAGATTAAACTCGATCCGCGCGTGCAGATCGTGATGCACATGGACGGTTTCGGGGCGCCGTGGCTCAAGCGGAACACCTTCCGCAAGTGGATCAAGGCGGAGCCGGTGCAGTTCGCGGGGTGGAAGCAGTTCTACAAGGCGCGCAACGACAACCCGCGGACGACGATCCCCGAGATCCTCAAGCTGCATCCTCGGCCGCTCTACATTCACTACCAGTAGGCTCGGTCGCGATTCTCGCTTCGGGCGGATCGCGATTCTCGCTTCGGGCGGTCGAGGCGAGGCGTCCCCGGCGCGAGCTATACTGAAACGACCGCGCTCGCTGTGGGGACGCCTCGCCCCTCCCTTCCGCGGCTAACGCGTGGATGGCCAACGCGCGGATGGCCAACGCGCGGATGGCTAACGCGCGCGCGTCTGTGCACTGCCCGCCAAAGCCCCACACCGTCGATCGGCGCACAGCGCGGGGCTTCGCGCCCCGTTTGTGAAAGGGAGCGCGGGCAGCCGAGAGTTCGCCGCGCCACTCGGGCAGCGTGCGAGCCGAGGATCCAGCCTGTCAGGGAGGAGCTGAGCGTTCCCGCAGCGAGCGCGGTCGTTGCAGTTTAGCTCGCGAAGGGAATGCTCAGCTCCGACCGCCCGACTCCGACCGCCCCGAGCAGATAGCAACGCAGGCCGATCAGCGAAACAGCACGTCCCGCCCGGCGAACCGCTTTTTCATCACGCGAATCGCCGCGGCCGACGCATCGACGAGCGTGACATCCCGCCCGTGCCGATCCGCTGCATCGCCGAAGCTCCCGCTCCCGGCAAAGAAATCCAGCAGTTTGTCCTTGGGCCGTGAGTGCACCTTCACGAGCCGCTCGAGAACGCCGAGTGGCTTTTGTGTCGGGTAGCCCGTCTTCTCCTTGCCGGTGGGACTCACGATCGTGTGCCACCAGGTATCAGTCGGCATCTTGCCGCGCGCGACCTTTTCAGGGGTCACGAGTCCGGGCGCCATGTACGGAATCCGGTCCGCGGCATCGGCGTTGAATAGGTGACGCCCTGGAGTCTTCGAATACCAGAGGATGGTGTCGTGCTTCGGACTCCAACGTGTGCTCGAGCGGGCGCCGTAGTCGTAGGCCCAAATAATCTCATTCACGAAGTTCGCGCGACCAAAGATCGTGTCGAGCAGCACTTTCACGTAGTGCACTTCGCGGTAGTCGAGATGCACAAAGAGACTGCCGCGCACCGAGAGCAGCCGACGCGCCTCGACCAGCCGCGGCGCGAGCCACGCGGGGTAATCGTCGAACTGGTCGGCGTAGCTTTCGCTCTTTTTGAGCGTCGACACATAGCGTTTGCCGCCGAAGCCGGTGCGCGTTCCGGCCTCCCCCTCGGCCGCCTTGCGCGACGTCACGCGCGAGCGCCGTACCGTACGTCCCGTATTGAACGGGGGATCGATATAAATCAGCCCGAACGAGCCCGCCCGCAACGTGGGGAGGAGCGTAAGGTTGTCAGCGTGATGCACGGTAATCATGCGGGCAAGATACGATGCCGCACGGGCGCCGACGAGCGCCCCCCCGTCCCCAACACCCTTGAGGGGTAATCCGTTATTCTTCAGCATTCGTCACCGAACCACCCACCCCACCGAGGAACCGATGCTTCGTCGCCTTGTCGCGCTCGCTACTGTTGCCGCGTTCACTATCCCGTCTGCCGCGCAGGCGCAGGCCAAGCCGAAAGTCGTCGCTGCCACGCCTGAAGAGGCGGGCGCGTACCTGCTCATCGTCGGCAGCTGCCACGATTGCCACACGCCGAACTGGGTGGAGTCGAAGGGTAAGGTGAGCAAGGACTCGCTCATGACCGGCCGTTCGCTCGGCTTCAAGGGCGCGTGGGGCACGAACTACGCCAAGAACCTTCGTACAATCGCAGCGCGCCAGGACGAGAACCACTGGTTCAGCGTCATGACCACCGCCGACGGTGGCGAGGGGAACCTCCCGATGCCGTACCACAACACGGCGTTGATGAACGAGGAAGACATTCGCAATATCTACAAGTACATCAAGTCCCTCGGCACGGCGATGGGCGAACGAATTCCCCGCAGCGCGAAGCCGGGCGAGGAGCCGACCTCGACCTACATTGACCTCAACGTCAAGACGCCAGTCCCGGCGGTCAAGAAGCCGTAAGTGTGCTGCTCTGATTCGAACCCCGGACACCTTTCGAGGCGTCTGGGGTTTTCGTATCATCCCTTCATGCATATATCGCACCGTCCAACTGCTCGGCGTTCCATCACGCGTTCCATCACGCGTTCCATCACGCGTTCCATCACGCGCTCTGCCTGCCTCGTGCTGTTATCCGGCGCGCTCGGCGCGTTGCCCTTGAGCGCACTGATCGCACAGGCGGCGGCGCCCACGATCAAGCTCTCGCACCTGCAGGGGACGATTCTGGATCCGCTCGACAACCCGCTCGCGAAGGTCATCATCGAGATCGATGATCCGGCGATGGCCACGTTCACCGACGAGGCGGGATTCTTTCGGCTTCGGAACATTCCAGCCGGCGCGCGCACGATTCGCGTCAAGAAAGTCGGCTTCGACGGTGTGGACTTCGAGCTCAACCTGCTCGCCGACTCCACCGTACACATTGGCGTGAAACTCCAGCCCGTGGCGCAGACGCTCGGGACGATCACGGTCCTCACGAAAGACGAAGAATCCCACCCCGCGCTCGCCGCGACGGGGTTCTACGCGCAGAAGCGCGCGGGATTCGGCACCCTGTTCTCCCCAGAAGAGATCGAGAAGAAAAAAGAATCCGTCAACGACGCGTCGTCGATCTTTCGCGATGTCCTTGGCGTCACGCTGCGCCGTGAACGCACCGGCGGCGCGAATCTGCAGGGCAAGCCGTCCGGAGGCGGATCCATCCAGAAAGGGGTGCAGCTGGTCTGCATGATGAACGTCCTCAAGGACGGCATGCTGATCAAGATCAATCCGGGCGAAACCTTCGACCAAATCGTCTCCAAGGACGAGGTCTACGCGGTCGAGGTGTATCCGCGTGCGGAGTATACGCCGGCAGCGTACCACGTGATCAACGGCAACGACCTGTGCGGTACTGTTGTCATCTGGACGGTCTCGCACATGACGCTTCGGCCGAAAGCCAACAAGTAGTGCGCTCGATAGCAAAACGCGGCGGGCGCTCCAGTGGCGCCCGCCGCGTTTCCATTGCGCAGCCTGCTACGGACGCCGCCCGCGCGTACCGGCAGCCCACCCATCCCAGACACCCATCGATTTCATCTGCGCCTCGAGATCGGTGCTCTTCATGATCGCGTCGATCTGCGCCCGCGTCTGCCGCGGCAACGCATCAGGCATAGTCGCGAACCCGTACACCAGCGCCGCCGTCACCACGGCGTTTTGCCGCAGCACCCGCCTGTCGCACTTCTCGTAGGTGTCGCTGCGCGCGTGATAGTTCGGACCATACGTAGCTGACTCCTGATCGGCCACAATGTTTGCGACACCATGCAGCATGAAGTCAAAGTTGTCGGTCCCCACCAAGGGCGCATCGGTGTGCTTGAACGGACCAAGCCCCGCCACCGGCGCAATCGCCTTCTCCACGAGCGGCACCAGCTCTGGACGCGCTCCGGTAAAGAACCCCTGCACCCGCCCACACCCGATATCAAAGCTCGTGGCCATTACATGCTTCTCCAGCTCGGCGAGATGACCGCGCGTGTAGCCGAACGATCCTTCCATCCCCTGCTCTTCGCCGTTCCACATCACGAACCGAATCGTGCGCGCCGGGCGAATGCCAAGGCGCTGGAACTGGCGCGCCACATCAATCAACATCACCGCATTCGCACCGTTGTCGAGCGCACCATCGCCCAAGTCCCACGAGTCGAGATGCGCGCCGATCAGGACAATCTCGTCGGCCTTGGTGGTGCCTGGAATCTCGCCAACGACATTCCAGCTCTCATACGCACCACCCGTATCCAGATCGAGCATGGCCGTGAGGCTCAGCGCGGTGCCGCCGCGCAGCAACCGCAGCGCGCGCAACCCGGCATCGCGCTCCATCACCATCATCGGACGGGTGTTCTTGGCGCCATTCGCGACATTGTGCCTATACAGCAGCGAGTTGGCGCGCGATCCCACATACACGACCCCCGTCACACCAGCGGCAAAGGCGCGCGGCTCAATCGCAGCGGTCTCCGCGTATTCCTTGAACAGCCCCTCGATGTCCTTCAGCTCGTCCTGCTCCACAAGCACATAGGCCCCCTTCGCTTTCGTACCAACGCGCGCGAAGTCTTCCTTTGTCCCGCGGCCAACGTCGACCAACGATGCAGTCACTCCGCTCGCAGGAGTTGCGATCGAGAAGGGCATCGCGGCAATCCGCGGGGCTAACTCGACGCCCTCTCCCTTGACCACCGCGCGCGCCGACCGCTCGAGCCAACGGTTTGGCATTTGGAACGATTCTTTCTGCGCCTTTACCCCCGCGGCGCGGAACTGGGCGAGCGCCCAATCCACGGCCCGGACGTTGGCAGGAGATCCGGTGGCGCGCCCGCCAATCTTATCGGTGAGTTCGTGCAGATTCTGCTCGAGCGGGGTCGCCCCGAGGAGCGCAGCCGTCAGGCGTTCCAACGGGGTGGCAGCGGCCACAACCGGCGAGCCCTGGGCGGCGACTCGGCCGACGCAGGTAACGAGCAAGGCAAAGACGATCCACCGGCGACGAACCATTGGACACCATTCCGAGAGCGGGAAATCTCAAATATGTCGACGGTGCTGAAACACGGGGAAGGGCTGCCGTCGGGCGGCGCCCGCCGGCAAACCAGCAGCCCTACTCGAACCGCAACGCCTCAATCGGATCTAGCTGCGCAGCCTGACGCGCTGGCCACACACCAAACACCAAGCCGATCACGCTCGCGAAACCAAAGGACAGCAGAATGCTCTTCAGATCCACCGCGGCGCTCCATCCTTCTGGAACTCGTAGGCGGCCAACATCCCCGCGCCGATGCCGACTGCACCACCTAAAAGGCAGAGCACCACCGACTCGGTCAAAAACTGCAGCAGGATGTTCACCTTCGTGGCGCCCAGTGCCTTGCGAATCCCGATCTCGCGCGTGCGTTCCGTCACCGAGACGAGCATGATGTTCATAATGCCGATGCCGCCAACGAGCAGGCTGACGCCGGCAATACCTGCGAGGAGCAGGGTGAACGTCTGCGTGGTCTCGTTGAGCGTCTGCAGGAAATCAGCCTGATTGCGGATCGAGAAATCATCGAGCTTCCCGGCGAGGAGCTTATGCGAGCGACGCAGCGCCGACTGAATCTGCCCGATCGCCGCATCCACCGAATCCTCCCCCGCGGCCCGCACCCAAATATCGTTGATGCGGTCGGTCCCAAAGGTGCCGAACCGCCCCGTCTGAAATGGGATGAGAATCTGCTGGTCGCCGTCACCGAAGCCGGTGGAGCCCTTCGATTCCAGGCCGCCGACCACGGTGAACTGGCGACCGCCAATGCGCAGCGGCTCTCCGATCAACGCGTCGGGGTTGTCCACGCCGAGCAACTCGGCCACCCCGCCGCCGAGCACCGCAACTTTTTTCCTGCCGTTGTCGTCGGCGAGGGTAAACATCGCCCCCTTGGCGATCGTGAAACTCCGCACCGTCAGAAAGTTCGGGAGGGTCCCCGTGATTTGCACCTTCGTGTTCTTGTTCTTCCACACCACCTGCAGATCGCGGTCTTGCTGGGGGTTCACATCCACCACCGCTGGCGACCGGTCGAGGATAAAGCTCACATCGTGGAAGGTCAGTTTTGCCTGCGTCCCGGTTCCCACACCGCCCTGCTGCACGCGCTGGGGGTTGACCTGCAGCACCGTGGTCCCAAGGCGCGCGATTCGCTCCTTCACAGAGTTCTGCGCGCCGTTGCCGAGGGCAATCATGGCAATCACGGCGCCCACGCCGATCACGATGCCCAGCATCGTGAGGAGCGAGCGCAGGGCATTCGTGCGGAGCGCGTGCAGGGCGACGCGGATGGTTTCGGTGAATTGCATATACTCAACTTACGGCCGATGCTGACAGGATGCTGACAGGATGCTGACAGGATGCTGACAGGAGGCTGACAGGAGGCTGATCGCCGACGTCGCGCTCCGCCTCTAGACGCCAGCCCGTTCATGGTGCAGGATTATCCCAACCCCGTTTCCGGAGTTTTTATGCCCACCACGTCCCGCCTGTTCCGAGTCGCTACGAGCCTGACCCTCCTCACTGCGGCGCTCGCGCAGCCGGCCTACAGCCAGCAGCGCCCCGCACAGAACAAGCTCGCCCTCGAACAGTACCTCGACTGGGAAGACGCCCAGTCGCCGCAACTGTCCCCAGACGGCTCACAGGTCATCTACACCCGTCGCTGGGTGGACAAGATGAACGACAAGTGGGAAACCACCCTGTGGGTCATGAACGCCGACGGCTCGCACGCTCGCCAGCTCGGCAACGGCTCCGACGTAAGGTGGGCCCCCGACGGCAAGCGGATTGCCTTCATCTACAAGGGTGAGCCGAGCGGCCCGCAGATCTGGGTGCGCTGGATGGACGCCGAGGGCGCGGCCTCACAGGTCACGCACCTCACCGAGGCCCCGTCCGCGCTCGAGTGGTCGGCCGACGGCAAGCAGCTCGCCTTCTCGATGGCAGTTCCGACCCACGATAACTGGCGCATCGCCCTCCCCGCCGCGCCCAAAGGCGCGAAGTGGACCGAAGCACCCAAAATTCTCACGAAGCTGAACTTCCGTTCTGACCGCGTCGGATACACCGACGAATCCTACCGCCACCTCTTCGTCGTGCCCGCTGACGGCGGCACGCCGCGCCAGATCACCGACGGCGACTGGAATCACAGCGCCGCCTCGTTTTCCGCGGACGGCAAGTGGCTCGCCTTCTCGTCGCTACGCGTGGAAGACCCGGAACATGCGTTCCGGAAGTCCATCGTCTATGCCGCCAACACCGAGACCGGCGAGATCCGTGCGCTGACCAAGAACAACGGCACCAACTCGTCGCCGATCTATTCGCCCGATGGCAAGATGATTGCCTTCATGAACGCCGACTCGGTCGACCACTCCGCGTGGGCCGAAGCCAAGCTCTGGGTCATGAACGCCGATGGCTCTAGCCCGCACGTGATTTCCGGCAACCTCGACCGCCCAATCTCTGGCCTGATCTGGGCGCACGACAACAGCGGCGTGTATTTCAGCGCGGAGAGTGAGGGCTCCAAGAACTTCATGTTCGCGTCCACGGGCGGCGCGGTGCGCCCGGTGACCAGCGGCAAGCACGTGCTCACAGTTGGCGATGTGTCGGCGAGCGGTGTAGCCGTTGGTGTGCGCTCGACGCCGACCAAGCCAAATGACGTCGTCGCGTTCTCGATCCCGAAGACCAGTGCCCCCGTGACGGCATTCGCGCAGCTCACGGCCGTCAACGACGACGTGCTGGCCGGCAAAGTGCTCGCCGAGACGGAAGAGATCTGGTACACGTCGCGCGACGGCCTCAAGATTCAGGGCTGGATCGTGAAGCCCGCCGGCTTTGACAAGGCCAAGAAGTACCCGATGATCCTCGACATCCACGGCGGACCGCAGTCGATGTACAACGTGGCGTTCAACTTTGCCCGTCAGGATCAAGCGGCGAATGGCTATGTGGTGCTCTACACCAATCCGCGCGGTAGCACCGGCTACGGCGCCAAGTTCACCAACGAGATCAAGAACGCGTATCCGGACAAGGACTACGACGACCTGATGGCCGGCGTCGATACCCTGTTGAACCGTGGCTACATCGACAGCAAGAACCTGTTCGTCCACGGCTGCTCGGGCGGCGGTGTGCTGACCGCCTGGATTGTCGGGCACACCAAGCGCTTTGCCGCGGCCAGCAGCGAATGCCCCGTGATCAACTGGATGAGCTTCGTGGGCGAGACCGACGGTGCCGGCTGGTACCAGAACTTCGACAAGCCGTTCTGGATTGATCCGAGCGAATACCTCAAGCGCTCGCCGATCATGTACGTCGGCAATGTCACGACCCCGACCATGCTGATGACCGGCGTGCTCGACCTCCGCACCCCGATGCCGCAGTCGGAAGAGTTCTACCGCGCCCTCAAGGTGCGTGGAATCCCCACTGCGTTGATCCGTATGAATGGGGAGTATCACGGCACGAGCAGCATCCCGTCGAACTTCATGCGTTCGCAGCTGTATTTGCGCGGCTGGTTTGACAAGTACTCGTCGAAGCCAACCGGGAAGACGACGTCCGAGTAAGACCAACAGACGTGAGCCTGAGTGTGCTCATATGACAAAGGCCGGATCCTCTCGAGGATCCGGCCTTTGTCATATAAGGGGGTGGCGATCCGCCTCCCCCCATCTCGCGCTCGGCGGCTCAGCGCATAGTTTATGCATATGACCTACGCCGCCATCACGGGCTGGGGCAAGTGCCTGCCGCCGGCCATCCTCACCAACGCTGACCTCTCCACCTTCCTCGACACATCGGACGAGTGGATTGTATCGCGTACCGGCATGAAGGAACGCCGCGTATCCCACGTTCCCGCGATTCAACTCGCCTCCACGGCGGCCGCACGGGCACTCGCCTGCGCGGGGCTTGAGGCTGGGGACGTCGAACTGATTATCTACGGAGGGTGCAGCAACGAGGAGCTGGTCCCCAATTCCTCCAGTGGCGTGCAGATCGAGCTCGGCGCAACGCGCGCCGCGGCCATGGACATCAACACCGCCTGCACGAGCTTCCTGTATGGCCTCAGCACCGCGACGGCCATGATCAAGAGCGGCGTCGTCAAGAATGCCGTTGTGATCGGCGTTGAGCTCATCACCCGCTACATGGACTGGAGCAACCGCAACGTTGCGGTGCTCTTCGGCGATGGCGCGGCCGCAGTCGTCCTCCAAGCATCGGATGAAGAATCCGGCGTGCTCGGCTCCGTGCTCGGCTGTGACGCCGAAGGGCGCCAAGCGCTGCGTGTGCGCGGCATGGGCTGCAGCTATGCCGGACTCGGGATCTCCTACGGCGACACCAGCTGGGATTTCGACGGCCCGGTGATCTTCAAGCGTGCCGTGAAGGGGATGAGTGAGGCATCGGCCAAAGTGCTCGCCCAGTGCGGCGTGACCGCTGACGAGGTCGATCTTGCGGTGCCGCACCAAGCCAACCTGCGCATCATCGAGGCGGTCGCGAAGTACGCGGGAATCCCGATGGAGAAGGTGATGGTCACCGTCGAAAAGTACGGCAACATGAGCGCGGCCACGGTGCCCGTGAGTCTCGTGGATGCCCTAGAACAGGGGCGGGTGAAGCCGGGGAGTCTGCTCCTGATGCCGGGCTTCGGCGGCGGCCTCACCTTCTGCTCGTTGCTGGTGCGCTGGGGGGCTCGCGTCACGCCGCTTGGCGTTTCGGACCGTGAACTCCCGCCGCTCACAGGAACAGCGCTGGATATCGTGAATGGGTACAGAGCAGAGCAGGACCCGCACGGAAGGTCCGCGCAGGGGCTCATGGCTCCCGTTTTTGTGGAACAGCGAATCAGTTAGCCCTGCAGTGGTGTTACATTTTGGGACAATAGTAGAACACGCTAGCCGTACGCAGTAGCCCTCTCGCAGGGACGCCGCCATGTGGGATAAAGCCCGTGACAGCCGAATGATTGCCGACCTCGACGTTGCGATCAGCATCTTCGAGGCGAACGACGGCATTGGGGTGCTTACCTACTGCAACGCAGCCTTCCAGCGGATGAGCGGTCACTCGCTTGCCGAGTTGGAAGGGCGCAAGATGCGGATCCTCCGAGGTCCAGACAACGACCCAGCGGAGATTGAGACACTCGACGCGGCCATTCGCACCGGCTCGGAGTGCCGAGTCACCATCCAGAATCTCCGCAAGGATGGCACGCCATATTGGAATGTCATCAGCATGCGCGCCGTCCTCGATGCGAATGGTCGGATCTCCTACTTCGTCGGCGAGCACCGCGACGTCACCGAGATGCGGCGCCTTGAGGCCGGGCTCGACTTGCACGACCGGTACCTCAGCGTCCTTGGCGAGCTGACGCAGGACGGGGTCTTCCGTCGCGACATGGATGGAACGCTCACATTTTCGAACCCGAGCTACTTCGAAATCATCGGCCTGCGATCGAATGAAACCAGTCTCGCCGATCTCGTACGCTGCATCCATCCCGAGGATCGCTGGAGGCTGCAAAACTGGCAGGGCGAGTTCGTCGGGAGCACTGGGCGCGTCGATGAGTTCCGCTTCCTCCGGCCAAATGGCGACGTCACCTGGGCGCTCGTACGAACCGCACCACTCCTCGCCTCAGACGGCAAGGTCCGCGGGTTAGTTGGCGTCGTACAAGACGTGACCAATCAGAAGCGGTCGGAGCAAGCGGCTCGCGACACCGCGCAGCTGATCAAGCTTGACCTCACCGCCATTATTCAGATCGATCTTGAGCAGCGTCCGATTCTCTGGAATGAGAGTGCCAAGCGGCTGTATGGTTGGACGCGCGCCGAGGCGAGCGAGCAATCTTCGCTGGCATTCCTGCACAGCGCCGATGGCATGGCACGGTTTGAAGATGCCTGGCGGCATGTTCTGCAGCTCGGCAGCTGGGTGGGAGAGCTCGTGCGGGTTCGGAAGGACGGACGGCCCGTGACCGTGGCTGCGAGTTGGGGCGCGGTGCGCGACGGGACCGGACGCACAACAAGCGTGCTCTGCAGCGAGACGGAGCATTTCGCCAACCGGGGGCTCCCCGCGCAATCGTCGCGGGCACAGCGTCTCGAAAGCATCGGCGAAATGGCATCGGGGGTCGCACACGATCTGAACAACGTGCTGCAGCCGATCATGATGACGCTGGATATGCTCGACGAGATGGTGGTCGACCCCAAACAGCGGCAGTGGCTCAGCCTCGCCTCGCAGAGCGCAACGCGAGGTGCCGAGTTGTTGCGTGGTATGCTGACCTTTGCGCGCGGCGGCGAGGAAACGCGCGTGGTGACGTCGGTCGCGTCGATTATCACCGAGTCGGCAAAGATCATGCGCGGCGCCTTCCCGCCCGACATCACGGTGACGCTGACGACCGCGCGCGACGTTCGGTGCGTGATGGCCGACCCGACCCAGGTTCATCAGCTCGTGATGAACCTAGCCATCAATGCGCGCGACGCCATGCCGAACGGAGGAACGCTGTCGCTCTCAACAGAAAACCTTATGGCCGACGCGGCCTTCTGCCGGAGCCATCCCGATGCCGTCGAGGGGGCGTACGTGCTCCTACGCGTCGCGGACACTGGCGTTGGCATGCCCCCTGACATGTTTGAGAAAATCTTCACGCCATACTTCTCGACCAAGGTCGACACCGGCGGCACCGGCATTGGCCTCGCGACCGTCGAGACGATCATCAAAGCGCACGGAGGCTTTGTTCGCGTGCACAGTGAGCTTGGCAACGGTACGGCGTTTAGCGTATTCCTCCCCGCCACCACCACCGCGGGCTCGGCCGCGCAGGACCTCGCGGACGAGGAAGGCAGTCTCGTCGCCCTTGAGGGGCACGGCGAGCGCATCTTGGTCGTGGACGATGAATCGACCCTCCGTGAGCTTACACTGCACACACTTGAGCGACACGGCTACCGCGTGATCGTGGCCAGTTCACCGCGTGAGGCGTTGAATCTCATGCAGAACGAAATCCCGATTGATCTCGTGCTCACCGACCTGATGATGCCTGGGGCCAGTGGGCAGTCGTTGATTGCAGAGCTTCGCAGCGCGGCGCCAACGGTTCGGATCATCGCCATGAGCGGACTTGATCGGCGCGATTCGGATCCGTCGCTTGGCGTTCCATTTCTGCTCAAGCCATTCTCGAGTCGCGCCCTCCTCGAATCGTTGCACGAGTCGCTGCACGAGTCGCTGCACGCAGCGCTGCCGCGCGCGGTTTAGAACTTGATGACGCAGCCACCGCTGGAGTAGTTCCGCCAGTTGGTCTGCACCAAGAAGTACTTGCCGCCCAAGACCACATTGTACTTCATGTTCTTGCTGAGCGAGCTGCTTGAGGTGCTCCCGAATTTCCACGCGCACTTGTCGGCGTTCTCGAGGCCGCTGGCGTCGTACCAGCCGGTGCCGAGGGGGTCGGTGGTGGTCTCGGCCAGCTCGTGCGCCAGCAAGTTCACTTGGGTATCGGCGCCGATGTCACCGTTGGCAGAGACCGTGGTGGCCGTGCATGCCGAGGACCAGGAGGCTGCGTACGGCTGCGCGGTGTAGAGGACGGTGCGCGACACACCGGCAATGGTCATGGTCGCCGCTGAGTGGTACGCACAGTAGCTCGTGCCCGCTCCGCCGCCCAAGTTCACTTTCGGGCCGGTGAAGACCGAATACACGGTGTTGGAGTCGTAGGCGAGCGTTCCCGCGGTGAATCCACTCTGGAGCATCGAGAGAATCGCGGCATCGGTCACCGTCGCGCCAGAGGCAGGAGCGCTCGTTGCGTTGGCCCAGTAGCCGGTGTAGCGGACCAGGTTGTTGATCTTGAGGCCAGCCGCGTTGGTGTAGGTCGCGTTGATGTTGTACCAAGGCGAACCACCGAGGTTGCGCAAGAAGAAGCCGACGATCGAGGCGTCCGCTGTTCCGAGTCCCGTGCCTGTCGTGGGACCGTTCACATAGATCGGGGCACTTGCCCAATAGACCGCCACCACGTTGGTCGTGGCCTGGAGCACCGGACCGCCATGGAAGGTGATACCGGAGTTCACCGTCGCGCGGTTCGTCGACGGGGTGGCGGCGCTTTTCGCGCCATCGGCTGTTTCGTCATCCGCCTCGACACCGCGCGTCTCATGGAACTTGAAGCGCGACTTGCGTCCCTCACTCGTGATCGACGACACGGCGCTCGCGTCAGCAACTTTGAGCTGCAGCGGCGACAGCGGCGCGGTGGTGGTCGACTCTGAGCACGCGACTACCGTGACCGCAACAGCGGCGGCAACCGAGAGGGCAGCGGAGCGAAATCGAGGCATAGATGTGGTTGTGGGCGAGTGTGTGGCGGCGGCAGGAGCAGTATGGCGAGAACCGAAAGCTAAAGCCGCTACAAATTTATGTAAAGGAGCTGTACGCTGTCTAATATTTGTTCAACAATTACACAAATCGACGCCAAGGAAGAGCTACGGCCGCCCTGTCCACGCTTTCATACAAAGTGCATACTCAGTTGCGTACGCCACCCTCTTTACCATCGAGACTCCCGTGAACGCTCGCCTGCATCTTCGTCACTGGCCACTGGCCAGCGCAGCGATTGGCCTCGCCTTCGTTGGCTTGCTCTTCCTCGGCGTGGCCGCCTTCGCTCCGGCTCGCCGTGTGACGGTTGACCCCAGCCTCCTCGCTGGCCTGCAATGGCGAAACGTCGGCCCCTTCCGAGCAGGACGCGTGGCGGCTGTTGCTGGCGTCGCGGGACAGCCCGGCGTCTACTACGCCGGCTTTCCGGCCGGCGGCGTTTGGAAGACCACGAGCGCAGGAATGACCTGGGCGCCGATTTTCGACGACATCAAGAGCGTGTCGTCGATCGGAGCCGTGGAGGTCGCGCCCTCTGACCCGAACGTGGTGTACGTGGGCACGGGTGATCTTATCACCGGCGGCGTGATCAACGAAGGGGACGGCGTCTACCGCTCGGCGGACGCCGGCAAGAGCTGGCAGCACGTCGGGCTTGTTGCGACCAAGCAAATCCCCTCAATGCTCGTGGATCTCAGAAACCCGAATGTCGTGCTCGTCGCGGCGCAGGGGGATATCCATCAGCAGACCGAGGAGCGCGGCATCTATCGCACCGATGACGGCGGCAAGTCGTGGACGCGCGTGATGTTTGTGGACCGCGAGACGGGCGTGCAGAAACTCGCGCGCGCCAACGATGTGCCGAATACGATCTTCGCGACCACGGTGCGCCATTACAATGCGCCCACACCGGCGACGCAGCCTGCTCCTGGCGCGCCTGGAACGGGCGGCGCGCCTGGAACGGGCGGCGCAGGCGGTGGCATCGCGGGGCCCACGGGGCCCACGGGCACCACGATTTATAAATCCTCCGATGGCGGGCTCACCTGGAACGAGTTTAACGGAACTGGACTTCCTCGCCTCACGGGCCGCACCTCCATTGCCGTGGCCATGGGGACAAACGCCCAGCGCGTATTCCTCGTGACCAACAACGGGCTGTATCGCTCCGATGACGGCGGCACGAACTGGCGGCAGATGGACGCCGCCGACACGCGCATTCGGAACGGGCAGGGCGGCTACAACTGCGGCATTGCCGTTGACCCGAAAAATCCAGACGTCGTCTACGTCTTGAGTACGTCGAGCTACAAGTCCACCGATGGTGGCAACAGCTTCACCGGGTTCAAGGGGGCGCCAGGGGGCGACGATCCGCAGCAAATCTGGATTGATCCTACGAACGGTCAGCGCATTTTTCTCGGCGTGGACCAAGGCGCAACCGTCACCCTCGACGGTGGTGCCACTTGGAGTTCGTGGTACAACCAGTCGGTGGAGCAGGTCTATCACATCTCCACGGACAACTCGTACCCCCCCCCCCCCCCCCCCCCTCTGCAGGGCTTCCGCGTGGAGCTGCCCATCCGCTCCAAGCGCGCCCGCGGCAACTACGGCGCCGTGACGATGTTCGACTGGAACTCCGTGAACGGATGGGAATGGGGAACGATCATCGCGGACCCGACCAACCCGAACGTGGTCTTCGCAAGCGGCTCGGGCGTCGTCAAAATCAGCTATCCCAGCGAGCAGTGGATCAACGTGAGCCCGGCGCTCGATCCGGCATCCAAGACGCGCTCCACCTCCTCGGCACCGATCATGTTCGCGCCCTGGAACAGCAAACTGCTGATCGCGGCCATGAATGTGGTCTACACCACCACCGACGGCGGCAACAGCTGGAAAAAGATCAGCGGTGAGCTCGGCATCCCCCAAGGACTCGACTCTGCCACCGCCGCTCTCACCACGGGCGGGCGCGGTGCCATCGAGTCGCTTGCGGCGTCGAGCGTCGGCAAAGGCACTATTTGGGTTGGCACCAACAACGGACTGATCCACGTCACGCGCGACGAAGGAAAGACGTGGACCGATGTCAGCATCGCGGATCTCCCGAATCCGCGGCGCGCGAACATCTCCGGCCTCGAGGCGTCGCATGTCAACGCCGGCGAAGCCTACGCGGCCGTCGAATACCAACGACTCGGCGACTTCGCGCCGTACATCTACCGTACACGCGACTTTGGGAAGAGCTGGACGAAGATCACCGACGGGCTCCCAGTTAGGGAACCCGCTGGCAGCGTTACGCGCGTTGTGCGCGAAGACCCCAAGAAGGCCGGACTGCTGTTCGCCGGCACCGAGACAGGGGTGCACGTCTCGTTCGACGACGGCGATCACTGGCAGTCGCTCACCCTCAACTTGCCGAACACGTCGTACCGCGATCTCACCATCAAGGGGAACGACTTGATCGCGGGAACCTACGGGCGCGGTATCTGGGTGCTCGACGACATTTCGCCGCTGCGTCAGCTGAGCCCCGCGGTCTCGAGCGAGTCGGTGCACCTCTTCGCTCCCGGCGATGCCATCCGTACGCGCCGCAATGTCAATGCCGACACGCCGCTGCCACCAGAGATTCCGCACGCCAAGAATCCGCCGAATGGCGCCATCATCTACTACGCACTCACGAGCAAGCCTTCCGGAGAGATCACCATCGACGTGAGCGACTCCACGGGCAAGCCAGTGCGCCACCTGTCGAGCATTGCACCGGCACCGGTCGCCGAAGCCGCGCGCCCACCGCATCCAAACTGGTGGCTGGCCGAACCCGAGGCGCTTCCCGCGAACATCGGACTCAACCGCACGACGTGGGACTTCCGTCACGACCCACCAGCAGTGAACTCGCACAACTTTGAGATCAATGCGAACCCGTTCGAGACCCCAGCCTCACCAGAGGGGATTCTCGCGGCACCGGGACGCTACACCATAACCCTCTCGGTCGACGGCAAGCGCCACACCCAAAAGCTCACGGTCCAGAACGATCCACGGTCGCCAGCCACGACGGCTGCCCTCGTGGCGCAGCACGTACTGCTCGTCGGTATCAGTGACGGCATCGCGCTCACCGCCAGCTCGGCAAAGCAGGTGGCGGATCTGCGCACCGCGCTGACCAAGGCCAATGGTGCGAACGCGGCGGCTGAGGTGAAGTCAGCAATCACCGCCTTCTCCGCCAAGCTGGACTCTGTTGCCGGAGGTAGTGGTGGCGGGCGCGGCGGACGTGGCGGTGGTGCCGCGGTCAATCCCACCTTCAACGCCATCAATGGCGCGCTCGCGGCGCAGCTGACAACACAGGACAACGCCGATCAGGCACCGACCGCGAGCTCGCGCGCGGCCTTTGCCGGCTCGTGCAAAGAGCTCACCACAGTGCAGGCGCTGTTCACGCGCATCGCGACCAAGGATCTCGCCGCACTCAACGCCATTCTCACCAAGAATGGCGGGAGCGCGCTCAGCGCACCGACGACGGGGGCTGCGCCACGCTGCTAGTTCGTTGCAATCGTCTTGGAGCGAGCGGCGCCGGTGCTGAGGGTCAGCGCGGCGCCGCTGGCACATGCGCCGCTGGCAAATGCGCCGAAGGCACATACGCCATGGCGTGTTCCGCGAGCGCGGTAATCGTCAGCGACGGATTCACGCCTGGGTTCGCGGGCATCGTTGACCCATCGCAGATCATAAAGTTTTCGTAGCCGAACGCGCGGTTGCGACTGTCCACCACACCGCACGACGCGTCGCGCCCAATCGTCGCGCCGCCCAAGATGTGCGCCGTGGTCGGGATATTTGCCGCTGCCTCGAGCACACCACTCGAGGCAATGCCTCCGGTGTGCGCTTCGAGAAACTCGGCCGCGGCATTCGCTTCTGGAATGAAGGTCGGATTCGGCTTATCTGCGTTCTGTTCCGTGCGGAGGCCGAATCCAAACAGACCACGCTTCGCACGAAAGGCGATGGCGTTGTCGCTCGACTGCATCACGAGAATCACGAGCGTCTTACGACTCCAGCCGATCGGAAAGCGGGAGCGCACAAAACGGATCGGATGGCGCACCATACTGCCCAGCATCATCAGCGGACGGGTCAGCCGTGTCCCCTTCCCCGTGAGTGGCGCGAGCAGGAACGAGAGAAAATCCCCGTGCTCGCCGTAGGTACAAAACTCGATGTGCGTATCCTCGTTGGGATGCACGCTCGCACTAATCGCGACATCGTTCCACGGGCGCGAGGAATCATCAGGCAACGTGATGGCCAGAATGCTCTCGCTATTGGTACGCACCAGCTCGCCGAGTCGGTTGCTGAGACGGGGCAACGATCCGTGCGTCTTGCACTTGAGCAAGAGGCGGTTGGTGCCGAGCGCGCCCGCGGAGATCACAACGCCGCGCGCCGTAAAGGTGCGGCGCTCCTTCGCGAACCAGGCCCCGGGTCGCTGCGTGGTGATGCGGTACCCTTCGCTCCCGTCGGCCGCGCCGATGGGGACAATATCCGTGACCTCGCGTTCGGCGATGACGTCAGCTCCCTTCTTCTCCGCGAACCAGAGATAATTCTTGAGCAGCGTATTCTTGGCGCCAACACGGCATCCCACCATGCACGCACCGCATCGCGTGCACCCCGTGCGGTCGGGGCCTTCGCCGTCAAAGTAGGGATCAGGAACCGTCTTTCCCGCTTGCCCGAAATAGACGCCGACCGGTGTGCGTGTGAAGGTGTCGGCCTTCCCGAAATGCGCGCCGACTTCCTTGAGTAGTTCCTGTCCGCCACTTCCGAACGGCACCGTCGCCACACCGAGCATGCGTTCGGCGGTCTCGTAATGCGGCGCGAGCGACTCGGCCCAGTTCTCGAGCCCTTGCCACTGTGGGTTCTCGAAGAAGGCAGCCTTCGCCCGATACAAGGTGTTCGCGTAGACGGCGCTTCCGCCGCCGACCGCGGAACCGCTCGCGATGAAGATGTCTTTGAATGGCGTCAGTCGGAGGATACCGCGCATGCCGAGCGCGGGGGCCCAGAGGAATCGGCGGAGGTCCCAGGTTGTCTTGGCGTATTCATGGTCGGCATACCGACGCCCGCATTCGAGCACGCCGACGCGGTACCCCTTTTCGCTTAGTCGCAGTGCCGAAACGCTGCCACCAAAGCCGGAGCCGACAATCAGCCAGTCGTAGTCGAAGTGCGTGATGACAGTCGCGGCGGTCTGTGCGAGGGACATCCCAGAAGAGTATGAACTGGGACGACGAGCCACAATACACGGCACCACGGGACCTCAGAAACCCTCCGTCGACCCTCCGTCGACCCTCCGTCGACCCCCCGTCGACCCCCCGTCGACCCCCCGTCGACCCCCCGTCGACCATGCGCGCTTCACCCCACGCTTGTTCCCAAGCGCCCCCAGCGCGCATCTTCCCTGCACTCTTGCAACCGGGATT
>JAPLKT010000049.1:28471-39100 GCA_026387895.1 Gemmatimonadota bacterium | reverse complement strand
TGGTAAGGATGAGGTCATCGGTTCGATCCCGATTGCGTGCTCTGTAGGTCGAACTTTAGTTGAGGACGAAGGTCATGCCCCGCGAAAAGATTATCCTCGCCTGCGGCGAGTGCAAAAATCGGAACTACTTCACGACGAAGAACAAGCGTCTCCATCCGGAGCGCGTGGAGTGGAAGAAGTATTGCCCCCGGTGCAACAAGCATCAGGTGCACAAGGAGACCAAGTAGTGGCCGTCGCCGACGTTCCAAAGGCGAGCGTCCCCCAGCGTCTCATGGGTTTCTACCATGAGGTGATGGTGGAAATGAAGCGCGTCACCTGGCCGGATGTGCCGCAGGTCCGGCAGCTGGCAATCGGCGTGGTCATCCTCTCGCTGTTCATTGGTGGCGTCATTGCCATCATGGATTTGCTCTTCCAGAATCTCCTCGTGCGCTGGATCCCAGCGCTCTTCGGTGGTTGAAGTGACGCATCACTTCTACGCCGTCCAGACGACGTCCGGCCACGAGAACAAGGTCCGGAACCTCGTGCAGCGCAAGATCGACGCCGATCTCGCGCCTGCGGAGCAGCGTCTGATTCGTCAGGCCCTCGTGCCGACGGAGCAGGCGGTGGAGATCAAGAACGGCAAGAAGGTGACGGTCGAGCGCAAGGTGTTCCCTGGCTACGTCCTCGTCGAGATGGTCGTGGGTGAGGAGACCTTGCACACAGTCGGCAGCATTCAGGGCGTGATCAAGTTCGTGGGCAAGGAACGCGAGCCTCAGCCGTTACGCGATGACGAAGTCAACCGCCTGCTCGGCCGAGCCGAGGAAGCGGAAGAAGTGGCGCCGAAGGAGGAGATCCCGTTCCTCGTCGGTCAGGCCGTGGCGATCACCGAAGGACCGTTCACCGATTTCAACGGCACGGTCGAAGAAGTGATGCCAGACAAGGGGAAGGTTCGGGTGAGCGTCTCGCTCTTTGGCCGTCCCACGTCGGTGGAGTTGGATTACCTGCAGCTGCGCGCGCACTAGTCCCTCGGCGTGGTCGAGGGAACGCGCGCCCGGTGACGGGTGTTAGAAAGGGAAGGGTTGGACGCAGGACAACTGATATTGCACGTGCCCTTGCGCGGGGCAGCTGAGACTCAGCGAGTAGCGCACCGTCGGATACCACAACGACGCAAATCATACCGTGGGAGTCAGCGGACATTCGCGGGGCAAGGTCCCCAGCGCATGCTCCGCTCTACGTGTCTAGAGGAGTTCCATGGCAAAGAAGGCCGTAGGATTCGTCAAGCTGCAGATTCCTGCAGGCAAGGCGAACCCGGCCCCTCCGGTCGGCACCGCGCTCGGACCGCAGGGAATCAACATCATGGCGTTCTGCAAAGAGTTTAACGCTCGGACGCAGGGCCAGGATACGATTCTCCCGGTCGAGATCACGATTTTCGCCGACAAGAGCTTCACGTTCATCCTGAAGACGCCGCCAGCTGCGGTGCTCGTCAAGAAGGCCGTGGGGATCGAGAAGGGTTCGGGACAGCCAAACCGTAACAAGGTGGGGACCATCACAAAGGCTCAGGTCAAGCAGATCGCCGAGCTGAAGATGCCCGACCTCAATACCGAATCGATTGAGTCCGCCATGCGTATGATCGCTGGCGCCGCTCGCTCGATGGGTGTGGAGGTACGCGACTAATGCGCGCACACGGAAAGAAGTACCGCAAGGTTGCCGACGGGCGTGATATCAACGCCGTGGTGGCCCCGAAGGCCGCGCTCGAGCAGGTGAAGGGCGCTGCGTTTGCCAAGTTCGACGAGACGGTCGACGTGGCGATTCGCCTCGGTGTGGATCCACGTCACGCCGATCAGATCGTGCGTGGCACGGTGGTGTTGCCAGCCGGCACCGGTAAGACGGTGCGCGTGCTCGTGATCGCCGTCGGCGACAAGGCGAAGGAAGCCGAAGCAGCGGGCGCCGATTTTGTCGGCACCGACTACATCGCCAAGATTAAGGAAGGCTGGATGGATTTCGACGTGCTGATCGCGACGCCTGACCAGATGGGGCAGATTGGTGCTCTCGGTCGCGTGCTCGGTCCGCGCGGACTGATGCCGAACCCGAAGGCGGGCACGGTGACGTTCAACGTCGGTCAGGCCGTGAAAGAAACAAAGGCGGGCAAGATCGAGTTCCGCGTCGACAAGGGAGGCAACGTCCATGCCGCGATTGGCAAGGTCTCGTTCCCGATCGAGTCGCTGGAGACGAACTTCACTGCCCTGATGGACACCATCGTGCGTTCGAAGCCGAGCGCTGCGAAGGGCGTGTATGTGAAGACGGTCGCCGTGTCCAGCACGATGGGCCCGGGCGTCCGTATCGACACCACCCCGTACCGGTAACCGACGATGAAGCGATCCGACAAGGAACAGCTCGTCGCCGAGCTGAAGGATAAGATGGAGGGCGCGACCGCTCTCTATTACACCGACTTCACGGGACTCAACGTGAAGCGGATGACCGAACTTCGCCGCCAGTTCCGCAAGGCGGGGGTGGAGTATGTGGTCATCAAGAATTCGCTGGCGCTGAAGGCCGTGAACGAGAGCGGTCGCGTTGGCGTGCGTCTGAAGGGCCCCACGGGCGTCGTCGTCGCGAAGGATGCGGTGGTGGCGGCCAAGATTCTCACCGACTTCGCGAAGGCCAACGATTCGCGTCCGGAAGTGAAGGGTGGGATCTACGAGGGTGCCGCGGTGGATGCGGCGCTCGTCAAGAAGCTCGCCTCGCTCCCGACTCGGGACGAAGCGCTCGGCCAGTTGCTTGGCTGCTTCAACAGCGTGCTGTCGATGTTCGCGCTCACTCTCGAGGCGCGCGTCGCGCAGCTCGAGGCCGGTTCCAATCCCCAGGCGTCTGCCTGACCAACAACGCCCCAGGCTGTCCTGGGGGATTATTCACGGAGATATCTAACAATGGCAAACGCTACTCTGAGCATGGACGAGATCCTCGAGGCGATCGGCAACATGTCGGTCATCGAGCTCGCCGAGCTGATCGATGCTTTCAAGACGAAGTTCAATGTCACCGTCGTTGCGGCCTCAGCGGCCCCGGCTGGCGGCGCTGCCGCTGCCGCGGTCGAAGAGCAGACCGAGTTCTCGGTCATGCTGAAGGAGGCGGGCGCGAAGAAGATTCAGGTCATCAAGGTCGTCCGCGAGATCACGGGTCTTGGCTTGAAGGAAGCCAAGGACTTGGTCGACGGCGCACCGCAGGTCGTGAAGGCTGGCGCTTCGAAGGACGAAGCGGCTGCCATCAAGGTCAAGCTCGAAGAGCAGGGCGCGACGGCCGAGGTCAAGTAAGGCGGTGGACTTTCGTGGCCGGCTGACCGCAGCGCGGCGCCGGCCCCGACATCCTCCCCCTCACTTGGTCTTGCCGTCAATGATCGCATTCGCACCGACGTACAACTGAAGTTCCGTCCGTCCCGCGCCGCCGCGCGAAATCCTCGCGCGGCGGGGGCTGGCGGCTTTCGCCGTCCATCGGCCGAGCCAGGGTTGATATGATCAAGCAAATTTCGTTCGGGAAGCTGGAGTCGGGCATGGATATGCCCCATCTCCTCGACATCCAGACGCGCGCGTTCGAGACGCTCCTGCAGCTGGACGCTGTCTCGCTCAACCGCGAGGACGTCGGACTGGAACGGGTCTTCAAGGACCTGTTCCCGATTACCGATGTGCACGAGAACTTCTCGCTGGACTTTAAGCGCTACACGCTAGGCGAGCCGAAGTACTCCGTCGAGGAGTGCATCGAGCGCGACATGACCTTCTCCGCACCGCTCAAGGCGACCCTTGCCCTGACGGTCTTCGAAGAAGCGGCCGCCGACGGCAAAAAGCGCATCAAGAACCAGATTGAAAAGGAAGTCTACCTCGGCGAGCTGCCGCTCCTCACCGCCCTCGGGACCTTCGTGATCAACGGAGCCGAGCGCGTGATCGTGAGCCAGCTGCACCGGTCGCCGGGCGTCGTGTTCGAAGAGAGCACGCACCCGAACGGACAGCGCCTGATCTCGTCGCGGATCATCCCCTTCCGCGGCTCGTGGGTCGAGTTCACCGTGGACATCCACGATGTGATCTACGTCCACATCGACAAGAAGAAGAAGTTCCCGGCCACCGCGCTCCTGCGCGCCTTCGGCTTTGGCAACAACTCCGACATCCTCCGCTTGTTCTTCGCCGTCCGCGAGCTGGACCTGACGAAGAAGCGCGAAGGCCGCGCCGAGAATCGTGAAGTCGTCGGCGCAATCATCGCCGAAGACATCGAGTTGCCGGGCGAGGCCACGGCGGACGACGCGCCGAAGGCCAAGACCAAGAAGGCCCGTGCCGAGCGCGAGCGCAACGAGAACTCGCTGCTGGTGAAGGAAGGCGACGAGCTGACCGAAGAGGTGTTCAACCGCCTCCGCCGCCAGAAAATCGACAAGGTTAAGGTGTTCGCCAGCTACGGCAACGTGGATCTCCGCGACGAACTCGACGCGATCGAGCGCGAGGAGCGCCCGATTGCGCGCGTGCTCGCCGTGGACGCCGTCGACCCCGAGACGGGCGAAGTGATCGGTGAGACCGGCCAGCAGCTCAAGGAGATGCTGGTCAAGCGCCTCCGCAAGCACGGCCTGCTCCAGGTGCAGTGCTTTGTGCCCAGTGGGCGCGCGGAGAGCACGCTCATCAAGAACACGCTCGCCAAGGATCCGACGCACGACGAAGAGATGGCGCTGAAGCAGATCTATTCGCTGCTCCGTCCGGGCGATGCGCCCAACAAGGAAACGGCAAAGCAGGCACTCGACCGCCTGTTCTTCAGCCCCAAGCGCTACGACCTCGGCCGCGTGGGTCGCTACAAGATCAACCAGCGCCTGCGCCTCAACACGCCGGCGAACCAGACGGTCCTCACCAAGGACGACTTCATTTCCATCATCCGCTACCTCGTGGAACTCCACGAAGGACGCGGCCATGTGGACGACATCGACCATTTGGGCAACCGTCGTATCCGCTCGGTCGGCGAGCTTATTGCCAATCAGTTCTCCGTCGGCCTCTCGCGCATGGCGCGCTTGGTCAAGGAGCGCATGAGCATCAATCAGGACAGCGAGAAGATCGCGCTCGACGACCTCGTGAATGCGCGGACGGTGTCGGCGGTGATCCAGGCGTTCTTCGGGTCGTCGCAGCTCTCTCAGTTCATGGACCAGACGAACCCGTTGGCCGAGTTGACGCACAAGCGTCGTCTCTCGGCGCTTGGACCGGGCGGCCTCACGCGTGAGCGCGCCGGCTTCGAAGTCCGTGACGTGCACTATTCGCAGTACGGGCGTATGTGCCCGATTGAAACGCCGGAAGGTCCGAACATCGGCCTGATTACGTCGCTGGCGTGCTTCGCGCGCGTGAACGACCTCGGCTTCATCGAGACGCCGTACCGTGTGGTCAAGAATGGAAAGGTCACCGACCAGCTCGCCTGGTTGGATGCCAATAAGGAAGAGGATGCGATTATCGCCCAGGCCAACGCGCGCCTGAACG
Source organism: Gemmatimonadota bacterium (assembly GCA_026387895.1). Classification (GTDB taxonomy): domain Bacteria; phylum Gemmatimonadota; class Gemmatimonadetes; order Gemmatimonadales; family Gemmatimonadaceae; genus Fen-1231. The sequence continues at coordinate 33,635 of JAPLKT010000049.1, read as the reverse complement.
ACGACGGCTCCTTCGTGGATGAGTTCGTGCTCAGCCGTCAGCAGGGCGACGTGCCGTTGATTCAGCCCAACCGAATCGACTACATGGACGTGGCACCGGAGCAGGTGGTGTCGATTGCCGCCGCGCTGATTCCGTTCCTCGAGCACGACGACGCCAACCGTGCGCTCATGGGGTCCAACATGCAGCGCCAGTCGGTGCCGCTGTTGAATCCGCAGACCCCGTTCGTCGGGACCGGCCTCGAAGAGACGGTGGCTCGCGACTCGGGTGCGACGATTATTGCCAAGCGAGCGGGTGTTGTGACGCGCGTGACGGCCGATGAGATCATTGTGGACGCCGGCGCCACGGCCAAGGGAGACGGCGAAGCGCCGCTCGCGCGGTTGGGTGCGCAGGACCGGTATCGCGTGAAGAAGTACTGGCGCACCAACCAGGACACCGCCATCAACCAGCGCCCGATTGTGAAGCTCGGGCAGAAGGTGAAGGCCGGCGAGGTCATGGCAGACGGTGCGGCGACACAGCACGGCCAGCTCGCGCTGGGCAACAATGTGCTGGTGGCCTTCATGCCGTGGTATGGACACAACTTCGAGGATGCCATCGTCCTCTCCGAGCGCCTGGTGAAGGACGACGTGTATTCGTCGATCCACATTCAGGAACTCGAGTTGCACGTCCGCGACACGAAGCGCGGTCAGGAAGAAATCACGCGCGAAATCCCGAACGTCTCGGAAGAGTCGCTCTTGGACCTTGATGAGCGCGGTATCGTGCGCATCGGTGCCCATGTGCGTCCGGGCGATATCCTCGTCGGCAAGATCACGCCGAAGGGAGAAACGGAGCTGTCGCCGGAAGAAAAGCTGCTCACCGCGATTTTCGGTGAGAAGGCGAAGGATGTGAAGGATTCGTCGCTCAAGGTGCCGCCGGGAATGGAAGGCGTTGTGATTGACGTCAAGATTTTCTCGCGCATCGAAGACGGCGTGGTCGAGAAGGATCGTGGCGAGCGCATCGCCGATGTGCGTCGCCTGGAAGGCGAGGAGAAGGTCCGCGTGAACGACGTGCGTGACTCTGAGCTGAAGGAACTGCTCATGGGTCAGAGCGTCGCGCTCGCGCTCAAGTCGGGCACGGTCGAGGAAGCGCTTGCACCGGGCACCAAGTTGACATCAGCTGTGCTCGACGGGCTCCGGCTCGCGACGCTCGACCTGAAGACCTTCCGCGTTGAAGGCAAGAAGGTCAACGACGACATCCGCGAGATCATCGACGCGGCGAACCAGGTGAAGGCAAAGATCGAGGAGAAGGCGGAAGATCGCATTGACCGCATTCTTCAGCCTGACGAACTGCCGCCGGGCGTGATTCAGCTCGTGAAGGTGTATCTCGCCGAGAAGCGTAAGATCTCGGTGGGCGACAAGATGGCCGGCCGTCACGGCAACAAGGGTAGCGTGGCGCGCATCGTACCTGAGGAAGACATGCCGTTCCTGCCGGATGGACGTCCGGTGGACATCGTGCTGAACCCCCTCGGCGTGCCGTCGCGAATGAACGTTGGACAGATCCTCGAGACCCACCTCGGTTGGGCGGCCCGCATTTTGGGCTTCTACGCCAAGACCCCGGTCTTCCAGGGCGCGACGGAAAAGGAAGTCGGTCTGCTGATTCGGTTGGCGTCGCTTCGTTGGTCGCACGAGTCGCTCGATCTGCGCAGCGCGGCGTTGGAGATCTCGGACAAGGAGATCAAGACGTTCCTGTCGGATCTGCGCCCGGCGATCGGTGAGGAGAAGGTCGAACTGTTGCACGACGCGGACGTCAACGACCTCAACGGTCGTGGCATGTCGGCGGCGACGAAGGACGTGTTCCATCGCGTCCGTGATTACATCGCGTCGGCGGCGAAGGAACTGGCCGAGCGCGAGCATGCCGACCTGAAGCACTCGATTGCGTTCCACGAGGCGGAGATTGCGTCTGAGGACGTGTCGGCGGCGAAGAAGGCGGATTACAAGAAGGCGCTCAAGGATCTTGAGAAGCGCGACGCGCTGTCGGCCCCCGAGATGCTCGAGTCGATGGGACTTTCGGCCCTCGCGGCAATGCTCGGCAAGAAGAGCGAATCCGATGTGGATGCGGCGAGCAAGGAACTGATCACGCGCGCCGGGCTGATGCCCGGTGGCAAGATCGCGCTGCGCGATGGGCGCAGCGGCGAGAAGTTCACGTCACCGGTGACGGTGGGCAGCGTGTACATGCTCAAGCTCAGCCATCTCGTGGATGACAAGATCCACGCGCGCAGCATTGGACCGTACTCGCTCGTGACGCAGCAGCCGCTGGCCGGTAAGGCGCAGTTTGGTGGCCAGCGCTTCGGCGAGATGGAAGTGTGGGCGCTGGAGGCGTACGGCGCGGCCCACACGCTGCAGGAGATCCTGACGGTGAAGTCGGACGACGTGAACGGGCGGTCGCGCGTGTACGAGGCGATCGTGAAGGGGCAGAACCTGCCCGAGCCGGGCACGCCAGAGTCGTTCAACGTGCTTGTGAAGGAACTGCAGGCGCTCGGCATCCACGTGACGATGGACGCAAACGCGGAGGGCGGATACAGCGGCCTTCCCTTCAGCGCTGGTGAGGAGTAACACATGATTGATTTCCGCAACGCGCGGGACACCCGCGCATCCGCGTTCGACTATATCCAGATCCGTATCGCCTCGCCTGAGGAGATCCGTGGTCCCCGGGACAGCAAGGAGCGTGAGCGGCTGGAGATGGCCGGTCTGCGCTCGTGGTGGAGTTGGGGCGAGGTCACCAAGCCCGAGACCATCAACTACCGTTCGTTCAAGCCCGAGAAGGATGGCCTCTTCTGCGAGCGCATCTTTGGTCCGGTCAAGGACTGGGAATGCCATTGCGGCAAGTACAAGCGCATCCGCTATCGCGGCGTGATTTGCGACCGTTGCGGCGTCGAAGTGACGCTGAGCAAGGTCCGTCGCGACCGCATGGGCCATATCGAGCTCGCCGTTCCCGTCGCGCACATCTGGTTCTTCAAGACGTTGCCGTCGCCGATGGGCAATCTCCTCGACCTCACGCTCCGTGATCTCGAGAAGGTGGTGTACTACTCGAACTACGTCGTCATCGAGCCGGGCGAGCAGGAATGCCGGACGAATGAACTGCTCGACGAAGAGCAGTACCTGACGCTGCGCATGAAGGCGAAGGAAGAGGGCGACACCGCGTTCCCGGTTCGCGATCTCCTCAAGCGCCTCGACGTCGACAAGCTCGCGGAAGAACTCCGTGCATCGGTCATCGTCGAGACGTCACAGCACAAGAAGAAGCAGCAGCTCAAGCGCCTCAAGATCGTCGACGCCTTCCGGAACTCGGGCGAGAACTCCGATATCCGCAATCGTCCGGAATGGATGATCATGGACGTGATTCCAGTCATCCCGCCGGATTTACGTCCGCTCGTTCCGCTCGACGGCGGCCGTTTTGCGACGTCGGACTTGAACGACCTGTACCGCCGCGTCATCAACCGGAACAACCGTCTCCAGAAGCTGATCGTGCATCGCGCGCCGGAGGTCATCCTCCGGAACGAGAAGCGCATGCTGCAGGAGTCGGTCGACGCGTTGTTCGACAACGGGCGTCGCTCGAAGGCCATTCGTGGCCGTGGCAAGCGTCCGCTCAAGTCGCTGTCTGACATGCTCAAGGGCAAGCAGGGCCGGTTCCGTCAGAACCTGCTCGGCAAGCGCGTGGACTACTCGGGCCGTTCGGTCATCGTGGTGGGTCCTGAGCTCAAGCTGCATCAGTGCGGTCTGCCGAAGGCGATGGCGCTGGAGCTGTTCAAGCCGTTCATCATTCACAAGCTCGTAGAGAAGGGAATCGCCGAGACGGTGAAGCGCGCCAAGAAGATTGTGGAGCGTGAGAGCGAGGAGGTCTTCGAGATTCTTGAAGAGATCATTCGCGACCATCCGGTGCTCCTCAACCGTGCACCGACGCTGCATCGTCTGGGTATCCAGGCGTTCGAGCCGGTGCTGGTCGAGGGCAAGGCGATCCGAATCCATCCGCTCGTGTGCGCGGCGTTCAACGCCGACTTCGACGGTGACCAGATGGCCGTGCACGTCCCGCTGTCGTTCGAAGCGCAGCTTGAGTGCCGTGTGCTCATGCTGTCGGCGAATAACATCCTGAAGCCGGCCGACGGTCGCCCGGTGGCGGAGCCCTCGCAGGACATCGTGTTGGGCTGCTATTTCGCCACGAAGGCTCCGACGGGCTTTGACGAGCTGGTCAAGGACAAGAAGAAGGTCACCGCGTTGCGCTCGTTCACCAAGGCCGAAGAAGTCGAGATGGCCATGGCGCTCGGGCACCTCACCACGCACTCGGCGTTGCGCTACTATGTCGTGCGCAATGAGATGGCGGAGTGGGTGGTGACGACGGCAGGCCGCGTGCTCTTTAATGAGATCACGCCGGTTGAGTTGCCGTACCAGAACCGCGACATGAAGAAGAAGGCGCTCTCCGAGCTCGTGTTCGAGTCCTACCGGCATGCCGGCCTGTCCTCGACCGTCGGGTTCCTTGATCGCCTGAAGGAGTTCGGATTCCGCAACGCCACGCGCGGCGGCGTCTCGATCGGCATCGAAGATCTTGAGATTCCGGTAGAGAAGGAGCAGCTGCTCGAAGAAGCCTCCACGCGTGTGGAGCGTTTCCAGAAGGCATACTCGACCGGTAACATCACCAACGGCGAGCGTTACAATAAGGTCATCGATACTTGGACGCACGCGAACAACGACATCGCCGACGCGATGATCAAGCGCATGCGCGAGTCGCAGCTCGGGTTCAACCCCGTGTTCATGATGTTCGACTCGGGCTCGCGTGGTTCGCGTGACCAGATCCGTCAGCTGGCCGGTATGCGTGGCCTGATGGCGAAGCCGCAGAAGAAGCTCACCGGCGGTATCGGCGAAATCATCGAAAGCCCGATCAAGTCGAATTTCCGTGAAGGCCTCTCGGTGCTCGAGTACTTCATCTCGACGCACGGCGCTCGTAAGGGTCTGGCTGACACGGCGCTCAAGACGGCTGACGCCGGCTACCTGACGCGTCGTCTGTGCGACGTTGCGCAGGACGTGACGATTACGGAAGAGGATTGCGGGACGATCCTCGGCCTCGTGGTGGCCGCGCTGAAGGAAGGCGAAGACATCATCGAGCCGTTGTCCGAGCGCATTGTCGGCAACGTGGCTGC
>JAPLKT010000049.1:12897-28445 GCA_026387895.1 Gemmatimonadota bacterium | reverse complement strand
ACGACGCGGGACGTCGCGCCATTTTGGTCGAAGCCGGCCAGATGATCAGCGAAGAGACGGCTCGTACGATTGAGGAGTCGGGGATTGAGAGCATCAAGATCCGCAGCGTGCTCACCTGCGAGGCCAAGCGTGGCCTCTGCCGGATGTGCTACGGTCGAAACCTCGCCACCATGGCGATGGTCGACACCGGCGAAGCGGTCGGCATCATTGCCGCGCAGTCGATCGGTGAGCCGGGCACGCAGCTGACGCTGCGGACCTTCCACATCGGTGGTACGGCGTCGCGTATTGCAGAAAACACAGCCCGTAAGTCCAAGGTGGCGGGCTTCTTGGAGTTCGGCGATCGCCTGATCTCGGTGACCAACGCCGAAAACCAGCAGATCGTGACGTCGTACGAAGGCGAAATCTTCATCCGCGCCTCGTCCGACAAGAAGGCGGGCGTCGCTGCCCGCTTGCAGGTTCCGCTCGGCGCCATCCTGATGGTCAAGGACGGCGACGAGGTGAAGAAGGAGCAGGTGCTCTTCTCGTGGGACCCGTACACGAACCCCATTATCGCCGACACGGCTGGTGAGATTCGCTTTGTGGATCTCGTCGAGGACGAATCGGTGAGCGAAGAGCTCGACGAACTGACCGGTTTGCGTCAGCGCGTCGTGATTGAAGATCGTGAAAAGAAGCTGCACCCGCACATCGAGGTGTGGCAGACCAAGGCAGGTAAGGAAAAGCGTATTCGCGACTTCGTGATCCCGGTGGGCGCACAGCTCATCGTGGACGACGGCAAGGAGATCACGGCCGGCACGATCTTGGCCAAGGTCAACCGCGAAGCATACAAGACCCGCGACATCACGGGCGGCCTGCCGCGTGTTGCGGAACTCTTCGAAGCCCGTCGCCCGAAGGACCCGGCGACGATCTCCGAAGTGGACGGTGTGGTGCGGTTCGGCGAAATCAAGCGCGGCAAGCGTGAGATCTTCGTTCAGCCGACCAACAAGGTCAACACGCCGGACGAGATGCAGGAGGCCCAGTTGTACGAAGTGGCCGCCGGCAAGCATCTTCGCGTGCACGAGGGCGACCGCGTCCGTGCGGGCGACCGTCTGTCCGAAGGCCCGGTGAATCCGCACGACATTCTCCGGATCAAGGGCCCGCGCGCCGTGCAGGAATACCTGCTCAACGAAGTGCAGGAGGTGTACCGCCTGCAGGGCGTGAAGATCAACGACAAGCATATTGGCGTGATCGTGCGTCAGATGCTGCAGAAGGTCCGCGTCGCCGAGCCGGGGGAGACGGAGTTCCTCGAAGGCGAGAACGTCGACAAGGCCGTGTTCCGCGATGCCAACGACCGGGCCAAGAAGAAGAAGCAGAAGGCCGCGATCAGCGAGCCGCTGCTGCTGGGTATCACGAAGGCCAGTCTCACGACGCAGTCGTTCATTTCGGCGGCGAGCTTCCAGGAGACCACGCGTGTGCTGACCGACGCCGCTATCCGCGGGGCGAAGGACAACCTGCTCGGCCTGAAGGAGAACATCATCATCGGCCATCTGATCCCGGCCGGCACGGGGATGTACCGCTACCAGGAAGTCGATATGGATATCGAAGCGCCGCCGGCGCCCGAGACGCCGTTCGATGCCTTGGCAGCGATCCCGGCCGCTGTGGCGACGGTTCCCGATGCGCCCTTCGCACCGCTGCCTGACGAGGCATAACCTCAGCAGGTGTAGGCACGACGGGTATCAAGACTGTCACGAAGCGGCGTACCCCCTCGGGGGTACGCCGCTTCGCCTTTCGGGATTCTCTTCCAGCGTGCAGATTCTCCATATATGACTGAACCCGAACGCGTGATTCCCCGCCGCGCCGTCGTGGCGTGGATCCTGTACGATCTTGCCAACGTGATCTTCTCGATGGGCGTGATCTCGCTCTATTTCTCGCTGTTTGTCCGCGAGAACGTCGGGCCGGATCGCGCGGACCATGTGTACGGCATCATCACCTCGGTGGCGATGGGGGTGATGTTTGTGCTCTCTCCGTTGCTGGGGGCGATGACTGATCGTGCCCGCCGTCGTATGCCGTTCTTGATTTGGGCCACGATTATTGCCTGCGGGGCCACGGCGTTCTTGGCGCACGGTCCGTTCTGGGTCTCGGCGTTGCTCTTTGTCATTGCGAACGGTGGTTACCAAGCTGGGGTGCAGTTCTACGACTCGTTGATTCCTGAGGTGACCACGGACGGCAATCGTGGCCGTATCACCGGGCTCGCAGTTGGGCTTGGGTATTTGGGTTCGTATATCGCGGTCGGTATGGGGCTCTGGTTGAAGTCACAGCATGCGGGCGAGCCCTTTCCGTTCGCGACGTACTTTCTGATGATTGCGTGCGCGTTTTTCATTTTTGCACTGCCGTGCTTTGTGTGGGTGACGGAGCGCGGGAACCCGAATCCGCGACCGATTTTCCGGTGGTCCGCCGTGACGGAGTCGGTGGCGCAGACGATCGTTACGCTCAAGTCAGGGAAGCACTATCCGGGGCTTCTCCGTTTTCTGCTTGGGCGGGTGTTCTATACCGACGCAATCAACACCGTCATCTCCTTTATGACGCTGTACACGGTCAACGTTGCGGTCTCGACCGGCCTCACCAAGGGGCAGGGGGAGACGCAGGCGCAGTTCGTGCTGATGTCTGCCATTACCTGCGCGATTCTCGGCGGGGTGATGTGGGGCTTTGTGGTGGATCGCATTGGACCGAAGCGCACCCTCAATATTGTGCTCGCCATTTGGTGCTGCGATTTCACGATCGCCGCTCTCGTTGGCCTGTTGTCGCTCCCGATCGCTGGGCTGTATGTCACCGCGTGCATTGCGGGGCTCGCGCTCGGCGGCACCTGGGCGGCCGATCGGACGCTAATGCTTCGCCTGAGCCCACCGGACCGTGTGGGGGAGTTTTACGGACTCTACGGGATGGTGGGGCGTTTCTCGGCGATTTCGGGCCCGTTGATTTGGGCGTCGATCACGTATGTGCTCGTTGAGCGGAATCGCCGCCCCGGTCTGAGCGAGGAGCAGCTGGCGACGCTGACGGCCAAGGGGGAGGGGGTCGCGGTGGTGGCGCTCTTGTTGATGGTGCTGATCAGTGTGTTTATTTTGCGGAAGGTGACGGACGAAAAACGGGACTGGAGCGCGCTGAAGACCAGGTAGGCGCAGTCCCCCCTCGGTCATGGGCTGAGTGAGTGGATCCCTCCGGTCTCACGGGGGGGGCGAGCTGTTGGACACGCTTGCGGCGGCGGTGCCCACTACGGAACTTTAGAGCTGACATGAAACCATACACCTTCCCACCCATTCCGGCCGTATGAGTAGCCGTCATTGGACTTTGAGCCCACGGGCCCAAGAGAGCGTCCCGGTGCCTGGGAACGCGAGCACTGTCGTGATTTATGCCGGTATGTGCTGGACCGCATCGATCACCGGCGAGGCGGAGGCAGGAGGACCCGTTGAAGCGGGTGTGCCCTTCGACGTTGAGTGTCGGCGAGTCATTCAACGGCTTCGGACTGCGCTATCGACAGTGGGCACCGTGCTGGACGACGTGCTCGTGCTTACGGTTGCTTTGCGCGATCCAAGCACGCTTGCCGCTTTTGTGCGTGTGCCGTGCGGAGGCTGTGCTCCGGCGTGTCGGCTCTGATCGGATCTCTAAGGAAACGCTCATTTGATCGCCGTGCACCGCGCGTATGTTCGTCGTTGATATCGTGGGCGGTATTGGCCGCCGTGCGCGCACCGCGAGTACGGCCGGTGTCGTGGCGGTGCGCCTCTCGGGCGCGGTCCTGCGTGCGGGGATGTCGCTGCCACGTGCGGCGCTCGGGCAATGGTGGGGCGCGTTCGCGCGGCAGATTCAGTTCACGGCGTGGGATGCGTTGACGCTTGTGTCGACGCTCGCGTTGTTGTGCGGTGCGATTATCATTGGCGAGGCTAATGCGCAGGCGGTGCGACTCGGGCTTGCCGACACCATTGGTCGGATCGTTGTGGCGGCTGGTGTGCGCGAGATTGCGCCTGCGCTGACCGCACTGATTGTCGCTGGCCGAACTGGAACTGCGATTGCGGCTGAACTGGCCAGTGCGCGCGCGTTGGGCGAGGCCGATGCGCTCGATGCGCTGGGTATCGACGTCATCCAGTACTACGTACTCCCGCGAGTCCTTGGTGTGGCGGTGGCCGCGATGGCATTGACCTTGGTGTTCGACTTCGCCACGCTCCTCGGTGGGCTGCTCACCGTGCAACTGCTGCAGCAGATGTCCACTGCGGCGTATCTCGAGTCGGTTCGTCTCGCGCTCAGCGTGAGCGACGTGTACGAGGCGATTGGGAAGGGCTTGCTCAACGGCGCGGGGATTGCGTTGGTGTCGTGCGTCTCGGGATTGACTGCGCGTCGTACCGCTACGGAAGTTCCGCGTGCGGTCAGTCGTGCCATGATGTGGTCGTCGATGGTGGTCATTGGTGTGTCAGCGCTGGGCATTATGCTGCGGGTGATGTCATGAGTGCGATCCTCGCGATGACCGACGTGCTGCCAAAGAAGGCGACTGTCGAGTGGGCGGAGCCACTCACGCTCAACGTGCCGAAGGGGACATGGACCGTGGTTCGCACGACCCCGGAGCGCTCGCATATGCTGGCGCGGATTCTCATTGGCGCGCAGGCTATTTCGTCGGGAGAGGTCGTGGTGCTTGGCCGTCCGATCGGGAAAATATCGCGAAGCGAACGTCGGCTTCTGCTCTCTGATATGGGGGTGTTGCTCGATCCCGCTGGACTGCTGAGCAACTTGTCGCTCGTCGACAATCTGGTAGTGCCTGCCGTGTTCCGCGGATCGAAGGGGATCTCGCTTCCGCGGCGGCATGCGCTGGATGTGTTCGAGGAACTTGGGATTGCCGATTATGGAAAGCGTCGACCGGCTGACGTGCCCGAAGATGTGCGGCAGATTGGGGCGCTTGGACGGGCCATCGTTGGGAATCCGAGGCTCCTTGTGCTCGAGAATCCGATGGCCTCGGTGCGGTCGCGCGTGGCGGACGACGTGTGGCGTATTTGCCGTGCGCTCGCGCCGACCGCGATTATAACGTCATTCCGTCGCGACGAGATGTTGTACAGCGTTGCCGACGACTTGTATCTCTGGGATTCTGCAGGACTACGCCGAGCGGCAGTGGAGGCCTCAGTATGAAGTGGGAAGCAGCGGATCTCCGCGCGGGAATTATTGTAGTGGCGGCGGTCGGAATTGCGGCGTGGTCAACGATTTGGCTTCGTCGGTCTGAGGTCGTGAAGGGCGACGAGTACTTCGCCGAGTTCGACCGCATTGAGGGGATTGGCCTTCAGGCGCCGGTGCAGCTGCAGGGGTACACCGTGGGGCGCGTGGCTGAGATTACGCCGCGCGTTACGCAGGACGGTCGTATCACCTTCCGCCTGCGCTTCATGGTCGACGAGGTTGCCGGTGTGCGGCTTCCGGTGCTGGCGGGGACCAAGGCTCGTGTGCAACCTCCGGCGGTGATGATTGGGACACCCGTGATTGTGCTCGAGCCGCCGGCGCGTGGTGGTGCGGCGCTACCTGTGGGGAGCACGCTCCCCTCGCTGCCGACCAATGCGATGATGGATCAGATACAGAAGCTGGTGACCGATGCGGGGGGCGATGTGAAGAAAGCCCTCAGTCGGACCGTGTTGCTGCTCGACAGCCTGACGTCGACGTTGACCGTGGTGAAACGTGCCGCGGCGAATGGTTCCAGCGTGGCCGAGTCGTTGCAGGTCACGTTGCCGCGTGTGGCACATAGTGCAGAGTCGGCTATCGGCCATGCCGATTCGTTATTGCGCGAGTTCCGAACGATCACGCCGCAGACCAAGCGTATGCTCGACTCGTTGCAGGCGGTGGTGGCTTCGGCCGGGGCCGCGACACGAAGCGCGGCGGGAACGTTGAAGGACAGCGATCCGCAGATTCGCCGGATCATCGCGAACTTGGATTCGGTGTCGGTGACGATGAAGGTCCTGACGCGTGAGTTGAGCCGGAAGCCGGTGAAGTTCTTCAGTGGGGTGCCGGAGGCTGCGGACCCTGTACCTCCGGTGAAGAAGCCATAAAGGCGCCAGGTTGCGGAGCGACTTGGGAGCGACTTGCGGATCGACTTTGTAAGTCGTTGCAGGGAGCTAACTTCCGGCCCTTGATTCCGGCCTTCTGACTGGCTATCTTTCGGGTCTGTTCCGTGCCGCCCGTCGGGCGATCCACGCAGAATCAGGATGTCGAACATTTCGTGAAGGCTCACGTGTCTGTGAGCCGAAGGTTAAGATGCCGACGATCAACCAGCTCGTTCGCCAGAGCCGGCGCCCCGTGTCCGCCAAGGACAAGGCGCCTGCGCTCAAGGCGAATCCGTTCAAGCGTGGGGTGTGCACGCGTGTGTACACCACCACCCCGAAGAAGCCGAACTCCGCGCTCCGCAAGGTTGCGCGTATCCGTCTGACCAACGGCTTCGAAGTTACCGCCTACATCCCGGGCGAAGGGCACAACCTGCAGGAGCACTCGATTGTGCTCATTCGCGGTGGCCGTGTGAAGGATCTTCCGGGTGTTCGTTACCACATCGTGCGCGGCAAGCTTGACGCCTCTGGCGTCAACGGCCGTAACAAGAGCCGTTCCAAGTACGGCACCAAGAAGCCCAAGGCGGGCGCCGCCGGAGGTAAGAAGTGAGCCGCCGTAAAAAGAGTGTAAAGCGCACGATCCTCGCGGATTCGCGCTACGACAGCCAGACTGTCAGCAAGTTCATCAACGTCCTGATGTACCAGGGCAAGAAGTCCACGGCCGAGCGCATCTTCTACGGGGCGATGGATCTCGTGGAGAGCCGCACCTCGCAGCCTGGTGTGAACGTCTTCAAGCAGGCGCTCACGAACCTCAAGCCGGTGGTCGAGGTTAAGAGCCGCCGCGTTGGTGGTGCCACGTATCAGGTGCCGGTCGAAGTTCGCCCGGAACGCCGTACGGCACTCGCCATGCGTTGGCTGATCAGCTATTCGCGCGATCGCAACGAGAAGTCGATGGCGGAGAAGTTGGCCGCTGAGACGATCGCCGCGAGCAAGGGCGAAGGCAATGCCGTCAAGAAGAAGGAAGACACGCACCGCATGGCCGAGGCCAACAAGGCCTTTGCGCACTATCGCTGGTAGTCGCGTCTCTCGCTATAGAACGCGCCCCGTCGGTTTACCGACGGGGCGCGTTGTCTTTTGTAGTCGTCCACAGCCGACGCGGCTTAGTTCACGGCGAGCGAATCTGCTCTGGCTTTGACATCACTGAATGGCAGGAAGATCGAAATCCGGCGGTTCTCAGAGGCGCTCGGGTTCTTTGGGTTTCGCAGTCGGGTGTCGGCGTAGCCGCGCACCTCGACAATCCGCTTGGGATCGAGCGACGCGTCCTCGAGCATGCGGCGCGCGGCGTTCGCGCGGTCGGCGGAGAGCTCCCAGTTACTGTAGTTCGCGCTTGAGCCATAGTTGCTGCCGTCGGTGTGTCCCTCAAGGACGACCGGATTGCGCAGCGCGCTGAGCTCGGAGGCAATCAACACCAGTCCAACCTTTGCCGCGGTGCGCATTTGGCCAGAGCCGCGCGCGAAGTACGAATCGCCGGCTTCGCCTTCGATCAACTCGATGCGGAGCCCGCCCTCCGTTACTGTCACTTCGAACTTGGCGGAGCCGAGCGATCCACGCGCGGAGTCGAGTCGTGCACGGATGCGATCTGCGGCGGCCTTGAACGACTTCTCCTCGGCCACGCGGATCATCTGCTTGACCTGGACCGGATTCAACTGCACTGGCTTACTGCCGTGGCCGATGGGGCTCGTACCAGAGGCCGATCCCTTCATGCTGGGGTTCGGGTTCGAGAAGTAGATCTCGATGGACTTCTTGGTGGCGTCGTCCATCCCGACGATCCACATGACCATGAAGAAGGCCATCATCGCCGTCACGAAGTCGGCGTACGCCACCTTCCACGACCCGCCGTGGTGTGCGTGCCCGGCCTTCTTGATCTTCTTGATGACAATAGGGCGTTTCGAGGCCGTCTTGCTCACGATTAGGCCGCTCTGTTGCGGACCATCGACTCAAGCGCGGCGAACGACGGACGGTCCTCTGGTTCGATGCCGCGGCGTGCGAACTCCACGGCTGACATTGGGGAGTCGCCGCGAGCATAGGCGAGCAGGGCGGTCTTGATCACGAGCATGTAGGCATGTTCGGATGCAATCCGTCCCTCGATGGACTGCGCGATTGGCCCCATGACGCCATACGACATCAGGATGCCCAGGAAGGTGCCGACGAGGGCAGCGCCGACTTTCTCGCCAACTTCGGATGCCGCGCCGCCGATGGAGCCCATGGTGATGATGACACCGAGCACGGCGGCCACGATGCCGAATCCGGGCATGGCGTCGCCGACCTTCGTGATGGCCATTGGGGCCGACATGGCCTCGTGATGCTGCTGTTCGAGGTCTGAGGAGATGATTTCGTCGAGGTGATGGTTCTCGACGGCACCGGTGAGTAGTACCTTCAGAGTGTCGCACAAGAGGGCGACCGCCTGGGTGTGGTGCATGAACATCGGGTGGGCCTTGAAGATGTCGCTCTTCTCAGGATCTACGATGTGGGACTCGAGTCCCACGAGGCCGTCCTTGCGGGCCTTCTGGAACACCTTGTAGAGTACCTGTAGCAGGTCCTCGTACGCGGTCGAGTTGAATGGGTTTGGCTTGAGGAGCCCCAGCGTCATCTGCCCGCAGCGCTTGATGGTCGCCGGGGAGTTGCCGATCAGCATCGAGCCGAGGGCGGCTCCGCCGATGATGAGGAATTCGTTCGGCTGAATCAGCACGGCAAAATTACCGTGCTCGTTCAGGTAGCCTCCGATGATGCTTCCGAAGACAACAATGATACCAATAATCAGAAACACAGCGACGCTTCCGTGTCGAATGGGGGCGAGGACTTCATGTCCACCCTTCTAGTATCGGCCGGTTCGCGGATTTCTCCTGCAGGAGCGTTCACCCGTGACTAAGCGGAATACCCTAGCTATCCTTGCGGCAGATTCTGCCGCCGCCGCCGCATGGATGGAGACCGCTGATGCCCTGACAAGGGGGCTGACGCACGCGCTGGGGAATCGGATGTTCTCTGTGTGGAGTATCGGCACGGCGTTGCGCGAGCGCCCGTCGGAACCCCGCTGGGGCGAGGCCTTTGACGGCGAGATGGCCCGCCTTGAGGCGCTCCTGCAGCTCTTCCGGTCCCTCGAGCTGGACGGGGAAGGGGATTTGGAGCCCATCGCCCTCCCCGACGTCATGGCGGTCGCGGTCGCGTTGCTGGGGCAGCACGTAGATGTGCGGTCAGTCCCTGTCGAACTGCCGGCTGAGGCCTCTAGTGGCTCCGCTGCGGGCGCCTCGGCGGGCGCCTCGGCGCACCGTGCCCCCGCGCCGGTGTTGGCGCGTCGCGGATCGCTGACGCAGGCGTTGCTGATGTTGCTCACGGATGCCGCGCGTGAATCCACGGACGAGAGCGTGCCGATTGTCGTGCGGTATCCCGCGACGACGGCAGAGGTCGTTTCGATTGAGCTGTCGCGCGGGCCGGCAGCATCGGAGCGCGGGCTTGAGAGCGGGCTTGAGAGCGGGCTTGAGCGCGGGCTCGTGCGTGCAGCGGCTCTCTTGATGGCGCATGCGGGCGGGGTGGTGCACACCGGTGCGTCAGGTCGGACCTTGACGCTTCCGGAGCTTGGAGCCGCGCGGCAGGCCGCGCGCGGAGGGGATTAGTCCTGCTTAGTCCTGCTTAGTCCTGCTTAGTCCTGCTTGGTCGGCTCGGTAGACTCGACGACGTTGGATCGAATCGTCGCGGCAGGCGCGAGGTGTAGCCATTCCTTTTGGGCCGTCATCGCGCGCTTATTCTCCTGTTCGATATCGACGACGATTTCGCCGCGGAGAATGCGGACATCGCGTGGCGCGTCGATGCCAAGCCGGACGCCCTTGCGGTCGCAGCTGAGCACGATCAATCGCACACCGTCGCCGATGTGAATGACGTCGCCTTCGCTGCGGCTGAGAATCAACATGGGCAGCGGCTCAGTTCTTAGAGTTGAGAAGCGTCTGAATCATCTGGTCGAGCGCGGCGGCGACTTTGGCAGCGGAGGCGTAGGACTGCTGGAACCCCATCATCTTGACCAGTTCTTCGTCCGTGTTGACGCCGATGGCGGACTGGCGACGGCTCGCGGCTTGATCCGCGAGCGTGCCGTAGACGGTCGCGTCGGCGTCGACGGCATTCTTGGACGAGGCGTTTTGCGTCACCAAGCTCTGATACATCGACCCAAACGAGCCGCCTGCTGCGCTGGGTGAGAGATCGCGGAGCGCCGCCAGGGACAGCGCGACCGTGTTGTCGCCCTTTGCGTTCGGGAGCGAGCCGGTCACGATTGCCGAGGCATCGCTCGCGACCTGAGCCGACAGCGTCATCTTGGCGGCGAGCACCCCTTCCGGTGCCGTCGAGAAGAAGGGCACGCCGGTTCCGCCCGTTGCGGGCGACCACCCGGCGGTATGGACGGCGTTGACATCCTGCACCAAGGCTTTCGCCAGCGCATCAAGGCCATTCTGGGCTGTAGGGATCTCGGTGTTGAGCGCCTGCAGCAAGCCGCCGAGCTGCCCACCGAGATCGGGGCCTGCGAAGTTGGCGCCGAGTACGGAAATGGCGACCGGCGGTCCGTTCTGCACCGACATTGGGCTCACGTGGGGGCCGCGTACAAGTTCGTCGGATCCCACATAGAGACTCACGGTGCCATCGGATGACGTGTTGACCGTGGTCTGCACCAACTTGGAGAGCTGATCGATCAAGCGGTCACGGGTATCGAGTAGCGCGCCGGAGTCACCGTCATCGGCCGCGACACCGCCGAGCTGTCCGTTGATGTTGCCGATCTGCCGGCAGATTTCATTTACCTTGGCGACGCCGTCGATCACGCCGCTGCGGGTCAGATCGTTCACGTTGGTGAGTTGCGCCGCGTAGCGATTAAAGGTGCTCGTCAGGGCGAGCCCCTTCTGCTGCACGGCGGTTTTTGAAACGGAGTCGGTCGGTGTGTTGGCGAGATCGCCCCAGGCCCCCCAGAATCCGTCCATGGCGGCGGCAAGACCATTGTCCGACGGCTCGCCGAACACACTCTGAATCTGTCCCAAGGTCTCGGCGCGCTGCTTGCTGTGCGCCGCAGGACCATTCTGCAATCGGACTGAACGATCGAGCAGGGCGTCGCGCGAACGCAGGGTAATGTTATCGCCGGTTGTGGGCGATACTTGTACCGAGAGACGCGAGTAGCCGTCGACCGTGGCGCTAGAAATGTTCTTCGAGATGATGCTGAGGGACTGCTGCTGCGTCGCGAATGCACGGCGCACGCTGTCCATGACGCCACCAATATCGTTGCTCATACGCGCCGGTCCAGGATTGAGCTGTTGACGGACGAGGTCGCCTGCGGACGTACCGCCGTGGAGTACGAGACCGAACGGTTGGTCGGCGCTCCACAGAGCGCAC
This sequence comes from Gemmatimonadota bacterium, assembly GCA_026387895.1. Lineage (GTDB taxonomy): Bacteria > Gemmatimonadota > Gemmatimonadetes > Gemmatimonadales > Gemmatimonadaceae > Fen-1231. The sequence continues at coordinate 16,992 of JAPLKT010000049.1, read as the reverse complement.
GGACCTGCTCGTCGCCGACATCAATGGCCGAGCGAAGCACACGGCGGTTGATGGCGACGTCGCGCTGGAGCATCCTGGCCGAATCGGCGAGCTGTTCAGCGGCGGCGCGGACTTCGTCGGGGACGTTTCCGCCGAAATATTCTTCGAGCGCGGGGATGCTGAGATCGTCCCCTTCACCCAGGATGTGATTGATGGTGCGACGGCGCTTGCGGGCTTCGCCGAGTGACAGCAACAGGCGATGCGTCACGAATACGGAGTCATCGACGGCCTCGATGTCGCTCTCGGCAACCGCGATACGCTGGCGGTCGAGCACGTCACAGAGGTCATGCAACAACTTGGCCTCCGTCTGCAGCGCGTGTGTCAGAGCACTGATGGCACTGGCACTGTTAGACGCGGCGGACGGTGGCATGTATCCGGGGTGCAACTGACGGGAGGGCATCATCGGCGAAAATCCACGGGAGTCGGCGAACTGTCGGCCTGTGCGGTGACTTGTGCGGTGACTTGTGCGCGGAAGTGTGCGACCATCGCCTCGGCGGGACCATGCTTCCACTGCTGGGGGAGCTTGTCGGCGAGGTTCTGGTCGAGCATGCCGGTGAACATGTCTTCGCCGGTGCCACCGGACGTGAGTCCGTCCTGGGGCACCGTGTCGCGCATGGCCTTGAAGAGTTGCTGGACGAAGACGCCTTCGAACTGCTTGGCGGTCTTTGTCAGCCGTGCGATCGCCTTGGCCTGCGGATCGACGGGTGGGGTGGTGCCTGTTGTCGGAGTTGCGCGGATCATCGGACAATCACCTCGGCTGCGATCGCGCCGGCATCGCGGAGCGCTTCGAAGATGGCAGCGATTTCCGTTGCCGTCGCTTGCAGTGCGCGGAGGGCAGAGGCCACCTTCTGCACCGACGCACCAGCTGCCATCCGGACTTCGCCCGCGACTGTCGTGGTGTCGGTTCCGCCACCGCCGCCGATACTCAAAGTGAGCCCACCGTGACTGACCGTGGCTTCACCAACAGAGATGTCGCCGCCAGCCACAATGGTTCCGCTGCGGGCGTCGATGGTCACGCGGGACGTGCGTGGCGCGCGAATACGCAAATCGCGAATGAAGGCGAGGGCGGCCGAGGAGCCATTCGCGGTGTCCTTGAGGACGAGGCGAATGAGGCCCGGGTCTTCGACTAGGGCTTGCTTGGGGGCGCCGAGTGCCGAATCGATAACGGCCGCGATGCGAACCGCGGTGTTGAGATCGGGGTCTTTCAGGAAGAGTCGGTCATTGGCTGCGGCGCGCGGCCGCGGCATCTCGGCTTCGAGGACGCCGCCGTCGAGCACGCGCGCGGTGGTCTGGCTTCCCATGTTCGCCACGGGACGCGCATCGCCGCCGCTCACGATCAGCGCGCCCTGCGCACCGGCCATGGGACGTCCGCCGGCATCGGCGACCAGTGGCGTCATCCAGAGGACGCCGCCGCGGAGCGACTGCGCGTCGCCCACTGAGGAGACGCGCACTTCGAACCGTCCACCAGGACGCAGGTATGGCGAAACTTCAGCGGTCACGAGGACTGCGGCAACGTTGCGCGTGCGCAGCACTTCCGCGGGGACTTCGACGTCGAATCGACGCAGCAGGTTCACGATGGATTGCACCGTCTGGCGCGAGCCATTGCCGCCGGTGACGCGGTCGCCCGTACCGTTGAGGCCGGTCACCAGACCGTAGCCCATCAGACGGGTTGGCGGCGCGGCGTCGGCCAGCACGAGATCACGGATGCGCGCATCCTGCGCGGCCGCCGACCGTCCGGCTAGGCCGAACAGCCCGAGCACGAGGGCCGAATACGGAAGCGCACGTCGCATGCTCACGGCCAGAGCGCTCCGAGCACGCGGGTGATGATGCCAGACTTCGGCGCGCCCAGCGCACCCTTCTGTACGTAGTTCAGTTCAGCGTCGGCAATACGTGCCGACTCGACGGTGTTCGTGCCGACCGAGATGTCCTGCGGGCGCACCCAGCCGCTGAGCACGACGTCCTGCTGATTCTTGTCGACGTTCACCGTCTTGTGTCCGGAGATCTTGACCATTCCCGTGGGGGAGACGGCGACCACGCGGACGCTCATTTCACTGCGAAACGTGTTCTGGCGAGCAGCAGAACCGCTCTTGTTGGAGTTGCCGTTGTTGTTGACGTCCACGCCCACATTCACATTCGGCGTCAGGCCGGTTGGCGAGGCGGGGGGGCGCACATTGAGTCCCATGGACTTCTGGCGGGTGTCGGACGCGTTGTCGGTCAGCGTCGCGGCAGCCAAAGTGCGCTCGTCGATCAGGACGGTGATGATGTCCCCCACGCCGAAGCGCACGCGGTCCGAGGTCCACGAGGAGCGGACCGGCGCGTCGAGCGTCGTCGAGTCCAGCACGACGGGCTTCACGGGTTTCACGGGCTGCGCAGCTCCGCGGGCCTGAGCCTCAAGCGCGCGTGATGCCACGGTCATCGCGACGAGGGTCGCGACGAGGGTCGCGAGGCGCGTGGCAGTCCGGAAGGAGCGAGAGAAAGTCATGAGAAGTGGATCGTCAGGTCAAGGAAGTCGTACGGTCGCCGGTCCTGTCACCGTGCCCGTCACTGCTCGCTGCGCGTCGATGCGAACCCGCACCCTGTCGCCCAGCGATCCTGCAGCGGTTGCGATGCCGTCTCGACTAACGACAACCCCATCCACAACCGCTTCCAGCCGAACTCGGCTCCCATTGGCAACCAACACGCGTTGCCCGATTGCCGGCTCTTTGAGCACCTCACCCTGCCGCACAATCCGCCGAGTGATCCAGCCGTCGTACCGTTTTGCGTCGGCGGACGAATCCGCCACGATATCGGTAGATGCAAGCACCGTGCCGCGGGCGATATCGTGCGCGGCGCGGAGCTGTTGCGACGAGGCTCGCCCGGCCAAAAGCGCCAGGCCAAGGCCTGTCACGACCGACCGAACGCCGAAGGTCATCGAATCAGGTTGTTGGAGATTTCCGCCATCGACTCGCTGTTCTTGATGGCCTTGGAGTTCACTTCATAGGCGCGCATGGCGCTGATCATGTCGACCATTTCCTGCACGATCTCGACATTGCTGCCTTCGAGATATCCCTGCTGGACGCGGCCGAGGCCTTCGTCCTGCGGGTAGCCCGTGGTGGGCTCGCCAGCGGCTGCGGTGGCCTGGAAGAGGTTCCCGCCCATGGACTGGAGCCCAGACGGATTCGCGAAGCGGGCGAGCTCAATACGGCCAACTTCCGTGAGGTTCGCCGAGCTTCCGGAGGTGACGGAGACGATGCCGGTCGACGAGATGTTCACCGACGACGCATCGCTTGGAATCTTGATGCCAGGCGCGACGGTGAGCCCTTCGCTCGTGACGAGCGTGCCCTGATCGCTGATCTGGAAGGAGCCGTCACGCGTGTAGGCCAGCTGCCCGTTGGGCATGTTGATCTGAAAGAAGCCGTCGCCTTGGATGCCGATGTCGAGCGGACGCGAGGTCTGCTCCATGGCGCCCTGTCCGTTGTTGCGCTCGATGCCAGCCAGACGCGTACCGCGACCCACCTGAATGGCGGGGGTCATGGTGGCGTCGGTGTTGCTGACGGTGGTCGCGCCCTGGACGGTTTGGTACAGGAGATCGACGAAATGCGTGCGGCTTTGTTTGAAGCCGGTCGTGTTGACGTTGGCCAAGTTGTTGGCGATGACTTCGGTGCGGGTCTGCTGGGCCATCATGCCCGTGGCAGCGGCGCGGAGTGCGGGATCCATAGTACTCGTCCTCGAGGAGCGGGATTAAACAGGCTTACCGAGCTCGGTGGTCGCGATACCGCGCGCCGAGTCGATAGTGGTCATGACTTTCTGGACGCTGGCGTAGGCGCGCTGGACGGCGATCATATCGACCATGGCCTCGACGGAGTTGACGTTCGACTCCTCGCGCATGCCTTGGCGGACGGTACGGTCGGCATCGCCCACGGGGGTACGGCCAGCGGGTGCGGCAAAGAGGCCGTTGCCTTCGTGCTGGAGCTTGGCGCCAGCGGGTACGTCTTCAACGCGGAGCTTTCCGATCTGCGTGCCGTCGGCAATGACCGCGCCGTTGGACGAGAAGGTGATGGACTTTACCGTCGCCGG